>CAYVAN010000066.1:0-21587 GCA_964449225.1 uncultured Rhodopirellula sp.
GGATGAAATCGCCGCCTAATTCAATTTCTTAGAACACAACAATTGACAATATCTCGCTGCCCACTGCAAAATGCCAATGAGTAACCAGCAAAGCGGTAATAGTTGACGTGCCCCAGATACTCTGTTGCACCAGTTGGATCGCTGACGACTAAACCACGAGATTTCAGTTTATTGACTTGATCAGCCAACGACATCCAAGGCTTGGTGTAAGGAGTTGCCATTATGCAAATCCTCCCGACTGAACTGACCCGAAGTCAACGTGAGCGCAAAAAAGAAGCCGCCCGAGATGCGCTTGTTGATCAAAGATCACCAGAGGCGGGGCGGCTGTAATGCGTTGAAGCTCTGAAAGAGCGTTTTGTTCGGTTAAAACCCGCCTATGATGTACGTCACTGAGGTGGCACATGACCAGTTCCAGGAGGGGCACAGCGGATGTGTTACACGAAGTATCGGCTACGACTTGCCGAAAATCAAGGCGGATCGGACTGGGTTCCTTGTGTTGACAAGAAATCGTCGCCGATTTGGCGGAAATACCGGCAAAAGTCTTGGGGAAACGACTCCGGTTGATTTGGCGAATTTCCGGACACGTCGGCGGTTGTGGTCATTCTTTCCCCTCCAGCGTCCAGTGAAAGCTGAACAACGACGTGATGCTTGTCTGCCTGCGTAGTTGCCCCTCAATTTGTTCGATTCGTTCGTCCCGGTGCTGGTCAATCTCGTCCTGGGCTTCGTACAGGCGATTGGCCACTCTTGATGATGAGCGTTTAGATTTGGCCTTGGCGCATGCTGGGTTGGGGCCGAAAACGAGCAAGAACTCCAAGGAGCATCAATGATGCAGTCGCACTAAGATTCAGCCGCTAAAGAAACGAAAACGCTAAACGCGAATCGTTTTTGAACCAATCGACGATCGCATTTTTGCTGAATTAGTTGGTCAGCAAGCCAAGCTCTGCCATCGAGGCGAACTTATCATCACCGAAGCCTTGGGTAGCGACGAACGTGATGTATCGACCTGTTACCGGTTCATCAAACGGAACTGTTTTGAGTTTCGCATCCGCCGCAAATGAGCCGCTCGCAATCAGGTCACCCTTCTTTTGGGCATCACGACTGATATAGATTTCGTACCCTGCAATGAGTCCGTTCCTACTGCCATCTTGTCTAGGAAGACAGGTAATCCCCGTTAACGCGACCGGCTCGCTGAGCTCGATCTGTAGGGAGTGCGGATATCCGGGGGTTTCCGTTTTCCAGGCCGTATGCCATAGCGTCTTTGGATCGCCATCGAGCACCTTTTCTGCTTCATGCCCGCGTTCAAAGCTGTCTGCCTCTGTCACGGCACCGAGCGTCACCTGCTCCGATGACGTCTTGAATAGTGCTTTGATCTCTTCAGCGTTGACCAAAGTCTTGGGGTTGAACTGATCACTGACCATGTAGCTTTTTAGGCTGAACAGCATCTGCCGTGCTTCCGGTCTCGTTTCAAGATCCGATTGCAGGTCCGCCCCGGACACAAGCAGTTTCCCTTTCCCAATTTTGGCCTCGAAAACCATGGCAAGATTTCGATTGGTCACCCAGTCATCAATGATTCGCACGATCGGGTCGGGTTTGTTCTTAAAACCACTTAGCGAGATTGCATTTGAATGCAGCATCGCATCCCACCACTGCCAATTGGAGTGATACTCGGTGGGGAACTCTGCCAACGCAGGATGTTCGGGGTCGCATAAGATTCCGAGCGTATGTGGCTTCTGTCCATTGGTCCAAGCAGTGTTCCAAAAGATCGACGAAAACCCGACAGCCACCTCGCCACCTTTGCCGTCCTTAATCTCGCCTTTCTTAACCGTCAGCAGCACCTTACCGCCTTGATCCAAGTTCGCTAACGCTTCATCAGTGAGCTTGGAAACTACCAGAATGTCTTCATTGACTTGGGGAAGCTTGTGCGGGAACACCCAGAAATCCCAACGGTTACTGTACCCAGCCAAATCGACTTGTAATTGAAACTGCTCGGCTTTCTTGACGTCGAATTTTTCACTGATCGAACCGAGCGGTTGCCCATTGCCCAACACGATTTTTGTTTCCGGTAGTGTTCCTTCGCGGACCAGTTTGCCTTGGTCATCGACGATCTTCCACGTAGGAATCACAGAGTCAATCTGGTGCTCGCCATAGTGTGCGACCTCGATGCGGCACTCCACCTTTTCATCACTGGTGAAGATCATTTTGCGGAACCTAGCCAACGGAACAGTTTCGCTGGAAAACTCCCTGAACTCTTCGGCCGAGATGTATCCTTTTTCATCCCAGAACGGATCCAGAACGCCGATCAATGCGGTCCCCTGGCCGGGGAAATCTTGCAGACTCAACAACTGGAATCCGCTAAAGCCTCTGGTTCTTAGCGCGGCTTCAATATCGGCTTTGTAACACAGTGCCTGCAATTTTCCTGAGGCTTTGACGTAATCGTCCGCAAGATGAAGCAGGCCTTTTGATTTCAGGCTTTCACGAAAAATCTCAAAGTTCGTTGCTTTGAGCACGCCGTCGTATTTGGGGGTTTCCCGAAAGTTGGGATACACACACCACTGCCCGATCTCGTGGCTTACTACCGGCGCGTTAAATTTTGATATCAGATGCTGCCAGTCATAATCGCTTTTCGGTGCTTCCTTGTTGATAATACCGTTCAGGTTTGCGTTCCACGCCTGGATACGAATGTTATGAGCATTGTGGAACTGATTTTCCGGGATCAGCGGCCATCCCGCAGCGGTTGTGTAAAGACGGCGAGAATCCTTCGGCTTCCAATGCTTAACAAATTTCGTCAGATAGTCTTTGTGTTTTTTTCCATGCGGCTCGTTGCCATACGCCATCAGGCAGAACGATGGATGGTTGCCGTATGCCGCAACCATCCGTTCGCACTCGTCATAAATCCACGGGTCAATCGACTCGCCAGCGCCCAGCTTATTCGCCCAAGCCGAAGCTTCGACTTGATAATAAAAACCAAGCTTGTCGGCGGCAACGAACGCAGCCTTGGGCGGGCACCAGGAATGAAATCGAACGTGATTCAATCCATGTGACTTGCAGATTTGAATGATTCGTTCCCAGGCTTCGACCGTTGTTGGTGGATAACCAGTTTTGGGAAAGATGCAGCAATCGAGTGTGCCACGGAAAAAGACCGGCCGATCGTTGATTTCAATACTCTTACCGGCCTGTCGAATTTCACGCATTCCAAAACTACCAACCCATAAGTCCTTGGCCGTTCCCGCGTCGAGCCGAACGGACAGCTGATAGATGTTGGGATTGAATTCATCCCACAACAGCATGTCGTCACCCATCGGATATTCCACCACGACCGTCTTTGCCTTCGATCCCATTTCAAAGTTCGATCGATGCGAGTCGACTTTGTGAGGCGTAGAAGAATGCAACGCGTCGGCCGATAGAGTCAGGGTGCCTTTTTGAATCGCATCAGTGCGATTGTTCAACTGGATCTCTAACCGGGCGGATTTGTTTTTCACATCCGGAAAAATTTTCACATTGGAAATGTACACGGGGTCTTTCCGCACCAGTTTGATAGTCCCGACAATCCCATTCCAATTCCCCTGGGTATTGTCAGAAACACTGTGCGCATCCACGCCGACGCCAATCTTGACTCGATTGTCAATTCGTAGCGTGATGGTATTGGAACCGGGGCGTAGAAATTCACCCACGTCATAACGGTGCGCAACCCCCAGAGCATCCTGCTGTCCCACCGGCGTATCGTTGACCCAAAGTTGAGTTTGCCAGTGAGGTCGTTCTAGAAAAAGCTCAACCGGTTTTCCCGTCCAGCTTTGCGGGATGGTGATTTTCTTCTGGTACCACGCAGCCCCTACGTAGTGGTAATCGGAGATCAACCAAAACGGATAACGGAATTCATCTTCGCTCAGATACGGTTTGTAGTTTTCGTCGTCGAGCCACGTTTTCCCGTCGTCATATTCTTTCCAGGTGCTGCCGGTAAACTCTGTATCCGCACCTACTGGAAACCCTTTGCTTCGCTCAGGCATGGAGCCCGGCAGCTTGATCGTGTCCTGAAGATCGTTGGCAAACCAATTTTCGTCGATGCCTTTGTCCTGGCGATCGATTTGGAATGTCCATTGTCCTGATAAGTCCATCTGCGCCAGATCAGCTTTAGTAGATTCTTTTTTGTTGTCGGCCAAGAGGTTTCCTGTCGACAGAAACAGAACAAGAACAACTTTTGTAACAAGTAAGGTCTTGCAGTTTTTCATAAGGATTTTGCCTGGTGGATACATCGTCATACCAAAACCAAGATCGCTCTACTTTGTTGATGCGATCGCGCCGTCGTTGACCCTCAATTCTTAGTAGTGGATCTTGTTAAAGATCCCGGCGGTTCGGCATCTTTAACACGATGCACTACGAAGAATCGATCGCCTGTTGCTTACTTACCTACCCCAGAACTATTGAACTAGCGTCCAATCGGAACCGGGGGCTCTTCTGCCAGAGTAGCTTTGTTTCTGGGATAGTTAGCGTCGAGCATTTCTAAACCTTCCACCAACATCTGTGACAGCGTTTGTTGAACCTCATCGGATTCGTCACCAATCAAATTCTTGGTTTCGCCAATGTCATTTGCAAGGTTATAGAGTTCCCAACTGGCCGTGGCATACTTGTACACGAGGCTCCAGTCACCTTGTCGAAGAGCAGAGTGTGGTGTTCCGCCTTGGTAGGCCGGGGACCAGTGAGGATAATGAAAGACCAGCGGCGTCTTGCGTTTAAACTCTCCACCCATCAACAGCGGAGTGAGGTCTTGTCCGTTGACGACATGTCCCTTTGGAGTCTCCAGTCCGGTGACGGACAAGACGGTGGGATAGAGGTCATGAGAGATGATCGGCTCTGTGTTTATTCCAGGAGCAATTTTACCAGGCCACCGAAAGATCCATGGTTCACGAACGCCACCTTCGTAGTCGCCGCCTTTCCCATCGCGAAGCGGTCGGTTGCCGAATAGCCCGCCGTTATCCGAAGACAAGACCAACAAGGTATTCGACGCAATCGAGTCATCAGTCAGCGGATCGCCGTCCGGGTCTTCCAATGCAGCCATGATGTCACCCAGAGAACGATCGACGTGCTCGATCATGGCTGCGTAGGTGGGATTCGTCTGTCCTTTCCAGTCCATCTCTGGATGGTTATCCAACTTGTCCTGATATTTTTGAACTGTCGACTTCGGGGCTTGAACAGGCGTGTGAACCGCGTAGTGCGCCAGGTACAACATGAATGGCGTCTTTTCGCTGGCCGCCAATCGAATCTGCTGGACTGTTTGTTGTGTCAATACATCGGTGAGGTAACTCCCTTTCGGAGCAACTTCCGGCCCCAAGTTCGGCAAGTTTGAGAACCCTTTCTCGGATGCAAAGTAACGTTCTGGCCCAGGTGGGGTTCCATATTGGTTCCCGCCGATATTGACATCAAACCCATGGTTCAGCGGATCCGCTTCGGGGATAACACCATGCCCAAGATGCCACTTGCCGATGTGAATGGCGCGGTAACCATTATCAGCCATCACCTCCGGGAAGATGGAGTTGTCGATGTCCAGCTTCTTGACCCACTCCGCTTCGCGAACCGGTCGACCAGCATCCCCCGATCCAGAGATCCAGTCGCTGACTTTACTGTAAGCCGGTGACTGTCCAGTCAACAACGAACCGCGAGTCGGAGAACAGACCGGCGTCGAAGCGTAGCCACTGGTAAAGTACATCCCTTCACTGGCCAAGCTGTTCATGTTGGGTGTTTCGTAAAACACCGACCCTGTGTCAGCCCCATTCTGCTGCCAATCCGCCCAGCCAAAATCGTCCAAAAAGAACACCAAGACATTCGGAGACGACTGCTTGTTTAAATCATCCTCGGCATCGGTCGCCGTCAGCGTGTAGGACACGTTGCATGAACGAGGTAGTTCTTTAGTCCGGGTAGAAATAACCTCGACTTTGTCAAACTGTGCGTCAAGCGAAAGCGTCTGAGTGCCTTGGCCGCTGACCTGCAAAGCACACAGGTTAACAACGATGTGCATCGTGATAACGAAAGCCATCGCCGAGAGTCGAAAGATAGTCATATCCATTGTCCGAACCAATGAGTGGATGTGTGATTCAAAGACTATTGAAGCCTGAAAATTTAGTGACTGAGTAAAATCCAGTGAACGACTTAATAGATCACAAGCATTGAAAAACGGAACTTCGTTTTCACTTACGACGTCCCGCCATTACTGTTATCAGTCGCGGCTAGCGATGCAAGCTCCGTTTGTTTTTTTGGCATCAAGCGAGCATGGCTTTCGTGGATTTGACCAGCATTTTCAAACACTTCTGCTGGGATGACCATCCTACTTTCTTAGGTGCCGCCGCAGAATTCACCAGCAAAGCTTTCTCTTGCGCTTTCATATTTGCGTCAATCCGATGGAGATGAATGTCCTGTTCATTGATGAACTCTAGCAGGTCTTCATCGACTTCATGCTGACTCGAATCGACTTGGTCATTGATCAGATTCGTAAACGCGTTGACCTTAACCCTGTGGCGATTTGATGACCGGGTTTCCGTGGACCAAGCGTTGCTGGATCGCTGCGTCCTAGTCGATCTACTAGATGATTTCTTGGAACTCAATGCGATTCCGAAAGGGCCGTTGTTGCTACGTCATCTCGGTTTTGATGAAAACAAGTTTCTAACCGGCGGACACGACCACAAGCTCGTCACCCCAAACCGACCAACGACGACATCGGGGAATTGCGGATTTGGCTCCGTAAGACAGCGATGCCCTCACTTCTTGCTCAGATGCAATAACCTCCCCGACGCACAGGAAAAGCCACTCAAGAAAACCCGTGCAAAGATGGCCACGTAAGCATCGGGCTTAGTCGGTCAAAGACTGCAACGCTTCGCGAATCGCTTTCCAACCGTTGGGCTGAAACAATACCGAATTATGGGATGCCAACACCGTTTGTTCGTTCGCACCGGTACGCCATCGTTCCGATCGGTTTCCCATGATTGCGATGGTGAATCGACACCTCAGTCAAAGTGCCTCGCCGGTTAGCTCTTCGTTCTGTTGAGCTCGCTCGATCCGGGTATCAATTTCCTCTGCATCCGATTCTTTATTCTCAAAAACGTCGTGCTCATCAAATTCCTGTGGCGTGTGACGAAGATCGATCTGGATTGGAAAGTGATCGGAACCCACAAACCCCAACCGCTCGATTTTGCTGATCGTAAAGTGTGGTGAATGAAAGACGTGGTCGAGCGGGAAACGCATATACCAATGGTCGGCATGGAAGGTATTAAAAAAACCTCGTCCACGCCGCGGGTCCAACAATCCACTGGTCCGTAAAAATAACCGCGTGGTCTGAGACCAAGCCACATCATTTAAGTCTCCGCCGATAATCACAAGCCCCTTGTCGTTGGCGAGTTCCAATCCCCAAAGCGTCAATTCTGCGTCGCGAGCAGTCGCGTCATTTCCACGAATCGGTTCGGGTGGTCGGGGGTGAACGCCAACAAAACGCAAGATCGATCCATCGTCCAGTTTGATCTTGGCGTCGATCGACGGAATGTCGTCCTGAACAAGATACCTAACTTGATGATCGATAAGTGGCAAACGAGAAAGCAGCATCATTCCGTACCAATTGTCCTGAGGCTCAACCACGCGATAGGGGTAGGATTCAATGAACTGAGACGTTGCTTCCAACCACGCTTGATCGATTTCTAGAACAAGAATCAAGTCAGGATCGGCGTCTTTCATCTCGCTAATCCATCGCTCGTATTGATCGTTCTCCATCTCGACATTGGTCATTACCGCACGGATTGTGTGTTGATCGTCGCGGTGATCCGCAATCAGTCGCTGGGGTGTATCAGCCGACTGTTTGGGTAGTAATACCGTGTAGGGAATGATTCGAAAACCATGCCATGCGGTCAATAGAATCGCCATCGCTAGAAATGCGGTCGCGGGCGGAACACTCGCATCGCCACCTAATTGGCGAACCAGTGCATAAGCAGCCACCAGAATCCATGCGCTGACAACAAGTTGAACCCGAGGAAAGTCCCAACCGCGAATAAACCAATGTGGGTGGTTGCTAAGATTCAGCAAGGATCCCACACAGAGAAAACCCAGCAGGACAAGCAGCACCATTGAAACGATGTAGTAGATACTCATGCGTTAGGAGACTTCGACCAATGATGCCAACGGAAAATTTCGAGGCGGAAGGAAACGTGCCGATGCTCGATGGCTTTCCCGCACCACAAGGCAGAAGTGAGCGAGACGCACGCGACCCTAAAATAAGTTTACTTCACCCGTTAACATCTCGTGTACCCGTTGCCCAAATCAATCGTCTGGCCAGTTCTAAGCCTTTCGCCAAACGAAGGCTTTTAAAGGCGGAAGATTGATCGGAATCAGTTCAGTCTTAGGTTTGCCAAAGAGGGGTTGGGCGTAGCGTTTCACATTCGACTTAAGCTGATAAGCAACAAAGACCCCACCAGGTCGCAAGACTTCATGCACCGAGTTGATGATCTGCTCAGCGACGGAATGGGGCAGCGTGCTAAATGGTATTCCGGAAATTAAAACGTCAGCATCGGCGAATCCGCTTTGAGCGGCCAAATTTATCAAATCACACGCATCTGCGATTTCAATCTGTAATCTTGGATCTTCAATCGTGTTTAGGGCTCCGGCAAACGCCTCCGTTTTTTCAATCGCCAGCAGCCGAGAATGGGGTCGCATTTGGGCGAGCAACGCCTCGGTTGTGCCGCCCGCGCCAGGCCCTAATTCGACAATACGATCAGCATTGCGAACGCATTCGCGATCGGCGAGGTGCTCGGTCAAGAATGGCGAACTCGGGCATATCGTCGCGACCTGCGAAGGTTGACGTATCCAGGCTTTGAAAACGCAACCTGTCTGCTGGATGAATGTGCGTTTGGGCCGTGCAGAAATCGCGGTGGACATAGTAATTCGCTGCAAATGAGTTAGATGGATAAAGCAAGGCCATGAAGTGATGGTGCGTACAAATCACCACGTCATTGTTCACTGCATACATTCCTTAGACGCGTAGTAGGAGCAACCTTTGTACCAATTTTTTGCACAAAATTTTGGTACGCATCGTTGGTAAAGGTATGGACCGGGGTGCGGGTGCGGGGGCAGGGCAATCATTTTTTCACTTGGGAGCGTTCCCCGTTGTCGCTCGGCTCTCCAAGCAATAGGCGCTGTCAGCTCGGAAAGCCGAGCGACAATGCCCAGCTTGAAAAACTGACTTGCCCTGGGACGGGTGGAAGTACCCATAAATCTGTTCTTGTGTCAGATAGCTGAAACTGCGAATGTCCAATTGTGCTTCCGATAAGCAAGGCAACCCTGAAATCCAAGGACGGAAAAATGGACATTCATTCACAGGAACTCGTTGTTTTCAACAATCTAAGAAGCCGCTTTTCGGGGATTCTTCAAGGCGTCGACGGCTGGTTGACTGACCGAGAAGTCGAGTTTTTGGCCGCTGCGGCTGCTTTTCCAACCGCCGAAGGCGAAATTTTGGAATTGGGTGCTTTCCATGGAAAATCAACCATCGTTTTGGCGTTGGCTGCGCAGCTGAGTGACCGAGCACGCGTCACCAGCATTGATCCGCTTGAAGCCCCCGAATTGCACACAAACCTGCAAGCCGCTGGCGTGGCATCAGATGTTGATGCGATTGATGTCTTTTCATTCGATATGTATCAGTCATGGAATCGACCACTTCGTTTATTGTGGAACGATGGTGCCAACGACATTGCAACGGTTCGCGACGACATAAAAGCGTTCCTGCCCCATTTAGCAGATCGCGGCATCATCGCTTTTCATGACGTGCTTAATCGCAGTGGTGACCGAATCCACAATTTCCTTGATGATGTTCTTTCATCGGATCACTTTGGTGCGTGCGGAATTTGCGGCACGATTGGCTGGGCGCAATACCATGCCGACCCTAGCACAACGGCTGCATTGAAAGCTGATCGATTGGCGTTGAAAGATCTGCTGTCACCGCTTCGCGCCTATCACACTTGGCCACGTGAACAGGGCCGCATGACGAAGGTTGCGTACAAGATTAAACGAAGCCGCGTTCCCCACGGTCCCATCAACGTCGCAACGTGGATTGACCGCGTCGGTGCCAGCGAACTGGTGGCTTAATCGTGAATGGCGGCAAACCGGCTAACAGGGATGCAAGTCTCATGCGAGTCACCCACTACAACACCTTTCTTGATGGCGGAGCAGCAACTGCATCGCGAAGGCTGCATCGTGAGCTGGTCCAGCTGGGTGTCGACAGCCACTATTGTTACTCGGCTAATCAAGGCGAGCCGCTAGATCTGGACGGGACTTATCATGCTGCGACATGGAACCGGGGAAACTTGGCCAATCGCCTGATCAAGGGCATCCAGTTCCGCCATCACCGAGAATCGTTCAAACGTGCTCTTCGCGGTCGATCCAAAGGGCACGAAATCTTCACCGCGCCCCAGGGTGCTCCGTTCACACCCTGGCCACTTTCCAATCAGTCGATTCAGTCGATCGATAACGAA
Organism: uncultured Rhodopirellula sp.; assembly: GCA_964449225.1. GTDB lineage: Bacteria > Planctomycetota > Planctomycetia > Pirellulales > Pirellulaceae > Rubripirellula. The sequence goes on from CAYVAN010000066.1 coordinate 10,497, forward strand.
GTCATTCATTTGCACTGGATCGACAAGTTTATCGATCAATCCAGTTTCTTTGGCTCGCTAGCTCCAGACCAGCCTGTCGTTTGGACGCTACACGACATGAACGCCTTCACCGGCGGATGCCACTTCAGCGAAGGTTGCGACCAATACTTATCTGGTTGTGGCAACTGTCCCCAACTACCAAATCCCGCAGAGAAAGACTTCAGCCACCGATCGTTTCAGGCGAAGGCGAAGGCGTTAGCAGACATCAACCTGCACATCGCTGCACCGAGTCGTTGGTTGATCGAAACCGCCAAATCCAGCTCATTGCTTCGCAGTGTAAAGTCATTCACGCACATTCCCTACGGTATCAACACCGACATCTATTACCCAATGGATCGCCACGAAGCCCGCGGTCGTCTTGGGATTGATCCCGACGCAACCGTTGTTTGCTTTGGCGCGATGGATGTCAAGAACATTCGCAAAGGCGGCAAGCAGATGGCCGAAGCTTTCGCCGCGATCGCCGACCTCCCCGGAGTTGTAGGATTGGTATTCGGGGGTGGCGAACTTCCGAAATCAACAAGTCCGATGCCTCCGATACATTCGGTCGGTTCGATTACGGGAACCCTTGGGCAGCGAACGGTCTTTAGCGCCGCGGATGTGTTTGTTCTGCCCTCACTCGAGGACAACCTGCCCTTAACCGGTCTGGAAGCAATGGCCTGCGGAACTCCCATCGTCGCCTTCGACGCTGGCGGAATTCCCGACTACGTCCGGCCAGGTGTTTCTGGGCTGGTCGCCAAAACGGGCGATAGCAACGACTTGGCAGAAAAGATCCGGCAGCTTCTTACCAACCATCACGCTGTTACCAAACTGGGGCACAGTGCCCGGACAATGATCGAAACCGAATACGCCGGCGAGAAAGAAGCCAACGGGTATCAGCAGCTCTATCGAAACTTGCTTTCCAACTCTGGAAAAACCATCAAGAGCAGTGGGATCGCTGCCTAATTGCTCATTAGACAAGACAATACTATGAAGACACAAAATCGTTGGAATGCATCGGAGCTTGCCGAGAAGTACCAAAGCAAATTTGGTATCTCCATTGCCCCATTTCTAACTCAGTCGGAAATTGAGCTGCATCGCGAGAGCGAAACCGGCATCTGGAAATTCAATGGCTGCGACCCTGGTAGCGGGGAATTCTACGAAGCCCTAGGCGAGCTTCCGTATTACTACATGGAAAACAAGTGGGAATTCGATGAAGCCATCAAGGGATTGCGTGAAGAGTCACGCGACATTCGCATTCTAGAGGTTGGCTGTGGAAGCGGCGCTTTTCTCAACCAGCTTCGGGAATCTGGTTTTCAGAACATTCAAGGTCTGGAGCTAAACGAAGCTGCAAAATCACAGTGTTGCCAAAACGGACACGCCGTTCGTTCGGAGATGACTAGCAGCTTGATTCAGCGTGGTGAGAAATTTGACTACGTCTTTGCATTTCAAGTGCTCGAACATGTCCCAGACCCCGCTCAATTTCTTTCTGAACTTATCTCACTTGTACCCGAAGACGGTCATGTAATTGTCGCCACGCCGAACAAGAACGCTTTTCCGAAAAGGTATCGTTGGGATCTATTAGATCTTCCACCTCATCACATGAGTCGCTGGGACGCCCAGTCCTACTCGCAGGTGTCAGAGCTGCTTGAAGTTGAGCTCGCTGATATTAAGTACGAACCCCTGGCGAAGTACCACTACAAGTTTTACACATCTAGTTTTCTTGATTCGTTGCCTCAAAAGTCTCTGCGACGAGCGTTTGCCAAACTGTTCGTTCGTGCGGGATTCTTTGCGTACCCGTGGAAAAGCAAAATCCAAGGTCACTCGATGATGGTCACTCTCCGCAGACCAAAGTCGAATGCTAAGAAGCAGCCTTGGCGAGCTGCCGCGTAGCGCTGGCCGACTTCAGGTGTTCTAATGCTCTCAAAAATTTCAGGCGGAACCGATTCATGAATGCATTTGATGTGCCGATCGCATTCATCACGTTTAATCGTCCTGAACCGACAAAGAAGAGTTTTAAAGTCATTCGGTCAACTCGTCCGTCTCGGCTTTTTTTGGTTAGCGACGCGGCTAGAACTGACCACCAAGGTGAAGATGATCTTGTCTCTGAATGCCGCGAGATTACCAGCGAGATCGATTGGCCGTGTGACGTTACGCGGATTTATGCCGATCAGAATATGGGCTGTGGTCAAAGAATTAGCAGCGCAATCACGACCGCGATGCGAGATGTGGACCGTTTAATCATTTTAGAAGACGACTGCGTCGCCGATCCAAGCTTCTTTACGTTTTGCGACGACCTGTTAGAACGCTACCAAAATGATGAGCGGGTGATGGCGATTACTGGTAATAATTTCCAGGGTGGTATTCGTCGAAGCACAGCGAGTTATTACTTTTCAAAGTATCCGCATTGTTGGGGCTGGGCTACGTGGCGACGAGCATGGCAACACTTTGACCTGCGAATTCCAGCCTGGCCTGAGTTTCGCCAGCAAGGTCAACTTAGGGCATTCTGTGATAATGAACGAGAAGTCGAGTATTGGACTGAAATTTTTGACCGGGTCCACGCGGGAAAGAGTCACAGTTGGGCTTTTCCTTGGGTGCTATCGTGCTGGATGAATCACGGACTTACTGCGATTCCAGAACGCAACTTGGTCACAAATATCGGCTTCGGTGAAGATGCAACTCACACCCGAAAAACGAATCATCAAGCTAATGTCCTAGCAGAATCCCTTGACGATCTCATTCACCCAAATCAGGTTCATCGTAACGTCCAGGCTGATCGATACACCGACGATCATATCTTCACCGGAACTGTCCGACGCGGTCCCCTAAAAAAGCTAGAAAAAGCGATTCGAAAGCTCCGCAACGCGGCTTAGCTGGACCACTAGTGCCGCGTCAGGGTCAAGTTTTAGGGTAGTGGATCTTGTCAAAGATCCTGAAGCAAAAGGATCTTTCACAAGATCCACTGCTGCCAACGCGAATTTTTAGCTTTGACAGACCACTAGGCGACTTTCTTCAGATTTTCTGAGCGACGTTCTTTTCGTCTTTGCCGAATTGCACGCCGGAAACAACGCCATCGGAAAGCCAGCGATGGAGGATCCCGGTCGATTAGCCAAGTGGCATTTTCAACCTTCAGGTGAAGACCATGTTCATCGCAGTAATTCTGAACCGGTTCTCGAATTGGAAAATTCCCTGATTCATCCGACCAACACCAATCATCGCCTGTCATCACCGCGCTGGGGAAAAGGTCATGACAAATCTCGATCTCGGTTCCAACCTTGTCTGAATCAAGGTAGATCAAATCGGGCTGTAGCCCTATCGATGCAAGTTCATGAAGAATCGCTGGGGAGTATTCGCGAACTGGAATCACACGATCACGGTGATCCCATAGGTTTGCCAAGAAGGTCTGATAGAAGCCATCGTGGCGTCCAAGTTGTGAGATTGCTTTGGGCCCCTTGTTATTCTTTTGGGCATAGTCGGAAAGGTCTAGGGTTTCTGGCCATGGATCGATAGCAACGACCACGACATCCGGCGATGCATTTAACCACGACTTCACTGAGCCCCCTAGAAAGCTGCCGATTTCAAGCACGACGGCACATTCTTTCCGTTGGATTTTTTCTGTTACCAGCCACCGTCCACCACCGTCTAGGCTCCAATTAATCGGATCAAAGTCTGGTCGCTCGTCTGGCCAAGGATACTTATCTCTCAAGATGTCTAATTGCTTTTCATTAAGCATGTTCTTTGCCATCATCGGTTGAAGTATCTCCGGTAAATGGCCGCTCGGTGGGCCGTCATACAATTGCAGAACCTTTCTCTCGTTTTCAGGGTCGCCGATAAACTGCATCCAAGTCCAGCCCAAAATGGGTGCATTTCGCCCGCCATCTGGCCCAGATGAATGATCCTAGGGGCAGTACTTCGGGTGTGCCCATTTCACCCATCTAAGTGGCTGCATTCTCTCATTTGCAGCGAAACAAGACGTTCTCTTCTGCCAGCCGCCCAGGGCAAATCATTTTTTACTTTGGAGCGTTCCCCGTTGTCGCTCGGCTCTCCGAGCCGAAAGCGCTGTCAGCTTGGAGCGCCGAGCGACAATGCCCAGCTTGAAAAACTGACTTCCCCTGGCCAGCTGCCGAGGCCATCCCGGCCGCATCACCTGCTCAAGCGGGATAACCGGCCTAGCAATACCAAACTTTGCGACCTGAACACTTGAATCTCTGGGTCCGACAATTAGCCTCGAGTTTCATAAATTCTCCGTCACGCCTCTTAGTTATACCTACCCATTCGATGAATCCAACCAACCGAAAACGATCTGCTAGACGAACACGAACCGCTTGGCAAGTTTCTGAACTAGAACCCCGTCGGATGTTAGCAGCAGACGTCGGCGCGGCGATCGCTCCGGTGCTTAGCAGCGATACGGCATCGGTTTCCTCTCCGCTTCAAGCGTCGACTGCTGACCTTGATTCCGTTACCACGGAGCACTTGGTTATTGTCGATAGCGAAGTCGAAGACCTAGGCCAGTGGAAAGATGCGATTCCTGACAACGCCACCTTTGTTCTTCTTCACGCTAATGAAGACCCAATTGAACAGCTAACTGAGGTCATGAACAAGCATCATGAGATCGGTTCCATGCACATCATCAGCCACGGTGCTGATGGACAATTGCGTCTTGCTGGCCAGACCATTAACCAAGAAATTTTGGTTCAGCGCGCTAAAGAAATTCAGTCCTGGAATAGCTCCTTCGCTGACGGAGCCGACGTGCTCATCTACGGCTGCAGTGTCGCCGCAGGGGACTCAGGAGTCCAATTTGTTGAAAAGCTTGCCTCACTGATCGACGTCGATGTTGCTGCATCTACTAACGCGACCGGCTCGGCGACTGAGAAATACGATTGGAAATTGGAGCATCGCTTCGGTTCAATCCAGTTTGCGTCGCTTTTGAATCAACGCGTGCTTGATCGTGTGCAAGGGCACCTAGCGATCGAAATTTGGGCAGCGGGTCAAACGAGTGATGAATTGATGGAATTGGAAATCAACGGCGAAGTCGTTGAAACTTGGTTTGTCAGAGACACCGACGCGACGAACGGCCAATTCCTACCCTACGTCTACGATGTTGACGGAATCTCGGTTGACGACATTCGCATCAATTTTGTTAACGATCTCTATGATCCCGACAATGGCGTTGATCGAAATCTTCGCATCGACAGGATCGTTGTTGACGGAGTGACCTATCAAACAGAAGATCCATCAGTGTTCTCGACTGGAACTTGGCTACCAGCCGATGGAGTCACGGCCGGCTTTCGACAAAATGAATATCTAACCAACAATGGTTATTTTCAATTTAGTTCCAATGCGACCGGTTCAAATGGCGAGAACACCATTGAAATTGATGTTCGTGGCGACACCGGCGATGAAGACTTTCAATTGTTGATCGATGGGAATGTCGTCCAAACTTATACTGACATCGGAACAAGTCAGCGAACGTTTTCATTCAACACGGATGAAGCGATCACTGCGGATCGGGTTCGCATTGCCTTCATCAATTCTGTTTACGATCCACAGCAAGGCGTCGATCAAAACCTTATCGTTGATAGGATTCGGATTAACGGTCAAACCTTTGAAACCGAGGCGGCCAGTACATTCTCGACCGGCACTTACGTTGACGGACAAGGAATTATCGAAGGCAACTGGCAGTCGGAAACTTTGCACGCCGATGGATACTTCCAATTTAGCGCTGATGACACCACCCAAGCTGAGACTTCCATTTCGTTTGAATCGGAAAACTTCATCGTCGATGAAAACGCGGGCGTCGTAACATTAACGGTGATCCGCCAAGGCGATCTTAGTGGACAATCGACTGTCAACTACAGCGTCCCCGGCGGGTTTGCCATCCCTGATCAAGATTTTCGGCGCGTCAACGGAACACTGACTTTCAATAGCGGCGAGTCTCGTCAATCATTCGACGTGCCGATCATCAACGATAATAGGCCCGAGGGAATTGAGACCTTCACGGTTGCCCTCGACAGCCCCAACAACGCCGTTTTTGGAATCAACAGCACGACGATTGTTACCGTCAACGACGATGACAACGCGCCGAATCCACCTGGCAGCCTTGATGTTCAATTACCCGAAGGCTTTACCTCTCGATTAGTTGATCCCAATGCTAATTTTGCTGGACCAACAGGGTTGAAGGTAGCAGATGACGGGCGCGTATTTGTGGTCGAAAAGTTCGGCAACATTTTCGTTGTTGAAAACGGACAGCGAATCGAAACTCCGTTTCTAGATTTAACTGATGAAGTCTTTTCCGTGGGAACTTCGCAGGGCCTTGCAGGCTTTGCACTTGATCCAAACTTCTCCTCAAACGGACACGTCTATGTGCTGTACACAGCTTCCGAAAATGGTGTTCGTTTCGGAAGACTCGAACGATACACGGTCAGTTCGTCGAACCGAAACCAGATCGACCCAAATTCACGCCGTATCTTGATCGGTACAGACGCATCCAATGGTTTCCCCGACGGTGGTGATATTCACCTGGTTGGCGATCTGCAATTTGGGAACGACGGTTCACTGTTGATTAGCTATGGCGATGCTGCTCCCACCAGCGACAACAACGCCGCCCTCAATGCCCAAAACTTGGACAACTTGGGCGGTGTCATTGCTCGGGTAAACCCGCAAACCGGACAGGGATACGAATCAAACCCATTCTTCACAGGCAATGCGGATGACGTACGTTCAAAGATTTGGGCCTACGGACTTCGCAACCCATACCGTTTTGCTGTCGCTTCGGACGGTAGCAGCAATCCTGATGACGGACGCCCTGGAACGCTGTATATCGGAGACGTGCAGTTCCTTGATTCGGAAGAAATCAACATTTCCCGTGGCGGTGAAAACTTTGGCTGGCCGTATTTCCAAGGCAATCAACGAGTATTTGGGAATCAAGATCCAGCAAACTTTACCGGCCCAGAAATTGCGTTCCCAAGATCTGAAGCTCAGACATCCATCGCTGGCGCATTCATCGAAGGCGGGAATTGGCCGGGAAGTTTCCAGAACAACTACCTGCATGCGGATTTCACAGCAGGATGGATTCGATCCTACGCCGTTAACTCGGATGGCGATATCGTAGGGGAACGGGATTTCGCCACCGGAGCATTCGGGATCACCGATTTGGAATGGGATCCAGTATCCCAGCAGCTCTACTTCGTTGCTCTGAACCAAGCCAATGGTTTCCGCGGCGAACTTTATGCGATCAGCTTCGCCGAAAGTAGCGCGAACGAATTTAGCCCTACGCAAGTCTCCACAGGTTCAGATGGTGTCGCCTTCGCGGTGACCGCTTCGGAAGAAGTTTTTCGACGCGACGGTGATCAGTGGACTCGGATTCCCGGCAGCTATACCAACATTGCTGTCCGCAACTCTAACGAAGTTTGGGGCATCGACGCGTTCGGTAATGTTTCACAATTTAATGGATCAAGCTGGCAAAGCGTCGGCGGCCAACAACTCCTAGACATCGCTGTTTCATCCAACGGGGAAGTCTGGGGTATTGGACTTGCAAGTAATGTTTAACGACTTGATGGTGATCAATGGGGCGGGGTCAGTGGGACTTTGGTCGACATTGAAATCGGCTCCGATGGCGTCGTCTGGGGAACCAATGCGAGGAACGAGATTTACAGCCGTGCCAACGGTGCCTGGACTCGCGTCAGCGGCGCGTTGACAGACATTTCCATCGGCAGTGATGGTTCGGTCTGGGGGACGAACGCCCAAAACCAGGTTTGGCGACGCGTTGGCAACGGATGGCAACAACAGGACATCACTTTGGAAACCATCTCTGCTAACACTGATACTGACGTCTGGGGTGTCGACCCAAGTGGTCTGGTGTATCGATGGAACGGAACAGAATGGCGAATCGTTTAAGCCATCAGCAAACAAGTCTTGCTACGCAGCTCGTGTAGCAAGCCGTGAATCTTGAAGAGCGGTCAGCGTAGGCCGCTCTTTTTGATCACTGATGGTGGAGAAGATGCGATCCAGATCTTCTGATTCGTGTTCGGGTTGATAGCGATCGCGAACGGTTTCCCAAGCGGCGGTCCCCAGCATTTGCCGCCGTTGTTTTGACGATAACAATTCATCTAACATCTCGGCGTGGGCTTGAACATCACCCGGTTCGAACAGCAGTCCGTTCGTTCCGTGTTCGATGAAATCACTAATGCCTCCGCTGCGCCCGGTTACCACTGGGATGCCTTCGCCCATCGCTTCTAGCATGCTGACGCCAAAGGCTTCGACCTGTCGGGTAGTCACACCGGTTTGATTGTGAGCCGTAAAGATGCAGGACTGCCGGCGAAGCTTTCGACCTTGATCTTGGCTAACCACGCCATGGCAAACCGTATTTGATTGAAGGCCAAGTTCAGCAATCGTCTGCGCTAAGCTTTGTGCCAAATTTCCAGAACCAGCAAAGTGAAGCATCGAATCGGAATGGTCAGCGACGACTTTGCCAAATGCCCGAGCGGTTTCAACGGGCCCTTTGAAATCGACAAGCCGCCCAAGAAACAAGACCTGAGCCGACGCATCGTGCATCATGGATCTTGGCTGCTTGGCAAGTGGAACCCCGAACCTCTTCAGAAAAATCTTTTCAGGATTGAGGTCAAGCTTTAGAAGCTGACGCTTGGTGTGATTTGAGTTGGCGATGAACCATACGTTTTCGGGCAAGGAACGCACGTTGGCCTGATAATTTGGCGGATGAAGCGGCGTTTTCTTTTGCTGATCCCGGACGTCCCACATGATGTCGTAGCCGTGGCAGTGCACCACCACCGGAACGTCAAGGCGATCCCAAACGTCACGAAATCGCACCGCAAAGTCTAAAAAATGAACAAAGACAAGTGATGCTCCCGATTCGCGAATCGTTTGCAACATCCACTCGGATCTTAGCTTTGAATCACTTTGCGTCGTTAACCGCATCGTTCGCATGAAACGACCCAGGCGACTCATTTTGCTAGGAATGTAGTGCGTGTCTTCTGCTAAAACCGCGTCGCGGTCCGTATTGCGCAGATCGTCCACGTTGACCACGATCCGGTCTTTTAACATTTCTCGCATCCTTCCCATCCACAAATGCGATGGGTAGGTCTGGCCGATTCCGACGAATGCAATTTTCAATGCGTTCTCAAAGAAGTTCGCGGGGAAGAATAACCAACGGGAAAACAGAGGAATCTCACAGCTGTCTAATCAGATCAAGACCAATTTCCCCATGGACACTCGCCAAGTTGATTTGCTACCACCTAATGCCGAGTGCCTCGACGCCATAGAAAACGATCTTCTCAAGAAGGAAGTAACTCATGCTTGCAAATCCCTTTCGTTACCGAACCTGTCAGGTAACCTGGCAGAACAACCAGGCAAGACTTCGTTCTTATCGCAAAGACCACATCACGCGATCCCTGAAACGCGGGAACTTTTACGAAGGCGAGTTTCTGGACATGATCGCGGAAAAGTATGCCGCCAAAGGAACGTTTGTGGACATCGGCGCGTTTGTGGGCAATCACGCGATCTTCTTTGCCAAGCATTGCCAAGCAGATCATGTCGTGGCATTTGAGCCGTTTCCAGAAACGTTCTCGCTGCTGGCCCACAACATCAAGCTGAACTCGCTCGAAACAAAAATAACCGCCGTTAATAAGGCAATCGGTGACCAACCCAGTTCACTAACGATGAGCGTCGTCAATCGAAAAAACCGAGGGATGAATCGCATTGATAGTGCTGGAACCACTCATGTGGAAGTGAACACGCTCGATACCGAATTGGCCGACCATCCGATGCCGATCAGCTTTATCAAAGTCGATACCGAAGGTTTCGGAGCCAACGTAATTCGCGGAGCTAAACACATTCTTAGCGAGCATAAACCCGTCGTCGCGATTGAACTTGAACCTGATATGGCCGACGAAAATGATTCGTCGAACAACATCGAGGATCTGATGGAAGAGCTGGGGTACGTTGCCAAGTCATGCCACAACGCGACTCCGACTTGGATCTTTGAGCATCACTCGAATACCTAAAGTCACTGTCCAAAGCCCCGAGAAACGGCAAGACTTGGCCATAAACTTGGTCGACTGCGGAAACTCTCTCTCAGATAGTTCAAGCTGCCAAACCAAGATCTGCGGACCTTCCTTTACCCCAATAACGGGTTGGTCAGAACTGGGCCGCGGCTCGTGGCGATGTTGTTGTCTGGGTTGGTGTCGAGGCCAGGGCAGATCACTTTTTCGCTTTTGGGGTATCGTCAGTAAGTAGCGATCGCCGCGTGGGCGTTCGGTTTCCCTGCAATCGCCGAAGCTCTACGCGAGCTTCGCTACGGCGATACGGTCTCCAGCTTGAAAAACTGATTTGCCCTGGTGTCGAGGCTTTCGCGTAAGGAAGATGCTGAGATTCGTGCTATATTTCTGGGCAAGCACCCTTCAGCAGCGATGTATTCCGATTTTGGGGACTTTGCATTCTTTGTTCTTGAGATTGAACAGGCTCATTTGGTCGCCGGCTTTGAAAAAATTGTTACGGTGAGTGGTGATGATTTGGACTAACTTGTTCAATCTTATTTAGTTTACGCCGACGAGAATTCTTCATGAGCGAGTCAAAAGAAAGTCAGATGGATACGTCTTCTCAAACAGAAAGCGAAGAGTCCACCATCCCAGTAGATGGTTCCCAATCGGACGTGAAACCGAACAAGACAGGCCAAGTCACCAACGATGTTGACGGTGAGAAAATTGCTCAATTTGTGACGACGATCCGCAATGCAGAAGAGCAGGTCGGACAACATATCATCCAGGCGTTGCAGCACGATGGCACCGTCGCCGTGATCACCACCGTGGCCGTTGGTCCCGATGGAAATCAGCAGGTCATTTCTGCCGCCTTAAATCCCGAACGGATGAAACAAGTTCAGGAGATGCTGACGGAAGCCGAAAAAGAGCGCGAAGAAGAAAAGCCCTGCGTAGGTTTTCACTGCTTGGTGAAACCGAAAACGGTTTAGAAAGAACGCTGCAGAGTAAGTCAATTGTCTCAATTGACTCTGTTTTTAGCGGACTTTTTTCGAGAGACATTTGGGACAAATGTCCTGCACTCTAT
>CAYVAN010000067.1:0-8729 GCA_964449225.1 uncultured Rhodopirellula sp.
GAGTAAATGCTGATTGTCCAGCCGTTGTATCGGAGTGGGAGGAAGCGGCATTTCTAGCTGTGCAGCCGAATGCTGCACCGGCGGAAGCTTGCGTTGTTCTCGCGGAACGACAGGAGAAGCGGTTTCCGCATCGGCGGGTTTGGACCAGTCCGGCTGTGCGTCGCGGTTCTCAGCTGTCTTAAACAGATACTCAGGAACGGTCCGGCTGACCGGCGATCGTTCGGGTTTGACACCCATCACGCTTTGCGGATTATATCGGCTGAAAATCAACACACCCGTTGCTAAAATCAGCAAAAGCAAATGCAGCGACACGCTAACCAGAAATCCAATTTGAACAGATTTCTGGACGTAGTGAGATGCGATTCGCCGTAAGACAATGTCCATGCCAATGGCAGTTAACGGAACTGCGATTGCGTAGGTCCATGCGTTATGCATCGGACGCGAATCGCTAAAGCTCAACCGCGTTGCGATCAAATACATCACCAATCCGGCAAGCCCGGCGATGCAGACATCCAGCGGCCACATCCGATCGGGATTGGCTTGGTGGTGATTTGATCGAGTCGCACTAGCCATTGGGGCCTTCCTGAGTCGTCACGCTGTAATTGCTAACGCCTGTTCGGTTGCAAGCATCCATCACGCTGACAACAGGCTGAAAGCTGGTGCGGTGGTCCGAGCGAATGACGACCGTCTGATTGGTTGGGTTCTCCGAAACCGCGAACTCCAATACCGACTGTAGTTCGGCGAGTGCTTTCGGTTTACCGCCCACATAAATGTTCCCATTCGCATCAATGTCCACCACGATTTCACGCGGTTTACTGGTCATCGGCATGGCGCTGGTGGCAGTTGGTAGAACAATGTCCAGACGCCGCTCTTCGTCCTCAAATTCGCTAGTGACCAAAAAAAAGATCAGCAGCAGGAAAACTACATCAATCAGCGGAGTCAGGCTCAGTGTGCTGGCGACCGAAGAACGCTTTATTTTGATCGCCATGCCTAATTCCTTCTCCCTTCACCGTCATTTTGGCGTCCCGAACCGGCTGTTTCCGGCGGCGGCGGCGGTGGCGGGGCTGTCCCCTTTGTTTGGACAGCGGCCGGCGGCGGTACGGGGTTGCCCGTTTGAATTGGCTGCAGTTTTCCGCTCGCATCCATTCGATTGCGGCCCGCAAAGCGAACCAAACCCGGTGAGATTCGGAAGGTAAATTCTTCCATCTGATGAAACAGTCTTGCCAATCGATTTTCAAGATACAGAGCCAGGATTGCGGCGGGGATCGCAACGACTAATCCCGCAAGCGTCGTAACGAGCGCCGTATAAATTCCTTCGGAAAGCTGTTCACTGCGGCTGCGGTCAGCAGTCAGTGTTGTGGATTCATGAAAGGCAACAATCATGCCCCAGACGGTCCCCAGCAATCCCATCAGTGGCGTTGCCGCAGCGGCAAGCGTCAGCCAGCGAATCGGCGCAGCCTGCGAGTCGGCTTCGCGTTCCAATGCGTCGGTTGCGGCTCGTTCGATATCCGAAAGTGGCTGTCCGGTACGTTCCAGCATGGCAACTACGACCCGCGACAGCGGTGAGGTTGATTCCTGACAACTTCGCATCGCAACTGACGGATTGAATCGATCAATGGGCTTGGTCAACGCAGTCAAGTCATCGACCAACGGTTCTGGCATCAACTTGTTGCGACGAAGACTTAGTGATCGTTCGACCGCAAGCGCAACCACCAACAAGCTCATGATGCCAATCGGAATCATGAAAGCGCCGCCGCGAGTGATCAGCGTAAGAAGATCAATTCCCGATGGTTGCGGAGCCTGGGGTTGCAGCACCGGTTCGTCCGTCATGATCGATTGAATCTCGTCGACATCAACGACTTCCCGGTTGGAGTCGGCGGTAGGAAGCTGGGCATTGGCCGTGCTGATGGACAATGCACCGAGTATCAAAGCAATCGGCAACAACATTAAGCAGACACGTCGCGCTCTTCGAGTGTCTCGTTTTTGCCTGGGGATATTGACGCCGGGAAGCTTTCGAGGATACGCGATCATAGAGCTTTTCAACGCTGATAGCTTCATTGGGGTTGATAGCTTCATTAGGGTTGATAGCTTCGTTGGGAATTTGATCATTACGGTTTCAACGCCTCCATGCGTGCGCTGGCTTGTTCGGCAAGTTCGTGATCGGGATGTTTTTGAGTCACGTAGTCGTAGAATTTACGGCTGATCTTCGCAGCTTTCTTGCGATTCGAATCCGTTTTCGCTGCCTGCATCAACAACTCGCTGCATCTTCCCGCCTCGAAACCACTTTTGGCTTGCCAATTCTTGATCGACGCTGGTGCTGAATCAGCACCGAATCCAAACATCACCCGTTGAAATTCAGGAATCGCTTTATCGAAAGCACGATTCGCAAAGTGAATCTCGCCCATCATGAATCGAGCTCGAGCGGCCAAGGACGTGCGATAATTGTTGGCCACTTCGCCAAAGAACTTCAATGCTTTTTCGCGGTTGTTTTTCTGTTGGTAGGCAAATCCCGTTTCATAGAATACCTGGGGCAAATAATCTGATGCGGGAAAACGTTGCCTTAGTTCGTCGTACCACGACAACGCTTCATCCCACCGAGTCAATTGGGCGGCACTTTGACCACCGTGCAACATCACAAGTTCGCGAGCTTGTCGTTCGGCCGGATTGCGTACCGTGTTGGCGGTGTCATCGTTGGATTGGATAACTTGGCGGCACTTGGCGTAGGCGTCGAATGATCCCGCATAATCCCCTCGCTTAAAACGGCTTTCGGCAACCATCATCGATGCGTCAAACGTCAATTTGCTCTCTGGAAATAGCTTTGCTTGGTCACTGAAAGCTTTTTCCGCTTCATTGAAATCGCCTTTCTTGAAGTTTGCCCATCCAAGTCGATAGAGCGATTTTTCTTTTACATCATCATCGGTGGTCTTGGCGGCCGATATCGCGAATTGCTCCGCTGCTTTGCCCCAGTCTTTACTGCGGTAATGTTGTTGACCGACAAAGTAAGCGGCTTCGCTAGCCAACGACGTTTTCGGGAATTTGGTAACTAGCGATTCAAATTGTTTCATCGCTTCTTCTTTTTTTCCGCTGTCCTGCATCGCCCAACCGAGTTCGTAAATGACTTTGTCCATCGCTGGATAGTCTGGGACTTCACGAATGATTCTTTGCAGTTTGGATGTGGCATCTTTGGCTTTGGATTGCTCGCTATCGATTAATGCCAATTCATAAAGAACATGCCCCAGGTTCACGCCCATCGGCTTGCGATTTAGGTAGGCGTTTAAGTCTGATCGAGCTTCGTCGTACTGCTTCAAGTTGCGTCGTGCGATGCCCCGCGATAATTCGCTGTCGCGGGTCAGTGGATGATTTGGGAACTGTTCGGTCATGCGATCGAGCGAGTTTGCAGCATCGGCGTACTGCCCTTTTTGGATTTGAGAAAACCCGATGCCATACTGAGCGTAGGGGTGCAGCCCAGGGTCTTGGTTGGATTTCAAGATTTGTTGATGCAGCATGATGGCTCGGTCATGGTTGCCACCGGCGGATGCGAGTTCGGCGATTTTGAATCTGGCTTGGTCAGCCATTCGCGACTTAGGCGAACCATCAATGATCGCGTTCCAAATACTTTCAGCCTGATCGCGATCACCCGCAGCAACCCATGCTTGGCCTTGCAGCAATTTTGCTTCCTCCGCACGGGGACCGTTGGGATTAGCGTCATAGGCAGCAATGAAAGCATCAGCCGCTTTTTCAGGCTTGCCATCCATCATGTGGGTTTGCCCTGCCAATAGGTTGGCCTCGGCTTTTTGATTCGGTGCGTTCAAATTGGGGAGCTCGCGATTGATCAGTTCAATCGCACCTTGAAAGTCTCTGCTTGCACTTATCGCCGCGGCGGCACGCAGCACCCAGACCGGTCGGCCAGGGTTGGAGGGTTTGGAATCGCTGAGCAGTTGCCGATAGAGTTCGGCTGCTTTTTTAGAATCGCCCACCGCAAGCAGCGATTCGGCGGCAACAAATTTGACATCGCTGACAAGGGAATCTTGCGGAAACTTGGCTAGGAATTCGTAGGCAAGCTTGAGTGAATGTTTTGCTTGGCCGACTTGCAGTGCTGAAAATGCTGCGTTGTAAAGAGCACGTGCGGCTAAGTCATCGTCGGGCGATTCGCGGTAGGTGCTCTCAAATTGCGTCATCGACTGTTCGACGGTCGCAGGATCCATCGACAAAGCTTCCGCTAGGTCCAGTTTTAGATCCGTGACAAATTCGCCTTCGACGCCTTCATCAATTCTCTTTTTTGCGATTTCCACTGCGGATTTTGCATCGCCTTTCCCGATCGCGATTCGCGTCAACCAGTGCGCTGATTCAGTCGCCGCGGCGACATTCTTTTGCCCAAGCACGACTCGAAACGTCTTTGCTGCTTCATCGATATCGCCGCTGCGATAGAGGCTTTGAGCCGATGCCAACGTTGCACTCGCGGCATAGGGAGAGTCCGGGTAGTCCGCAGCGAGTTGTGCGTACTTGACCGCAGCCATGGCTGGCTTGTTTGCTTGGACAAGTGCATATGCTTGGCGGAAAATTGCGTAAGCGATGTTCTCTTTGGATGCTTCGTCCATCGAGCCATCGGACTTGGTGGACGCCTGAGATTCATCGATCGCGTTTTGGAACGAATCGACGGCTTTGTCTAATTCGTTGCGAAGAATGTAAATGTCGCCAAGTCGTAAACGAACATCAATGGCAAGTGGATTGTCAGCGCAAGCGTTCATTAGTTGCTGGTAAGACGCGAATGCTTGATCGAATTGATCGATCTCTTCCAACGCGACGCCTCGCGCGTACAAGGCATCGCACCGCAGCGGCGATTCGTTTGATTCGGCCAGCGAGAGCATGTCGTCGTAGAACTTGATGGCTCGCTTTGGGTCACCCAGTTTGTAGGCTGCCTCCCCACTGTAAAAATATGATCGATCAAGAAATCGACTCTTGGGAGTTTCCTTGCGAAGCAATGCATAGACTCTGATCACTTGCTCAAGCTTTGCCGAATCAACCTTGCCATCGCTTCCGGACGCATACAGGCACCAGCCTTGATTGGCGAGGCTTTCTTCGCGGAGATCATAAGCTTTGTCGTTTAGCGCTCGTTCGAATGCTTCAGCTGCTTTGGCGTAATCAGGGGATTCTTGTTGCATGTAGCAGACGCCAAGATAGTGCGCTGCTTTCGATGCCATCGGGTGTTCGGGATACTGATCCAGGAAATCAATCCAACCTTTGACGGCTAGCTCGATCGCTCCGCCGGTTTGAAAGTTCGCGGCATCGGCGTAGGCCGCCATGGATTTTTCGCCTGCTTGTTGCTCGCTTAATTGATTAGCTTTGCCACTATTCGGCGTGCCACTATCAGGCGTTCCAGCGTCTTGCGCTACGACGCTAGCCGGCGTGGTTGCTGCCAACACGACTGCAATCAAAAAACCGAGCGAGCGAAGAAAGTAACGATCGATCGAGCAGGGTTTACCGAGCACCAAAACTGTCCTTGGAATGAATCTGTGGAAAGAGCTTATTTGCAAGACGCCCCCATCAATGAAGCCCTAGGGCCACCGACATTCGGTCTCGCAAGCTCTGCTTAAGTTTAACGGTGGTGGCAAAGACTCGATAGTTCGCCGCACTTTCCTCCTACCCCGCCCAATCGGGCGAACCCGGCCCACCGTTTCTTCGTACAGCTTCCTGGATGCTGCGACGCAGCTCTCTATGTTGGTTTGTTTGCTTGGCCAGTAGATGGCTGATTCGTCGTCGATTGTCCCTCGAAACCACACTAAACTGCTTCCAGCACTCGCCTTGCCCATCTTCTCCTTTTTTGACTGCTCCGACCCAAGTGTCTTCAACCACCTGCCTCATCACCGGCGGCGCCGGATTCATCGGCTCGCACCTCGCCCATTCGCTGCTCGAACAAGGATTCAAAGTTATCGTCGTCGATGACCTTTCTACCGGTCAGGCAAAGAATTTGGCCTCCATCATTGATCATCCTGGGCTGGAATACATCGAGGGCACCGTCGAGGATGAAAATTTAGTTGCTGATGTCGTCGATCGCTCGGACCGCGTTTATCACCTAGCCGCCGCTGTGGGGGTGGCGTTGATCGCAAAGCAGCCCATTCAAACGATCGAACGAAATATCTATCCGACGCAGTTAATTTTGAAACGACTTGGTGAGCGAGCTGATCGTGGCGAAGCGGTCCCTTGTTTCTTGGCCAGCACCAGTGAAGTCTACGGGAAGAATCCAAAAGAGGTTTGGTGTGAAGAAGATGATTTGGTCTTTGGAGCGACAACAAAACCGCGTTGGAGCTATGGTGTGTCCAAGGCAATCGATGAGTTTCTTGGGCTAGCGTTTTACAAAGAACATGGCGTGCCGGTTGTTGTCGGTCGCTTCTTCAATGTCGTTGGTCCTCGCCAAACCGGTGCTTACGGCATGGTGTTGCCTCGGTTCGTGGAATCCGCGATCGCAGGTGGTCCCCTTACCGTTCATGATGACGGAGAACAAGTTCGGTGCTTTGCCCACGTGAATGACGTCGTCGGCGCAGTGGTCAAGCTAATGGAAACGCCCGAGGCGGCCGGGCGCGTTTACAACATCGGCAGCGATACGCCCGTGTCGATTTTGAATCTCGCAAAGATGGTCGTACAGCGAGTCAATCCAAGTGCCAAAATCCAGTTTCAAAGTTACCGTGATGCCTATGACGATTCGTTCGAGGACATCCGCAGGCGTGTTCCAGATTTAGGGCGGATCCGCGAAACAATCGGTTATGAACCTGAAAATGACTTGCATGCGATTATCGATTCGGTTGCTCAGTACTGCCAAAGAGCATCCATTTAATTTTCGACGGATAGTCTTGGCTTTCGATCGCCTTGTGGTGAGCTTAGCTCGCTAGACGATTGCGTGAAACTTCTGCCCTTGGAAATTGAAGGAGAATGCAATGGATCCAAAAGACCTTATTCGTCAAACGATCGCGACCACTGACTTTGTCTGTAGTGCTTACTTGGAAGACTTGACGGACGAAGACCTGATGCACCGGCCAGTCGAAGGCGCGAACCACATGAATTAGCAGCTTGGCCACCTGATCGCTGCTGGTTCATGATCATTTTGCGCCAACGTACGCCATTCGCAGCGCGTGCATGGCTTCGGAGAGCATCTGTTTCTCGTCATCGGTCAAGTTGCCCTTGGTCTTCTCGCCCAGCATTTCCAGCGTATCAATTGAGTGCTTGGCGTAAGGTTTATTGACCGTCGTCTCACCGGTATTGGGATCCGGCATATGGCCAAGCATTGACATCGCTTGGGTAAACATCATCGAAATCAATACTTCAAAGGAGGCCGGCGGAGGTGCCGGATACTCGCGGCCCACGGCGACCTGCGGATTGTCGTCATCAGCCGGCGTTTCTTCGGTTGCAGCCACATCGGACGCGACTTCATCAGGTGACTGGTCGCCTGCTGCTGCGGCTTCCTCTTTTTCGACTTGTTCTTCGCTCATCGGTTAGTTCTCTCTTAGGATCTGACATTCGTCGCATAGGCTTCTAGCCTGTGTTGATTCAAAGCACAGGCTGGAAGCCTATGCCACACGATGGCTTTCTAGCCTTGCGAGACGGCTGGCTGATCGCTGGCCTTGCGCAGTTTCTGACGCGTGATCGCGGCGTCAACGAAACCGGAAAACAGCGGATGTGCCTTTAGCGGCTTGCTCTTAAATTCTGGGTGATACTGAACTGCGACAAACCAGGGATGTTCTGGTACTTCGACAATTTCAACCAGTCCACCATCAGGACTGGTGCCGGCGAATCGCATTCCGTTGGCTTCGTATTGGCCACGGAATTGATTGTTGAATTCGTAACGGTGCCGATGGCGTTCGTCGACGTTATCGCATCCGTATGCCTTGCCCGATAGGCTATGTCGATCAAGCTTGGTTGGCTGAGTTCCCAACCGCATCGTGCCACCCATTTGTGTCACGTTTTGTTGTTCGTCAAGTAAGCAGATAACCGGATGAGGCGAGTCCTTATCGAATTCGCTGCTGTGTGCCCCGTCCAGGCCAATCACATGGCGGCCATACTCGATCACAGCACACTGCATCCCTAAACAGATGCCAAAGAACGGAATGCCACGTTCGCGAGCAAACTTGATCGCTTGCACCTTGCCTTCGATGCCACGTTCGCCAAAGCCGCCCGGTACAAGGATGCCGTGATATCCACTCAACAAACGTTCGGCACCTTCACGTTCGATGTCGGCACTTTGGATGCGGCCGATTCGTACCTGCGCCTGGTGTCCCATCCCGGCATGGTCGATTGCTTCGTAGATCGATTTGTAAGCGTCCTTGTGTTCGGCATATTTGCCAACAACTGCGATCGAAATTTCATGCTTCGGATTTCGCAGGCGATGCAGTAACTCAGTCCAAGGCGTGATGTCCAGGCTGTTGGCGTTGGTCAATCCAAGTTGCTTGACCACCAGCTCATCCAACTTATTGTCAACCAACGAGATTGGTACTTCGTAGATCGAGAAGTCTTTATCTTTTTCCTCGATGACAGCATCGACAGGAACGTTACAGAAAGAGGCGATTTTCTCGCGATCGTCTCGACTGATTGGATGTTCGCACCGGCAGACCAAGATGTCGGGCTGGATACCGATCTTGCGAAGCTCACCGACGCTGTGCTGAGTCGGCTTGGTTTTCAGTTCATCGGCAGCCTTCAAGTATGGCACGAGCGTCAGGTGCATGTAGAGAACATTTTCG
>CAYVAN010000067.1:8790-21452 GCA_964449225.1 uncultured Rhodopirellula sp.
CCGACGTCGAGCGAGAATTGACGGATCGCTTCGAGGAACGGCAGGCTTTCGATGTCGCCCACGGTTCCGCCAATTTCAGTGATCACCACGTCGACATCATCGCCACCCATCCGTTTGACAGCAGATTTGATTTCGTTGGTGATGTGAGGAATGACTTGGACGGTTTTACCCAGGTACGTTCCCTTGCGTTCTTTTTCGATCACGGACAGGTAAATCTGTCCCGTCGTATAATTGCAATCGCGGGTTAATTCACCTGACGTGAAGCGTTCGTAGTGGCCAAGGTCCAGGTCGGTTTCGGACCCGTCATCAAGGACGTACACCTCGCCGTGCTGGTAGGGCGACATCGTGCCTGGGTCCACGTTGATGTACGGATCCAGTTTCTGCATGCGGACGCGTAAACCCCGCTGTTCAAGCAGCATTCCCATCGACGCGCTGGTCAGGCCCTTGCCAAGTGAGCTGACAACGCCGCCGGTTACAAAGATATGTTTTGTCATGGGAACGAATCATAACACCGGCTCGGGAATGTGAAAGGTCGAAGCCTTGAAATGGCGAATTAGATGTTTAGTTTCATGGATTTGAGAAAGGACGCGGCTTAGAGGAAGGAGCGTTTGGAGCATTGATGTAGGCCGGAACAGTTGATGTAGGCCGGAGCAAGCGCAGCGCAGTTCAGGCAATCTAGTTCAGGCAGCGCAACACAGTTCAGGCAGTCCAGTGCCATTGCCTGAACTGCGCTGCGTTTGTTCCGGCCTACGCTACGACAAACCTAAAACGGCTCTCGATAAGGCGAAAGCTTGCTTGCGAGGCGATCCGTGGGACGGTTTTCCACCCTCTACTTCACGTTCTCGATCCGCGACCGAAACGCCTCAAAGTCCTCCAGCGTATCAATGCCCGGCGTACCGTGCGCAACCCGAGCCACCGCAATCCGCTTCCCGGCCTCCACTGCCCGCAATTGTTCAAGCTTCTCGGTCTTCTCGAGCACACTTGGGGGGTGGGATGCGAACCACTGCAAGAAATCACGACGGTAGGCATACAGTCCGATGTGGTGCCAGAAAATCGGAGGCTCACTCGCCAGCGATTCAGCGGTGCCGCCTCCGCGAACGTGCGGAACGACCGACCGGCTGAAGTACACCGCGCGGCCATTCTCGGTTGCGTCCATTCCCGCCATCACAATCTTGACGTTCGACGGATCTTCTAAAATCGCCAATTCTCGAATCGGAACCCCAGCGGTCGACAAGTCAGCCGTCGAATTTTCAATCAAGCATTTCGCGACGCGGTCGATCACCGCTGGATCGATTTCCGGCTCATCGCCTTGAACGTTAACGAAAACATCTTTACCCGGCAGTGCCGTTGCAACTTCGGCAATCCGATCGGTACCGCTTTCACAGTTCGGGCTGGTCATGATCCACTTCCCACCAAACCGCTGGACTTCTTCAGCCAAGCGATCGTCATCCACCGCAATGATCACGTCATCGGTGCATGAAGCCCGGCAGGCTGCGTCATAGGCGTGTTGCAAAACCGACTTTCCACCGGCGACGCGAAGAAGTTTTTCTGGCAGTCTGGAAGACGCTAAACGGGCCGGAATGACGATTTGACAGCTGTTATCCATGCACGCATCTTAAGATTTCGCGGCTCGTTTGACAGTGGTAGCGCCACCGGCTAAAGTCCCAAGCCAACGGTTGTTGGTGCTGGGCTTTTCATATGTGTGAGTCCAGAAACAGGGAACTTCGGTGAGAATCCGAGACGGCCCAGCCGCTGTAAGCGATGTGACGTTCAAGTTCGCTTGATCGTCACCCCTACTTCACTCTTGAAGCCATTGCAACGTTCCAGCCTAAAAGTTGAAACAAAGCGAGAAGGCGAAGGTTTGGGGGAACATCGTAAGTCAGAAGACCTACCAACGATCGGATGCGATGTGACCTTCTAGGGTGAGGTCCGTGTCAAGGCAGAATTGTCACGGTGACAATGCGCAACAAATACCGTTGCAGATGCCCAGTTAATTTCATTCAACCATGTAAACCCGCAAAGTCCTAGGCTCCGCCTAAGGTCTGTAGGTTTGCTAACCGAGTGTTTCGTTCTGAAAAAGGAAGATCAGAGATGATCTCTAAGAGTGCTGCGCCGTCACGGTTCCCTTGGCAGAAGCGAAGCGGTTTTACCTTGGTTGAATTGCTGGTGGTAATCGCAATCATCGGCTTGTTAATCTCGCTGCTGTTGCCTGCCGTTCAGTCAGCGCGTGAAGCGGCAAGGCAAGTGCAGTGCAGGAACAACCTGCATCAAGTAGGAATCGCATTGCATTCGTATCACAACGCCCACAACGCTTTGCCGATTGGTTGTGTTGATTCACGGGTCTTGCGCCGAGGAAGTCGTGAAGCCAAAAATATTGCGTGGTCCGCTCTCATTCTTCCCTTCATCGAGCAGGCTTCGCTGTATGAAATGATCGACTTTGGATTGCCTTACGATCATTCCCGGAATCTACCTGCCGCGAAGCAGTCCGTTGCAGCATATTTGTGCCCAACGTCCCCAGAGCGTGGGGCAGAGCTGGGCGAAATCACCTACGGCGGACTTTTCGGCGAACGTATGCTCGATCGTGACCTGACCGATGGTTCGTTTCTCTACAACCGGCGGCTTGCTTTTCGGGATTGTTTTGACGGTTTATCAAACACTCTTTGCATTAGCGAAGATGTCCTTGGGCCGGCTAACGAATGGATCAATGGCAACAACATTTTTGTTCAAGCCACTTCGATAAATAATCCTCGTGCACCTCTTTTTGACAACGAAATTCGCTCTTTGCATCCCGCCGGTGCGATGACGCTTTTTTTAGATGGTTCCGTTCATATTTTAAATGAATCGATGGACCTAAGTTTGCTTGGGAAAGTGATCACACGAGGGAAGCATGAGTTCGTCGACCACAATCAATTTTAGACTCCTTACCTTTTTCTTAACTCGAAGTTTTGGTCCAAGCCGGACCAAGACAATGATGGATAACTCAATGAAATCGATGTTTTTTCGCTTTTTAGCAGCGACGACTTCTTGTCTCGTTCTCGTTTCGTCAGTGAACGCTCAATCAGTCGTGATTGATTTTGAAGAGCTGACAACTTTTACGGGGACACCTCCTGCGGGTTCTGGTCAGTTCTTTGATGGCTACAGTGAAGCCGCTAGCTCCAATGGCTTTGATAGCCGTTCTGTTTTATTTGAAACAGAACGGTTTGGTCCCGGCTTTTCTTATTCCAACGTCAATAACACAACGACTCCGGGTTTCGCCAATTTTTACGCAGCCTTTCCTGGCGGCGGATCAGCGGGGGATGGTTCAGCTTCGATCGGTTCAAACTATGGTCTCGTCGCCACCGGCTCTGGTGCCACTGTCACCGGTGCTCCGGACAATGGAGCAACTGTGCGATTCTCCACGCCCTCTCAATTGACCTCGATCGATATTGCCAACACAACATACGCCGCTCGTTTTGCTCTCGACGGCCTGGATGGCTTTGATTCAATGTTCAATGAAGCGCCCGATCCTGCGCTTGACTTTGATGCGGCCGCCCAATTCACCGATGGTGACTTCTTTCGTTTGACCTTCGAGGGATTCGACAGTTCAGGATCATCGACAGGCGTTTTAAGCAGGGATTTGGCAAATTTCGGGAATGCCGGGACTGAAGACGATTTCTTCCTCAATGATTGGCTAAATATCGATCTCACCTCGCTGGGAACCGTCAGCTCATTAGTGCTCTCTACTTCGTCGAGCCAAAACACCGACTTTGGTACACCAGAAATGCCTTTTGTATTCAGTGATGTTCCGGCGTTTGTCGCATTCGACAATCTCACGTTTACATCCGTACCAGAACCAACCTGCTCGCTTCTGTTTGTCACTGGCGCGTTCTGTATTGGTTTCCGCCGCCGTCGGTGAATAACGAGAGATGCCCTCGGGTATCGAGGCGAATCTTCTTCTCGGATTTTGCCGGGCTAAATTGGGGATGAGGCTAGACCGCTATTTTCTAGAACTGCGATTCCTCTATGGACCCCACCAAACCCCAACCAAATCGGCTTGCTGATTTGGTTCGTGAACTTGAAGGCAGCACGCATGGCGGGCCTCGTCATGCGATGCTGTTTGATTCTTTGAAGACCGTGGTCCAGCAAGACCCGTCAGCTGCTCTCAATGCGATTGAATCCCTGCCCACATCAGCTCGCTCAGTCCTGTTGATGATCGTTTCAGGGTTGGGGCGAAAGATGCTTCCGGTGATCCTGGATCGTCTTGGTCATGCCAATCCCGAACAACGACGCGATGCTGCGATGGTGCTCTGCATCTGGGCGACGCGAGGCTTGCTTTACGGCGGTGATCGAGAGGTGATCGAGGCCGCCCATCAGGTAAATGCAAACAGCCAGGCCGACGAGCCAACGAACAAGTTTGTCCAAAATGCCTTATCGCAAATCCAAACCTAAATGTACCAGGGCAACTCAGTTCTTGGAGATGGGCAAGTTACAATCTAGCGGAATGGCTCGCGCCATCCGGTAAATCAGGCACCGGGCGGCTCTTGCCGCTCCGCTAATGGGCACCCCAAATTGAAAAAGTGATCGGCCCTGCTAAATGTACGGAGCCAATTGAATTCTCGATCGCGTTGGGAATGTGGTTATTGGCTGATGGACTGGGTTGTCGCTTCTTCGAATGCTGGCTTGCCGCCAACGATGGGCAGCGACAGGGTTGTTGCGGGAAGGTCGACTGTTAATCGCGTGCCGGGGGTGGGGTGCAGCGTGAAGTCGCGGTCGCTGGAAAAGATCATCAGACCGATCTGTTGCCCCGGAGGGATAATTTGGTCGTCTGGTTGTAGGTCGAACGAGACGTCGTAGAACTGACCGGGCTGGAGTGGTTCGCCTTGCGTGAGCGACCGATGATTCTGGGGGTCGGCCCAACCGCGTGTGATCACGTTATCAGTGATTTTCGTTTTCTTGCCCTCCGTCCATGGAAGCGATACCAACCAAACCGACAAGTTGGCGGCGGGGCGATCGCAAGCGAGTCGTATCGAAATGCGGGGTGTTCCAGAGAAATGAACGGGTTGGGTCAGTTTCGGCGTTACGTACATCAAACGATGTTGCGTCCATTCAGCTTGAGCCAGTGTGGCACCGCCAAAGGAAAAGTTGTCGACAAGCGTTTCAGTTTTCGATTCCTCGTTCTTGTTTGGTTGCTTGGTCAGCGAAAGCGTTCCCTGCTGGGGAGCACCACCGGCGAGATAGAACGAGACGTGTTCGGCATCGGGATTGGGGTAGTCCTCGTACGCGGTGGGGGCATCTCTCTTGGCGTCTTCGCGAACGATCCACGCCTTTGCATCTTCTTCGACACCGTTTTGCACGCCATGAAGATAGCGAGTAAACCATCGATTCATTTGCTTCATCGGCGGCGGTCCCCCGTGTCCACCTTGATGAAAGAAAGTCTGCGTTGCCACACCATTTGCTTTTAACGCTTCGTAGATTCGGACGCTGTGTTCGGGAACCACGTTCCAGTCATTGAAAGCGTGAGACATCAGCACGGCTGCTTTGACAGGTTCGAGATCGTGAAGGTAATCACGTCCGGCCCAAAATGTGTTGTAGTCTCCGTTGACACGATCAAATTGTTTCAGCATTTCTTCGTCGCGTACTTTGCAATTGCAATGTTCACGTTGGTCTTCGCGGCCGCTGTGAACGAACTCGTAGAGGCAGTCGATGTCTTCACCTATATATCCGTAAGGATGGCGAATCAGTCCGTTGGATCGATAGTAGTGGTAGTAAGACGTGTTGGGTGCAACAGGGATAATCGCTTCAAGCCCCTCGACACCGGTGGTTGCTGCAGCGAGTGCCAACGTTCCATTGAACGAGGTACCGGTCATACCCACTTTGCCGGTACACCAGTCCGCAAAAACTTGTTCAGTCCCATCGACGGTCGTGAACCCTTTGGCTCTTCCGCACAGCCAATCAATCACAGCCTTGGGTGCGAGCGATTCATTGTCGCCGCCAATGGTCGGGCATCCTTGTGACAAACCGGTGCCGGGTGAAGATGAATGAACGACTGCGTATCCCCGTGGTACCCAATCGTTGATATGCCTTTTGGAGATGATTGGCCGGGTGCCCTTTCGTTTGACAGGTGGCCCAAGCTTGCGCTCGTTGGGTTCCGCTCCCAGTTCTTGTCGGGGATCCCACATGTGCTCACTGCCGCTGGGGCCAGTACCGGCAAAGTAAGGGCTGCTGATGTAAATTGCCGGAAGCTTTAAGCCCTCACTTTGCGTTTGTCGCGGGCGCGTGACGCTTACATGCATACGATCAGGTTTGTCGTCGCCATCGCTGTTGAACTCCGTCACCGCCCATAGGTCTTCGCGAATCCAATAGTCCGAATCCTTGAACGCTTTGACGATTTGAGCTTCCCCGTTTTCAAACACTGGGGCGGCTGTTTCTTCGGCGGCGTGCATTGTGTCATCAGCGATGGCTTCGATGCCCCAAATCATCCATGGAATTGGGGCCAGTGATAGACACAAGATAAAAAAAACAACTCGCTGGTAACGTTCGCTGCGGAGTGCGAGGTCGGTTCGTGTCATCAAAAAGGTTTCCCAGTCATTTCAGCAATCGTTGAGATTCAAAAATCGCGTTTCTTCGGTTTATTCAGTGAGTCCGAACCCGAACGGGAACAACGGATTTGTTTTCGCATCATTAAGATTGATCGGAAGTTGATCGATCGAACGGGGCCAGGTGAACGATAGCTTGCCGACTGGTTTGTGGTCACCAAAGAGAACGTCGGTGACTCCCAAACCCTCGGTTCCCGGCAGCCATGCGGCAACGAATGCGTTCGAGATTTCAAGCGAATCGTTGATCAACATTGGCCGTCCAGAAAACAGCACGGTAACCATCGGGGTTCCAGACTCATGAACCGTTTGTACGACGGCACGGTTTTCCTCGGACAATTCTAATTTCTTGTCGTCACCCTCGAACTCTGCGTAGGGTTTTTCGCCGATAACGACGATGGTCACATCGGCTCCTTCGGATCCCGCACCATCGGCGGAAAAGGTCACGATTGTGTCAGGGGCCACGGATGATTTGATGGCGTCCAAAACGGTTGTGCCGCCGCTGGTAACTTCGCCTGCCTTACCTTGCCAATCGATGGTCCAGCCCCCGCATTGAATTCCCAAATCGTTTGCTGCGGCACCGGCGACATGAATCCTTTTGGCCGCTTTATTCACTGGGAACGTCCCGTCATTTTTAAGTAATACCAGTGATTCACGAACTGCTTGACGTGCCACGCCGCGGTGTTCATCAGATCCAAAATCTTTTTGCAGTTCTGGGCTGCCGTGGTAGTCATAGTTTTCACCCAGCAATCCCATGGCAGCTTTTACTTTCAGGATTCGCAGCACCGCATCATCGATCCGGGACATGGGCACGGTGCCTTCCGCCACCAAAGCCTGTAGGTGTTTGTAGAAATCGCGATAGGCAGTTGGCTCCATCGCCATGTCCATGCCTGCGTTGATTGAGATTCCAATCGCGGTTTTGAAGTCTGGATCTACTTGTCCGATTGCTTCCCAGTCCGAGATCAAAAATCCTTCAAAACCGAGCTCGCCTTTCAAGACATCGGTTAGCAGGTACTTGTTCGCTGAACACTTCAGTCCATTCCAGCTGCTGTAGGAAGGCATGATTGTTAACGCACCCGCAGCAATCACGGGTGGATAGGTGGAAAGGTGAACGCCTCGAAATGTTTCCTCGTCAACCTTTGTATCGCCTTGGTCCCATCCCCAAACATTTTTTCCTGTCCCGGGAAATGTTCCGCCGTCTCCGGCAAAGTGTTTCGCACAACCAAGAACGGAATTGGGATCAGAAACCCCGGATCCTTGAAGTCCCTTTAAGGAGGCAACA
Organism: uncultured Rhodopirellula sp.; assembly: GCA_964449225.1. Taxonomy (GTDB): domain Bacteria; phylum Planctomycetota; class Planctomycetia; order Pirellulales; family Pirellulaceae; genus Rubripirellula. The sequence continues at coordinate 16,645 of CAYVAN010000067.1, forward strand.
CCAAGCCGGGCTACGAGCGTCGGGTCTTCAGAGAAACCTTCGTAAGTGCGTCCCCAACGTTCGTCGCGGGGAACTGTAACGCAGGGTGCGAACGTCCAATGAATACCGCTGGCACGCATCTCCAAAGCTGTGATCCGTCCGATTTCTTGAACCAAGTCAGCATTCCCGCTGCATCCCAAGCCAATGTTGTGTGGGAAAACCACAGCACCAAGTACATTGTTGTGACCGTGGACCGCATCGATCCCAAAGAGCAGGGGAATTCCAAGCCGCGTTGACACCGCACGCTCTTGCAATGACTCATAGAGCTGAGTCCAATTCTGAAGACTATTTCCGGCCTTAGGATCGGAGCCCCCGCCACTAAGAACGGACCCCAGATGGTAGTCTGCTACATCGTCTGGGCTGACCAATCCGCTGGTGTCCGCTTGGATCATTTGACCGATTTTTTCATCGGTTGACATCTTTGCCAAAATCGATCGAGCAATCGTGTCATTCTTTTGAGCTGTCAGATCCTCCGCTACCACAAGGCCTATGGAAAAGTACGATGCGATGATAAAAGTTGTTGTTTTAAACAGACTCATAAGAACCTACCGGGCGCTGGAGCTACGTTGGTTAATCACCTAATAACCCTAGGTGAACATTTCCAGAAAACAAGGGTCAATCAAGGTGTTTGGCAAGTAACCATTAACGGGGCTAACGATGCTCTCTGGCTTAAAATGAAGTTAACCGAAACCGTGCCAGTCAGCGACAGGCTACCGCAGCAAACGTTTTTAATCGAAGCGGCAATGATGCTGCATCGTTACGGAACCCCATCGCACCGTTTGGAACGCGTGCTCAGCCAAGTCGCGACATCTTTGGGGATTCAGGGCGTCTTTCTGTACACACCCACGGCATTGGTCATCTCGCTTTTGGCCCCTGGTCAGCCCGAGCTAACCGTCGTCCGCCGAGTGGACGCTGGCCCAGTGAACGTGAACAAGCTGATCCAGTTTGACCGGGTGCTCAATCAGGTTGAGTGTGGCCAAATTGATCCGCAAGCCGGAACTGATGAGCTCAATAAGATTGACCGTTCCAAAGGTCTCTACAGCTGGCCTTTGTACTGTCTCGGTTGTTCGGTCGCCTGCATGTGCGTCGCCGTTTTCCTTGGCGGTGCTGTCAGCGAGATAATTGTCGCGGGCATCATCGGATTGTTGGTGGCCGGTTTAGAACTGATTCACGAATACAAGAAAATGGAATTAGGCTTGCTGGAACCACTGGCTGGTTTAACGGCCGCGTTGGGTTCGCTGATGGTGGCGAGGTTAATCGTCCCGATCGACGATCAATTAACCACGCTGGCGGGCCTGATCGTTTTGATCCCAGGTCTAAAGCTTACGGTCGCTATGACCGAGCTGGCCGTCGGTCATCTGTCGGCGGGGATATCGCGTTTGGCCGGGGCTCTGGTGTCGCTGGCGACCATGTTCGTTGGGGTTGCATTGGTTTGGGAAGTCGGGGGGCACTTGCCGCCAATGGTGGAACCAGCGGTTACGCCTGCGAACTCTTGGCGTTGGATTGCTTTGCTGATCGCGCCGGTTGCTTTCGCAATCGTTTTTCGAGCAGGGTTGCGGCAATGGCCTGCCATCGCCGTCGTGTCCATCCTTGGCGTCGTCGTTAGTTGGATCGTCGGACCTAGCATGGGCGTCGAGGTGGGCTCGTTCCTAGGAGCACTAACGGTTGGTTGTTCGAGCAATCTCTACGCACGCATACGTGACTTGCCAGCATTGGTGACACAGACGCCTGGGATGCTGATTTTGGTGCCAGGGTCCGTCGGTTATCGGTCGCTATCAGCGTTGCTGGAAAAGCAAACGATGGAGGGCATTCAGTACGGATTTGCGACGATTCTAATTGCGGCTAGCTTGGTTGGCGGACTATTAGTTTCTAACGCAATCGTGCCACCGAAGCGTAACTTGTAGGTGACCGATCACGAGTGTGTCTCCACATTCATGTGAGGCATCGTCGGCCCGGTTTTATCCTTGTACCTGGGATTGCCAGGACAGGTCATTGCTGGAGGCAATGATAAACGCGCGCTCGATTGCTTGCTCGTAGACGCCGTTTCTGGCCTGCCCGCTCGAACTATTCGAGTCGGGCTTGGTTCTGTCTCTATCGCATTCACGATGGATCAGATTGCATGTTGATTCCTTCGCCTAAAACCAACCCATTGCGGCAAGCGAATAGCGAACAATCAATCCTGCGACAACAACGCTGACCATGCTCATTAGCTTGATCAGAATGTTCAGGCTTGGTCCAGAGGTATCTTTGAAGGGGTCGCCGACGGTGTCGCCAACGACGGATGCTTTATGAGCATCGCTGCCTTTGCCGCCGTGATGTCCCGCTTCGATGTACTTCTTGGCATTGTCCCAGGATCCTCCGCTGTTAGCCATGAACACGGCCAAGCAGAATCCTGATGTCAGGCATCCCGTTAGCAACCCCAGTACTCCGCCGACTCCCAGCAACAGCCCGACAATGATTGGCATTAACAAACCCAGCATGCTTGGCAAAATCATTTCTTTTTGTGCCGCTTTGGTGCTAATCGCGACCGGGCGCTCGTAATCGGGTTTGACGCTGCCATCTAGGATTCCTGGATTTTCGAGAAACTGACGACGCACTTCTTGAACCATTCCGTCGGCGGCTCGAGCGACCGACTTCATCGTGAAAGCACAGAACAAGAACGAACTCATCGCACCCAAGAAAACACCAACCAGAACTTTTGGGTTCATCAATGATGCGTCGTAGTACAGTAAAAAGTCACGAAGCGTGGCCGTGCTGATTGGCACCAAGTCAGGCTCCGTTTGGCCACGCACCAACGGCATGGCCAAGTTGACTTCATTCACGGAATCTTCCCGCACTAATTTCAGTGCGGGAGCGATGTCGAATGTTCCGTCTTCGCTAATGTCTTGGACGACAGCGTAATCGTCGCCCCAGCGAACAAATCCATCACGCACGCTTTCCACGTAAGCCGCTAACAGCGCAAGAGCGGTCAACGCTGCGGAGCCGATCGCAAATCCTTTCCCGGTTGCGGCGGTTGTATTGCCCAGCGAATCGAGTGCGTCGGTGCGTTTGCGTACGATTTCGTCAAGGCCGGCCATCTCTGCATTGCCGCCTGCATTGTCCGCGATCGGTCCGTACGCATCGGTTGCCAATGTGATCCCCAGGGTGCTTAGCATCCCTACCGCCGCGATGCCAACACCATAGAGCCCCAGCGAGAACTGATTGGGATCAGAAAAGTTGCCTCCGTTGGCAAATGCGAAAGCAATGATCATTGCCGCACACACCACAACCACGGGCAACCAAACACTCATCATTCCGTCGGCAATTCCGCTGATGATGATCGGCGCAGTTCCTGACTTGGCTTGTTCAGCAAGCTTCTGCGTCGGTGCGTATTCGTCGCTTGTTACTCGTTCGGTCCAGTGACCAATTGCCCAGCCTGCTGCCAACCCAGTGACGACGCTGATGGCGATGCCTGGTAAGAATCCAAACAGGATTGTTTCGGGTGTGGTGGGCATCAACAACGTTGCGATGATTGCAGACGCGATGATCACTAACAGCGTTGACAGGTTGATTCCTCGTGCAAGTGCAGCGAGTAACGATTTTTGGGATGTGTCATCGCCGGTCTTCACCGCAAAAACCCCCACCATTGAAAGTGGAATTCCGATTGCTGCGATTGCGATCGGCAACATCATCGCCCGCAATTGCGCAGTGCCAATGTCCATGCCTTCGGGGATTCCATCGGCGTGACTCATTGCGGCAACACCCAGCGCCGATGCTGCTAGGATCGACCCACAATAGGACTCGTACAAATCGGCACCCATTCCCGCGACATCACCCACATTGTCGCCAACGTTGTCGGCAATCGTTGCGGGGTTTCGCGGCGAATCCTCGGCCAGGCTTTGTTCAACCTTGCCCACTAAGTCAGCACCCACGTCGGCTGCCTTGGTGAAAATCCCTCCGCCGACGCGAGCAAACAACGCCTGGGCACTTGCACCCATTCCGAATGAAAGCATCGCGACCGAAATTTCTGGCAACGTCATTGCGTTCATGCCGGTCAACGGCAGGATCCAATACATAAATCCGAACCAAAGGCACACGTAAAGCAATCCCAAGCCGACGACGGTCAAGCCCATGACTGCTCCGCTGCGAAAGGCGACCTGTAATCCGTCATTTAGGGATCGCTCGGCTGCCGCAAGACCGCTAAAGAATCCTCCGGTCAAGAATGCAATCGGGACCAACGGGCCGATGACGCCAAGCGTGTAAAAGGCGATGCCCAACAAAGCGGCAATAATAAGAAAGACGACTAAGACGACGCGGTTTTGTTGCCTTAAGTAAGCACCCGCACCTTGTCGAACGCTTTCGGCAATTTCTCGCATCTCAGCGGTGCCCTCATCCTGTTCCATCATTTCGCGGTAGAACCGCAGCGCCAAATAGAGCGCAGCGGTGGCCGCAACGAATGCCAAACCAATGACGATGCCTGCAATCACAGAATTGTTCCTTCTTTTTTACGATCAAGTTTTATTGATTTATGTATTTAACGGGCCGAAAGTGGTCCTAGCGCAGACATTAACGGGTGGCTCACCGCTTTACCACTTCCCAATGGCCCCAAAAGAGAATAATTCTTGATATTCGCCCGATCGACCTTCGGGGCAGTGGGGAACGGGGCATTGGGGGAAAGGGCAAGGCAACTCAGTTTTTCAAGCTGGAGACTGTGTCGCCGTAGCGAAGCTCGCGCAGAGCTTCGGCGATTGCAGGGAAACCGAACGCCTACGCGGCGATCGCTAGTGCGC
>CAYVAN010000068.1:0-21267 GCA_964449225.1 uncultured Rhodopirellula sp.
CGATTACCTGGACCAAACCAACAAAACGCCCAGCGATCAGCGAATCCGCGAAGTCTTCGAGGAAGGCAAAGATCGTGATCCCAACGAACAGTCAGCCGAGCCAGCATTTCACCAGCAATACGCTGCCCGTTTTGAGTATCTGGTAGGTGATTATCGTCAATTCCTCGATGCAGAAATCGCCAAGCTGACCGAAGACCAAATCAAGGCCGAGTACGAACGACGCATCAAGGGCGGCGACTTCCAGTTGCCCCAAGAGGGTGAAGCCAAAGAAGAGAAAGCTCCGGAAGAGAAAGCTCCGGAAGAGAAAGCTTCGGAAGAAAAAGCGTCAGCATCGGAAGACCAGGCAACCGGAGACCAGGCAACCGGAGACGAGGCAATGGTTGAACAAGCCGTACCTGCTGCCAAGGAAGCTGAAAACGAAGAAATGACGACCGAAGAAACCGTTGAACCAGCGACCGATCTTGAAACAGCGACCGATCCTGAAACAGCGACAGAGCAGCCCGCCGTCGAAGAAGTCCAATCGCCCGCCAAAGAAGCCGCCGCTGTCGAACCGCAGACCGCAGAGCCTGTTGTGCAAGAACCAGCTGCGGCTGGCGACAAGGACCAATCGCGGACACAACGAAGCGGATCCAATGCGGTCCGACTTGTCTTCGCTCAAGAACAGTCTGATGATTCGCCCGAGGAAACCGCCGGCGAAGAAAACTCAAACGCCGACGGTGCAACGGACGAAAACGAAGAAACGAAATTGGATAAACCTGCCGACTCGGCTGGCGTTGAATCACTCGATGATGTTCGTGATCAAATCGCCGAAGACCTCGCCGGTCCCGCCGCTCGCGAAGCGATGGACAAGGCGGTTACCCGGGTCAACAAGACCATGCGAACCTATTTCAGTGAACTGGCAATTCACCAAAGCAACTTGTCGGTTGGACAAGAGAGCACCGAACCGACTCGCCCTGACTTGAAGAGGCTCGCCGAAGAAATTGGATTGGTTTTTGAGTCAATTGGCCCGCACACTGTCACAACGATTCAGAAAGAACCGATTGCTCAATCGTTCGAAGTCGGTAGCCAATTTGGACGCCGCGGACCTGGGTTTGCATTGATGATGTTCGGATTTTCAAACGGGCGAAACGACATCAATCCTCAACCGCTTTTTGCCGCCGTTCGTACCGCTGACGATCAAAAAGGCAAGATCTACGTTTCGTGGAAGACCGACGAAACGCAGGCCAAAACACCATCACTCGACGAAGCTCGCGAGGACGTGATCATGGCCATTCGAATGCAGGAAGCGCGTGAACTTGCGAAAGCCGAAGCACAAGAGATTGCTGACGCCGCCGCAAAATCAGGCGATTTGTCCAATGAAATTCCAGACGACAAGAAAGATAACTTCTACGAAGGCCTCGGCCCGTTCACCTGGATGAATTCCTTCGGTTTCTCCGGTGCAACGATTGGCAACGTCCCCGAACTCGATTCGGTGGGGAATGATTTCATGGAAGCCACCTTCAACACCGAAGAGAACAAACTGTCGGTCGCGCCGAACCAGCCACAGCGAGTGTTCTACGTGGTCCAACCGACCAAGTTTGAACCATCAACGGAAGACCTCCAAGAACAGTTCAAACAACCGGTCAACCGAATGATGGCCCGCATGGTTTCCTCCGACATCAACGAAGTCCTCAGCGACTACTACGATTCGGTCGACGAAAAAGCCGGCTTCGAATCCTTCGTCGAAGCTGAGTAGTCACCGCTTTGCTGGTCAATCGGTTTAACTGCGCAGTCGATCAGGCCGCGCGGCATCGTCGCTCGCCGACGCGGCATGTGGGCCGACGCGTCCCAAAACGACATCCTGCATCAATACGCAATCACTTCGTCGGCTAACCCTCTGGCTATTGGACCTACTTTCCGATTGCCAAAGTGCCTCAGGACCGAAAGCGTTATCGCTCGGCTCTAACTTGCGCTACCAAGATAGCTGCTGATTCATTTCGACGGTTGCCGCTTCCACCGCGTCCTGCCACCGTTTTTCGCCCAAGGAATCCGCGTACTCCGCGCGACGGTGGGCAAAGATGATGTGCCGCGAACTATTGACCACCGCACCAATTCGGTTGTCATCGAATCCTGCTTTGACGTCATCCGCACCACCGCCTTGTGCTCCAAAGCCTGGGATCAAAATCCAGCTTGTCGGCATCGCGGCTCTCATTTCGGCCAACTGCTGCGGATAAGTCGCACCGACCACCGCACCAACGGGGCCGTAGCCGCAGTTACCAATCCTTCCTTCATTCATTTGGTGAACGAGCGTTGCCACTGACTGGTAGACCGTTTGACCATTGGATTCGCGATCCTGAAACAAACCACCACCGGGATTCGAAGTTTTCACGAGCACAAAGATCCCGGCATCGCGTTGGTCGCAAACCTCCACGAACGGCTCCAAACTATCTTGGCCTAAGTACGGACTAACTGTCAGCGAATCGCCGCTCCAAGGGCTCTGATGCCCCAGGTAGGCATCGGCGTATGCGGTTGCGGTGCTGCCAATATCATTACGTTTTCCGTCGACAATCACTAACAGGTTTTTCTGGCGAGCATAGGAGATCACTTCGCCCAGGGAGACACATCCAGCTGGTCCGAGTTGTTCAAAAAACGCGGCTTGCGGCTTCACGCAAGCCACCTTTCCAGCGACGACGTCAATGATTTCGCAGCAGAATTGCGTGTAAGCAGCGGCCCATGCATCGGGCGAATTACTTTCGGGAACCAGCGTCTTGGGCAGGCTCGCTTTTCGTGGGTCCAGCCCGATGCAAGCCACTGAACCGGTGGTTTGGACGGCCGTGGCCAGTTGATCAGCAAAGTTCATAGCAATCTTCAATAGTAAGTCGGAACCCTCAGTGAATTTTGTCCGCATCGGACGCAAGCTCGAATCTGTTCACTTTCGGGCTAGCGGTCAATGTGACCTAGCGGATCGGCCCGCGGTTGTTTAGCATTTAAACAGTCAAAGATTGATTCCGGCGGAATCAATCGCCGACAACGGGCTGTAGCGCAGTTGGTAGCGCGCTTGACTGGGGGTCAAGAGGTCGCAGGTTCAACTCCTGTCAGCCCGACTTCGTTTAGAGGACGAAATTTCTTATAGCCGAAACCCGCTTTTGGGTTACCGTCTGAGTCTCAGGCGTGCGGCGTTTTTTAAAGCCTTAAACCTGTCAATGGACAGGTTTATCTTGAAAGCGTTGCCATGCGTCGAAAGAAGCAGACCATTCCAAAGTACCGACGACACAAATCGTCAAATCGCGCTCTCGTGACGATCGACGGTCATGACATCTACCTCGGCCGCCACGGAACCCAATCCAGCCGGAACGAATACGATCGGCTGATTGGCGAGTACCTGGCGAACGACCGGTCCCTGCCAAAGGATGACCAATTGCCAATCAAGGTGACCCAAGTCATTCTGAAGTATTGGCGATTCGCTGAGGGGTACTATTTGAAGGACGGCGAGCCAACTTCTGAGCAAGAAGGGCTCAAACCGGTTTTGCGGACGCTAAAAAGACTGTACGGGGAAAAGCCTGTTGAAGAGTTCGGCCCGTTGGCACTTAAATCGATCCGGCGGCAGTGGATTCAAGCAGGCCACGCCCGCGGAACGATCAACAAGAACGTGGGCCGGATCAAGCGGGTGTTCAAATGGGCCGCGTCCGAAGAACTGATTCCGGTCGAGATCTACCAAGCACTTTCCACGGTGGTCGGATTAAAGGTTGGGCGATCCAATGCCCATGAACCGGAACCAGTCAGTCCCGTGGACTTGGTGATCGTCGAAAAAACGATGCAATGCCTCTGTGACGTCGTTTGCGACATGATTCGCGTCCAACTGCTCGCTGGCATGAGGCCCGCAGAGGTTTGCAGAGTTCGCCCAGGTGACATCGATCGAACCGGCGATGTCTGGGAGTACCGTCCAGAAAGCCACAAGACACAGCACCACGGCAAGAAACGCGTTGTATTCTTCGGTCCTGATGCCCAGGCGGTTCTTATGCCCTACTTGCTCCGCGCCGAAGATGCGTTCTGCTTTTCGCCGCGTGAAGCGGTGGCACAACAACGCGATGCCCAGAATCAAGCACGCAAAACACCGCCGAATCATGGAAACCGTCGCGGGCATCGGCGTGAGGGGTTAGCCGGAACCAAGGCGAAACGGCAGCCAGGCCAGCGCTACGACACCGACAGCTACCGCCGGGCGATCCATCGCGGTTGTGATCTTGCATTCCCGCCTGACGAACAACTCAAGGGTGACGCGCTGAAAATCTGGCAATCCGAACGTCGTTGGTCACCGAATCGGCTTCGTCACACCAAGGGCACCGAGATCAGAAAGACATTTGGGCTAGAAGCCGCTCAAGTGATTTTGGGGCACGCCGCCGCCGATGTCACGCAAATCTACGCGGAGCGGGATGCAGAAAAAGCACGTGAAGTTGCACGGAAAATCGGATGAGCTCAAACGAAGAAAACTTCGCGGATTCCCGATCGAATGCCGTCCCGAAGCATGACATTCTTGACTTCATCTTGCCCGTCGACGCTGATCGTCAATTCAGCCGGACCCGGATCTACGTCCACTGGATCGCGTACCATGCAGCGGTCTGGCAACACCTGTCCGACATCAAACAGCCGGTCACCTACTCGCAGTGTCAGACGAACATCGGACGAATAACCGGTATTGGGAACAGGGCGGATCATGGCGATTCCTGAAGAACTGAAACGACTCTGCCAAGTGTACGCCGAAAACCATGGCATTGCCATTGCGATTGAATCTCCGCTCGGATTTGGTCAGGACGGTGCTGTTTGGAGGTCAAGTCGCGGCACAGCCATCAAGGTGTTCGAACGTGAGCGAAACTACCAGTTCGAAAGAGACTGCTACCAGCGGTTGGCTGCTGAAACGATCGAATTCATCGGTGTTTTCGATGTGCCGAAGCTATTCGCGTTTGACGATGCGATTCACGTCATCGAAATCGGGATCGTTTCGCCGCCGTACTTGCTGGATTTTGGAAAGGCTTACATTGACCGACGGCCGCCCTACACCGAGGGCCAGATAGCCGAGAGCATCGAAGAAAGTCGGCAGCTCTTCGAGGAAGAAGACTGGCCGGCGGTTGAAGAAGCCGTCCTTGATTTGAAGTTACTGGGCATTGTCTACCTGGACATCAAACCGGCCAACATACGAGTTCGATAAAGACGTGGAATTGGGATAGAATCAACAGCGTTGGCTGCGACGGCAGCCAAGCGATTGGACATCCAATCGCGTACCGAATCGGAGAAGGGTGGCAACCAATCGCAGCGTCCGATGCGGCCATGCTGGCGATCGGAACCATGATCGATCGACCGGCACCGAAGCCGCCCAAGCCGAAACCGCCCGCAAGGGAATCCCATCGGCTTCGTCAATTACAGCGGATGCTATTGATGATCGAGTTGTTGGCCCCGCTGGCCTACGGCGTGACAGCTGCGGAACTCGCCCGCGACATTCGCGAGGACATCGGCACCTATGGGGAACGCACTATTCGACGCGATCTGGTGGCGTTGGAAACGATTGGACTCGTTGAGCGAATCAAACCGTTCCGGCAAATGAAAACCGCAACCCATCGAGAGCGCACAACCAAGTGGCGTTGGGTGGACCGATCCATGCGAGCCGCGATTCAAGCCAGGACTGCGGAACTGCATGCCGAGTTGACGGCTTAGCGATTCACTTTGTTGCCGATTGGCAACGTTTCCCAACCTACAACTAATCGAAGAACGAGAACCAAACCATGATCACAACAACCACCCACATCGACCGAACCGAAGCGGAAATGACGCAACTGCGATCGCTAGACCAAATCCGCCAGAGGAAGCAAGAGTTGCATCGACTGAGAAAGATAAGTCAGTCCGAGGCCAGGAAACCAACGGCACCACTGGCCGTTCAATTAGCGACGATGAAGGCAAAAGCTACGCCTGGAAAAACAACCGTCAGCATGGAAACGCTGGAACAGATGGACACGATCTACAACATCGCCGAACGGCTTGGGCAGCAATCGCCGCTCGATGCCATCCCGATCGCCCGTGGGCTGCTAGCATCGTTGCTGAGGCTGTCCTATGCCCGCGTGCAAGGCAAGCCTCGGACGAACCCAGAGCCCAGCATGGTGCCGATGAAGCTGTTTCAAAAAGGCATTCTGACCAAGACCGTCATGCGTCGAATGAAGCACTCCATCGAAAAGAACTGCAGCGCGTCGGATCTGCTGGAATGCTGCCGGGCATTGATGGTCTACCTAGCGTCCGATCCTGATTCACTCGTTGGCGTGGATGCGAGGCCAGCATCGTGAGCAAGAATCTTGAACACCTGCTAAGGCTCGCCCATGCCGGAAGTCGACGCGGCGACGCTAGCGGTGCCGAAAAGCAGGCTCGCAAAATCGTTGTGTGCGTCATCGACAACGCGATCGGGCTGGACGGCTCGGCATCCACTGGCATCGCCGAATTGATCGAGCTGGTGCAAATGTCGCCCCAGGACGGGCGTGACCTCGCCAAGAAGTGTGCCGGCATTCGCTGACACCTGCATCGCCGCCGGTGGGTTGGTTTGCTTGGAATTGAGACTCCGAAAGCAACCAGCCCGCCGGCTTTTTTGTGTCCCCACCAAGCGCACCCACACTCCACAAAATCATCATGAACCAAAGACAGACCGACGCGATGTTCTGCCGCGTGGAAGCTGCTGCCAGCCAAATGGAACGCGCAGCCAAAGCACTGGATCGCCATCCAACGCGACTCGCCAAAGAAACCGCTGCCGATTGCCGAGCGCAGGCCAATGCGATCCGGCGTGATGCAAAGGCGTTCCTGCCACGCCAAACGGAGAATGCCCAATGAACCGACAGCAAGATTTATTCACCGATCTGCCGCGCGGCGAGCAGGTGGCGGCATTGCGCAAGCTGAAACTGCAAACCTACGCCTGCAAGTCCGGCAAGGTTTCCGGCGCTGTCCAGAAAAGCGTTTTGAAAGTAATCGACGACCACCAAGGCGATCGGGCATGTTTTGCAAGTCAGGACACCATTGCCGAGGAAACCGGCTACGGCGTTTCAACGATCCGCAGGGCGGTTGCTGCACTGATCGATCAAGATTTGATCACCAAGGAACGGCCAAACCACTGGTCACCGAATCACCACCGGATCAACTGGACCGAGTTGACCAGAGTGGCGACAGGCTCCACTGAACCCTCGACCGCTCACCATGAACCCTCGACAGTTCACGCAAGCACGTCCGACCGCTCACAGGAGCATGTCGGTGAGTTCGCACAGGCATCCCCGTTAGTTCACCATGAACCCAGAATCGCCCCTGGAAACGCAAATCTAAACGCCCCCACCAATCGCCACGAAGAAAACGAGTGGGCGGCGGTGATGAAGGATTTGTTTTCTTGGGGTTTGAAGTCCGCGATGTCGTCGATCGTGATTGCTCGACAACGTGGATTGTCCATCGATCACGTTCGCGAATTGTGGCTCGAGTCCGGCGGCGATCGTGAACCAGAACGCTGGGAACCGGGACAATTGGCCTACTGGCTGACCGGGATAAAGCCGCCACCATTCGACGAAGACGAAGCGATCCGGCGACGGGAAGCACGAGAACAAGCCAAGGCGGCCGAAGCCGAGCGGATTCGCGAATCAGTCCGGGCTGATGGTGAACGGCGGGGATTGCCGGAATGGGTGATCGATGAAGTGACCACGAAGAAGCTGGCAGCCGCCGGACTGGGAAGGTTTTCGGTTTCCGGCGGAGCAGCACTATGATTATCCCCACGAGGCGGGAAGACCGCATACCCACACACTCACGAAGGTGAAATCATGGAACGTGACATGGATCTAGTCAGGCAAGTGCTCGGGGAGATTGAAGGCTTCTCGGGGCACCCTCATAGCCTCCGAAATGTTGAGCTAGATGACGTTGATGGTCCCATGATCGATTACCATATTGTCATCTTGGCGGATGCTGGGCTGGTAACGTGGGCGGCAGTCGATCAAGTCGCACCAATGGATGACCGTCGTGGTTTTGAGGGCTTAAGACTTACCTGGGCTGGACACGAGTTTTTTGATAACGCGAAGAATGAGGGGATCTGGTCGCAGGCCAAAGAGGTTATTCGAGACCGAAACATCAAGGCCGCGTCGTTTGGCATCTGGACAAACATCCTGACAACGTTGATCGAAAAGGGACTTTCGATCTAGAACGAAAAACTGTGCGTTTTGGCGACTGGGGAATGCCAGCTTAACGCGACAGGTTTTGACCGGTTTAAGTGCTGGTTCGCGCAATGATTCCCGCGAACCCCCGTATTCTATGCGTTTTCGTGCGTCAGTTTGCGTCACGGTCAAAACGTTGGTATCTTCCGTGAAAACCAACTTCAAACGCCGGTGATTGCGTGTTTTCTCTATTAGAAAAAGTGTCTCTGGGGGTCAAGAGGTCGCAGGTTCAACTCCTGTCAGCCCGACTAGGCAAACCTTGCCTTTTCTTTAAATGCTCCGTATGCGTGTAACGTTATATGCACGAATTCAGGAGCAAATTATGCCACGCCGACCGAAACCGTTTTTCCGAAAACAAACAAAGAGTCGGTGTTTTTCAATCAGTGGCAAGCAGGCCAATCTTGGAAAAGATCGGTAGATAGCCTTCGCCGAATTCCATCAGATGATGACCGCCCCGTCATCGATCGCTTCCGACGCCACAACCCATTACGACATCAGTCAAATCTTTCTTGACTGGGTTGATGCGAATCGCAAGAAGGCAACGGAGGAGAGTAACAAATGCCTCGTAATTTTTCCCGCCGAAGAACTTAAAGGCGAAGATGAGCCGCGCGTGATCCCCCCTAGTCGATCGTGCGAACGAAATTCTTGAACGCCTCTCTGAAACGTATCCTTCGCACGCACTGCTCCAAAAGTCCAAGCCTTTTAGCTGGATTGGGAAGGCAGATCATTCCTGGCAGACTGCCTAAGACCACAAATCGTGACGCCCTGAAGAGACCAGATCGTGTACATTGCGAGCAATACCTTTGCTGGAGCGTATTAATTGTTTTGTCGATGCATGGTTGCCCGATATAAATGTGTGGTTGCCCTATAGCATCGAACATTCACTGCCCAGTCTATCTATTGTTTTATTGTTTCAAATTATTCTCTATCTAAAGGGAGTCTGCTTATGTCGGACAACAAGGGAGTTGCGTACATCAAACCGGGGGTGGTTGAGGTCCAATCGATCGACGACCCCAAGCTTGAACTGGAATACAGAGGCAAGACACGAGCGTGTAAGCACGGCGTGATCCTCAAAATTGTTTCGACCAACATCTGCGGATCGGACCAGCACATGGTGCGGGGACGCACCACCGCACCCGAGGGAATCATCCTGGGCCACGAAATCACTGGCGAGGTGATCGAATGCGGCTCGGATGTCGAGTTCATCAAGAAGGGCGACATCTGCTCGGTACCGTTCAACATCGCCTGCGGACGCTGCCGATGCTGCAAGGAACGCGACACGGGTGTGTGCCTCGAGGTCAACCCCGACCGCCCCGGCGCGGCGTACGGCTACGTCGATATGGGCGGCTGGATCGGTGGGCAAGCACGCTACGTGATGGTGCCTTACGCCGACTGGAACCTGCTGGCCTTCCCCGATCGCGACGCGGCGCTGGCGAAGATCCGCGACCTAACGCTCCTGTCGGACATCCTGCCCACCGGGTACCACGGCGCTTGGACCGCAGGCGTCACGACCGGCAGCACGGTCTACGTCGCCGGTGCTGGCCCCGTCGGCCTAGCGTGCGCATATTCGTGCCAGCTCCTCGGTGCCGCTTGCGTGATCGTCGGCGACATGATCCCCGAGCGTTTGGCGCAGGCCAAGAGCTTTGGCTGCGAGACGATTGACCTAGGCAAGCACAGCAACCTGGCCGAGCAGATCGACCAGATCCTGGGCGTACCTGAGGTCGATTGCGCGGTGGATTGCGTCGGCTTCGAAGCCCGTGGCCACGGTGGGGACTCGGGGATTGAGAAGCCCGCGACGGTCCTCAACAGCGTCATGGAAATCACTCGTGCCGCAGGCGGCATCGGCATCCCCGGGCTCTACGTCACCGGTGATCCGGGCGGCGTCGATGACAATGCCAAAATCGGCATGCTGGGAATCCGAATTGGTCTGGGCTGGGCCAAGAGCCACCATTTCACCACCGGCCAGTGCCCGGTCATGAAGTACAACCGTGGGCTCATGCAGTCGATCTTGCACGACAAGGCTCACCCGGCCGAAGCTTGCAATGTCCAGGTGATCGGGCTCGAAGATGCGCCCAAGGGCTACACGGACTTCGATGGCGGCGCGGCCAAGAAGTTTGTCCTTGACCCACATGGCATGATCCCCGCCTGATCGGCCACCTATTCTGTCCCGACCCGGCGGCGGAGCCAGCGTCTGTGCATGACGTGATGCGGACCTGGGCCGCCCGGTCGGGATTTGTTGTATCTCTGCGTTGTTATATTCAGTCAGCATCTTGGCGGCATATCGCAATGCCTATCTAGCAACACACCAAACACCAGGATCTCAACATGCCACTGCCCTCCCAAAACGGAGCATCGCCGAAGCTGCGAGACGCTCCGCAAGGGTCGGTTCATGTTCCACCTGCACTGGCATTCAACATGCCTCGAACACCTCGGATTCAATTTGCCGGCGCGAATTCCCAAGCCGACGCGCGCTGAACAGCGCAGAAAGGAATCAAGAAGATGGACGATTGGCCAACAGAAGATCGAAGGATCACTGGGGATGAAAACCCAACACAAAACCTGACCCTCGGAACGTTTCCCTACGGAACGAATCGATAGATCGACTGACCGCGTGGGCTGTTTGTTAACACCAGTACCTCGCCGCTGGGGGATTCACCAAAGGCGAGGACCGGAATGTTTTCTTGGGTTACCCGTTCGTTTTTCGTGACGACCTTTTTGTCCGGATCGTACGTCAGCGCCCATACCGTTCCTGCGACGTAATCAGCGTAAAGATACTTTCCTGAGAGAGTTGGTAGGCGATCGCTGCGGAAAACTCTTCCGCCGGTGATTGATTTGCCAAGTTGGTGATCGTATTGCCAAATGGGTTCAACAAGGTTGTCACTCGTTGATTTCCTGCCAAACGGATGATTGCCCTCGCGAAAACTCCAGCCGTAATTTCCGCCCTTTTCGATCAGGTCAATCTCTTCCCATAATTCTTGACCGACATCAGCGCACCAAAGCATATCAGTCTGTTCGTCAAAGGCAATTTTCCAGGGGTTGCGCAAGCCGTAAGCATAAATTTCTGGTTTTGTGTTGGGCACGCCAACAAATGGATTGTCGGACGGAATTCCATAGGCCATGTCGCTGGTAGCGTCGTCAACATCGATGCGCAGAATTGACCCCAACAACGAATTCCGGTTCTGGCCATTTCCATGCGGATCATTGCGAAGCCCTCCGTCGCCCAAGCCGACGTACAAATACCCATCTGGTCCGAATTCGATGCTGCCGCCGTTGTGATTTCGGTAGGGCTGGTCGATTGACATCAGGATCTTTTCTGAATCTGGATCGGCAACCGGTGTTTGATCTTTGGAAAAGGTAAACCGTGATAGGATCGAACGTTTTTCGTCCGCATGTGAATAGTAAACGTAGGCGTAACGGTTGTTCTTAAAATAATGATGCTGCGCAAAACCGAGTAAGCCTTGTTCGTTGCAGCCGGGAGCCTGCCAATCGGAAATCTGATCACGCAGGTTAAGCGCCAACGTTGATTGAACGACATCAGGTGTATTTTCAAACGACCAAACTGATCCGCATTGCGATGTCGCATAGAGCAGATTGGAATCATCGTTGGCATAGTTCAGTTCAACCAACCGAAGCGGCTTCATCTTTCCCGCATCATCGAACGCTTCCCAGTTTTGCCACTTCAACTTTGGAAAGGCGAGTTCAAGCGACAGATTTAGTTCACCATCGATTGGTTGCGGAACAGTTCCATCGGCTGGCAACCGTCGCACCTTGATGTTGCGAAATGCAACTTCATCGCCGTGATCCTGTAAACACAGATGACCCTCGCCAGCTTTTCCGAACAACGGCCAATCGGCAAACTTGCTGTTCGCAACTCGCTCATTCCAATCTTGATTGCCAAGCTTGAACTGATAGTAGGCAGCACCATTGACGCAAACCTGGCATCCGCCTGGTGAGATTCGCAGGTAGATCTGGTTCCATTGGCCAGGTGGACGCGTCATGTCAAGAATGGCTTTCTTTTTGCTCCATCTTGGCGGAGTTGGTTTGTAGAGTTGATAGAGCCAGCCGGATTTTTGTGGATCATGTCCATCAACAACATCTTGGATTTGGATTTCTGGGCCGGTTTGATAAGGCTTGTTCATCGCCTCGGTTACATGAAACATCACGCCGCTGTTGCCCTGTTCGCCGATCTTGTATTCCAGCGACAATTCAAAGTGCTTGTAGGTATCCTTGGTGATCAAGTCGCCGGCTTCCTTGCCGGTTCGAACCAAGGCACCATCAACCACCTTCCAAAGATCCGACACGTCGGCCTTTTTAAAATTGCGCCAACCTTGGGTGGTTTTTCCGTCAAAGAGAAGCTCCCAACCGCTAAGCAATTCGGATCGCGACAGCTGATTTAGCTGCGGCTTGCTGCTAGTTTGCAAACGAGTGGGTGGATTGGCTAGCAGGTTTTCTGGGGGCAGGGCCAGTGAGTGAATCGCTGCGAAAAAAAAGCAGTGAACCAGGACATAAAGTGTCGGGCGTTTTGCCATCGTGAGGTTTCCGAAGACGGGGCAATGGGCAGGGAAGCTAATTATGGTCTGACTGATTGGGTAAGCAATCGGGCATTCGGATCGCGGTCGAGGCCGTCATCGACAAACCAGCGGTGCTTGGTCATGTTATTGCAAACCAATCTGATCCGTTTCATTTCTCCATCGATGTCGGGCCCCAATGAATTCAGACGATCGCACGCCACGCAAAGCCGCGATCGCGTTCATCCTGTTTACCCTGTTCATCGATATCCTCGGCATCGGGGTCGTGATTCCTGTTCTGCCCGAACTGGTGAAGGAGTTAGTGGAACAGCCAATCGTCGCGGAATCAACGATTGATGGCTTGGCTGCAATTGGCAGCGATGCGTCGGCATCCGAGAGCGTCGTTTTTTCGCGAGCTGGTCGCTATGTCGGTGTCATCGGAGCCACCTATGCACTGATGCAATTTCTTTGCGCACCAATCATGGGGGCGCTTTCGGATCGATTTGGGCGACGTCCGGTTTTGTTGGTTTCGCTGTTCGGGCTTGGCGTTGATTTTCTGATCCAAGGGTTTGCTCAGAGCATTTGGTGGTTGTTCATCGGACGCACGCTGGCCGGGGTGATGGGAGCCAGCTTGACGACCGGCAATGCCTACATTGCGGACATATCGACGGATGAAACAAGGGCTCGAAACTTTGGGCTCGTCGGCGCGATGTTTGGTCTTGGGTTCACCATCGGTCCTGCACTAGGCGGAATACTGGGTGACTACAGTTTGCGTTTACCGTTCTTTGTTGCCGCTGGGCTAGCGTTGGTGAATTGGTTGTACGGTTATTTTGTCTTACCAGAATCACTAGCACCGGAGAATCGGACCGCTTTCACGTTGAAGGGGGCAAACCCATTTAGAGTGATTGGCCGACTAAAAATTTATCCATTGGTCGCAGCGCTGGCTGCGGTGTTGGTGCTGAAATCACTGGCACAGCGTGGGCTAGAAAATGTCTGGGTTCTTTACACGGGTTTCAAGTTCAATTGGGATGCTGGGACAAATGGATTAGCACTTGGCTTGGTCGGAGTGATGGCGATCGTGGTTCAAGGTGGATTGGTCCGCCCGGTAATCAAGCGAATTGGGGAGCGCAAGGCGGTTGTGTTTGGCACCATCATCTCAGCAATCGCATTCGCCTGTTACGGACTGGCAAATCAGCCATGGATGATCCCGGGCATCATCGTATTTGGTTCGCTCGGTGGCATCGCTGGTCCCGCAATCCAAAGTTTGGTCACTGGTTCGGTCGACGAAACCGAACAGGGCAAAGTACAGGGGGCACTCACGGGGCTGACCAGCCTGACCAATGTGATTGCTCCCCTCTTTTTCAACTTCTTTTTGTTCAGCTACTTCGTCAGCGACGCAGCGCCGGTGGTGTTGCCGGGAGCACCTTTATTGGCCGGTTCGTTGCTGCTAGCGATTTCGATCTTCATCGCAATTCGAGTTTTCCGCAGATTCCCATCGCCCTAACCGATGGCCGATTCGACTGGCCAAAGCTCGGCTCAGATGCTAGCAACCGCTCTTGGTCGCCTGTTTCTCTACAAAACGCTGCTCTTTTTACTCCGAGTGCGAGTTTGTCCTAGGCTTCACTCAATGGTTCATAGTAAAGGTGACGATTGATGAAAGATGGAGCTTGCGAATCGTCCCCGTGAGCCAACAATTCTGGGAGAGATTGCAATGTGGTGGCTGCATGGCGAAGAACGAACTGTCCAGGTGCGAGATCAATCTTCGCAACCGACGCCAAACAGACATTCGCAAGTGCCATTCCCTGGGCAAGCTGTTCCTCGGCAACCGGTTCCTCGGCAAGCTATTCACAAACATCCCGCCAATCACCAGGCTGTGGTGAAACGCCACATTGCAAAGTGTGATTCGCCGCTGATCGATACATTGACTCCGCAGCAGGAGCAGGCCAATCGCGCGTTGTCCCAGTTTCAATGTGGGCACGAGTTTGAAATTGAGCGGCTGCTTGCTGATGTCAATTTGTTAGAAAAAGCGTTGCGAGAAGCTGCGTCAAAGGCTGAATCTCAGCAGAACATCATCGAGCAGAAAGAAGGGTTGCGACAATCGGCAGAAGAAGCTGCGAAGATATTAGATTGCTCCGTTAGCGAATTGGATCGCGAAGTCCAGCGTTTAGATCAAGAGCTTCAGCAGCGAGAGAAAACGCACGAGGTGTCGCTGCAAGAGAACCAACAACAAATTGCCCAGTGCGAATACCACGCGATGCTTTCCGAGCACCGCGTGGCGGAACTTTCAACGGTCGTTCAAAATCAACTGAAAAAACTAGGTCTGCAATGCGATGAAGGAACGCAGCAGATCGCGATTCAGAACCGCCAGATCGAATGGTTCGATTGCATTTCGGAACAATGGCAAAGCCAAGCATTTAAATTGCGTTCCCAAAACGAACGCCTGAACAACGAATTGCGCCAACGGCAAGCCAAGATTGATGCCTTGGACGATCAAATTATTAACAGCGAATCAGTCATTCGTCAGAAGGACCAGGAACTTGTTGAGTTGGCGGAACTGCGAGTCAAACTTGCCAGCGCTGAAAAACGCGCTGCGACTTGGCAAATTGAAACGCAGCGAAGCCATGCTTCACGCCGGGCGCTGGCCGAACAAATGAGGAGACAAAAAGCCGTTGATGAAGAGGCGATCAGGCGGGCCAACTTGCAACGCGAGCAATGCGAACAAAAGAATCAGGTCGCTCAGCTCCGCATGGAACGGCTTCGTTCTAAGAATTTGCACCTAGAAAAACAGCTACATGCAGAGAGAGCAGGACGAGTCAACGATCGCCGAATTCGTGAATCCGAAATTAGCGAAACCCAGAATCAAGTTCGGGCGAAGGCGATCCAGACCGAACAACTAAAAGCATCAGTAGAAATGCGCGACCGAGAGATCATCGGTTTGAAAGATACCATTGCCGCTACCCAAGTCGAGCTGAACGCTGCTTGGGAGTGTTCTAAAGAGGCTGCGAATCACTTGCAGTTACGGGATGCCGAACTTCGGGACGCGAGAGACAAAGAGGAACGTTTTGTACAAATTCAATCCGACCAAGCAAGTTCGCTTCAATCAAGAATCGATGGGTTGGTCAGCGAACTCGAAACCTTACAGAACGAGTTTGATACCGTACAAGAATCATCGCGGATGGACATCGACGGCTTTGAACGTTTGCTTTCGGATCTCGAAACCGTGATTGAGCAGCTTGGATTTGATCACGAACAAATGCGAACCGCATTAGATCTGGCGCAGCAAACCAATGCATCTTTGTTAAGCCAAGCAGCGAAGTCGCGCGCCCAGCTGGCTGGTGGTCGCGCGAAGGGTGCGCTGTTGATCGAGCGTTATCAGGAAAGGCTACGTTTGGCAATTGAGACAATCCAAACGCTAAGAAACCAAGCCGAACCCAGTGCCAACGAAAACCGTCGGGCCGCTTAATTGCACGAGCACGATCCCGTTCGCGAGTGCAACATTGCCGCTTATGCTGATGTTAAAATCTAACCTTTACGGTTTCTAAGCAACGGCGATGCTCCGGCGGCATTCATGGCAACCAAAACTCAAAAGGTTCGGCGCAAACGTCTTCAGCAAGTGCTTTTGCCATTGCTGCAATTGGCGGAGTTCACACCCGTTGAGGCTAAACAGAAGTGCCAAGAATCCAGGGCGGCCTATGTGACGCGAACTCTGCGCGAACTTGTTGGTGACGGCGTGCTCACTCAATTCGAGATTGGCGGCAAGACTCACTTTCGTTGGTGTCAGCCGCCTGAGCGGTTTGATCCTGACAGTTGGATTGATTCTCGAATTCACGGATTGCAAGTCAAGGAAACGCCTGAACCGCTTCGGCCACGTGAACGGTTACTGCGGCACGGACCAGCGTCGCTTAATGACGCTGAACTTCTTGCGATACTCATTCGCGTCGGCGTGCCAAACGAATCAGCGGTGATGGGAGGGCAGCGGATTGCCAATCGTTTTGCAAACTCGATGATTGACTTGACTCGGTTAACACCGGATGAGCTGAAGGAAATCAGCCCAGCAGCAACTCAGTCCAGCTTTACCCAAATCATGGCTGGTATCGAATTGGGACGCCGAATCGCAGCCACTGAGTCTGATCGAGTCGTTCCGACTGTTCGAATCACAAGTACGGCAGAGGCGGTTTGTTATTGCCAGAACAAGTTTGCGAGACTAGCGTCCGATGCAGTTCAAGAAGAGTTTCACATCGTAACGTTGGATACCAAGCATAAGCCGATCCGAACGCATTGCATCACGATTGGTACCTTGGATGCAAGTTTGGTTCATCCCCGAGAGGTCTTTCGCCCAGCGATCCGCGATTCAGCGTCAGCGGTCCTGCTAGTTCACAACCACCCAAGCGGTGATCCCACACCGAGTCGTGAAGATGTCTGCGTCACTGACCGGCTTACCGATGCTGGCACTTTGCTTGGAATCACGGTGCTGGATCACATCGTTGTCGCAAGTGAAAGATGCGTCAGCATTCGAGAAGAGACTTAGCCCGGTTGATCCTTAGAAGCACGGGATTTGTGGAGTGCGAGTAAACGGCCAGTACCGAGACGATCAATTTGATTGATCATCAAAGTATCACCATCCAGCTACGCGACTTCACTGTCTAAAAATTGGCCCAGATAACGCGAAGCTCCCTCTCCTTTTAGCTTGCGAATTGCGGCTCTTTCGATTTGGCGAACTCTTTCCCGGCTTAACGAAAACTCCGCCGCGACTTCTGCCAAGGTATGAGGGAAATAGGTTCCGAATCCATAACGCATTCGCAGAATCTTTCGCTCACGATCATTCAACTTTTCCATAAGCTGATTGCAGCGACGTTTCAACTCGATTGCATCGGCGGAGTCGGCCGGTGTGTCAAGCGAGCGATCGGGAAGCAAGTTTCCAAACTCTTGTTGCGAGCCAACCGTGGATCTTTGGTTCAAACTAACGGGCGTCTCGGCCACTCTTTCCAGAATCGCCAACCGCTCGGTGCTCGTATTGGTCAGCTTTGCCAACTCATTCTTGGACGGACGACGACCGGTTTCTTGAAAGAATTTACTTTTGTGCCGGCCGATCTGATTTAACTCGCTGATGACCTGGGCTGGAACACGAACGGCTCTGCCTTGCTCGGCAACTGCTCTGCCGATTGCTTGCCTGATCCACCAAGTTGCGTAGGTTGAAAGCTTGAAGCCGCGAATGTGCTCAAACTTCTCTACTGCTCGCATGAGGCCAGCATTGCCTTCTTGAATCAAATCCAAGAACGACAATCCGCGGTTACGATATTTTTTTGCAACCGAAACGACGAGCCGCAGATTCGCCTCCACCAACTGGCTCTTGGAATCAAGGTATCTGTTGTAGGACCGTTCAAGTTTTTCGATTCGACGATCGAAACCCTTTCGTGAATGTTGGGCCCGGCTGAGCAAGGACAAGTATTCGCGTCTCTGATTTGTGGTATCACTACCACTACGTTGGATTGTCGCGCGCAATCGTTTGACCCTCACGCCGATATGACGAACGTCATGAAAGATTTCTTCCAGCAGCGAAAGCCGAATCTCAAACTCCTCCAGCAATGAAATCATATGTTCGCGACGTTTTAGAAAGCTATGGAAAGCCTGCTTTCGGCGTCGTCGAGAGTGCGAGGGAGTCGACGCAGTCAAAAAGTCGTTATGCAATTGTTTTCGGAGTCCGCGAATCGTGACCAAATTTGTGGGCAGGCACGCGGCCAATTGACGCTTGTTGACTGGATCGGCGACGGAGTAATCGAGAGCCCTGTCGGCTCGGCTGTTGCCCGCCGCGACCGCCTCCAACTCTTCAATGACGGCCTCGGCTACAAAACCGATTCGTAGCATTTCACGGCGAAATGATCGACGATCCTGGTCCATCGCAACCGCCAATTGATACTCTTCGCTAGGTTTTAGAAGCGCAGTCTTAGCGATCTCCTCCAGATACAACCCAAGTGAATCAGCCTGATCATCGGCATATTTCGTGCGTGCAGGAGACGGCTGTGAAATTGCCACAGCCGCACCGGCGTCGGCGGATGGATCGGGAAGAACCACGTCAGTGTTAAAGAGAGAAACCATATTTGTTAAACCGTGCTTGGGGAGGACTCTGCAACTGAAGACGCGAAATCGGGCCAACAAGTTCGACCGAAATCGAAGAAGTTCATTCCGAAACCGTTAGGAAAGTTTTTAAACATCCCTTTACTGGCAGCATGGGGGGGGACAGAACTATGGATGCAAATCTACTATGGATGCAAATCTCGCGCCGATTTGGGTGAATGCCAATCACCCGTCTAGCACAACGCTGAACGTTCTTTTCGCTTCGCGGGCCCGTGCAACCCTTGATATCTTTCGGTGAGAAGCTGGGAATCTTGGGGGTTAACATAATTTTGGGCACCTAATTTTCGCAAAATGCAAAGCACTAAGAATGAACATTTTTCCATTTCATTTGAAAAATGTTCACTGGTTTTGGTGTCTGCATCAGAAATGAAATGCCCTTAAAACACGAAATACCGACAATAAAATTGGGCAATCAACGCAATCTAAAACCCCACAGACCGGGAATGCCCACAGACCAGGAATGCCCACGGACCAGGAATGATCGACGACTCCACTGAATTATCGGGCCTTCGATTTTTGAGTTCGTGGCCAGACCACCGTGGACGTATCCATGCGCGGATGGTGTTCGCATGCGCAACATGCGGCAACAACAGGACGAAGCTATGCCGTTTGTATTTAGCTTCGTTTGAAGGGGACGCTTCCACCCCAGCCCAGTTTCTCTCGAAGAGAGCGGTAGTCGTTTTGACCTTCCACTGACATCATTTTGAAGGTTGTGTCAGCTCTTTCAACTCGCACTCGATCACCGGGAAGCAGTTCGCTTAAGATCCGGCCATCAACGACTAGGCCCGTTGAAGCATTGGGTTCGGTCACCAACAGTTCAAAAACCGTATCAGCGGAATCGACCAACGGGCGATAGGTCAACGTATGCGGGCTGATGGGTGAAATCACGACCGCTTGCAAACGCCGCCGCAGAATTGGCCCGCCCGCAGACAGGTTATGTGCGGTCGACCCCACTGGGGTCGCGATAATCAAACCGTCGCACCGATAACGAGTGGCTAATTCTCCGTCCGCGTAGAGATCAATTTCGAGAATGCGATAAGGCGGTCCACCCAGCACGGCGACTTCATTGAGCGCCAATTGCGATGCCACTTGTTCGCCTTTGCGAATCAAGGTTGTCTTCAGCATCACGCAGTCGATAATTTCAAAGCTGCCTTGAAAGACCTGTGGCCAGGCGGTCAAAAAATCGTCTGGCGATAAAGCGGCCAGAAACCCCAGGCGACCACAATTAACGCCCAAAACAGGAATCTGTGTGGGCCCCATTTGCCGCGCGGACTGAAGAATTGAACCGTCTCCGCCCAGAACGATGACGAGATCAATTTCAGCAGAGGAAAAATCAAACTTAAAATCAAGGTCTTCGGCCACAATGTCAGCGGCCTCGGCAATGACAGGCCTGAGACGTTCCAACTCGATCCGAACCCTTTGACGATCAGGCACACCAAGGATCACGACGCGGGGCCGAATCTTTGGATCGGTTGCCCATGGCGGCAGCGAAACCTTCGAAGGAGTACCTGTACTCATTAGTTGCAAACCGGATTCAGGCAAGCATGATTGCGGCACAACTGAGGCCATGTTGATCGAGCAAATCGCCACGGTCACCGTGTTCGATAAATTCATCGGGAAGAGCCAGCACGGTGATCATCCGAGTATCCAGCCGCTGTTGCACCGCTGATTCGATCAACGCGGAACCGAAGCCACCCATGCGAGCGCCTTCTTCGGCAGTGATGACAAAGTTGCCTGACTCGACCACCCGCTTGACCATTTCATGATCGATCGGCTTAACGAATCGGGCGTTAATCACCTGGATATCCAACTCGCCTTCCAGACGCCGAGCGGCTTCCAACGCTTGATCAAGAATCGCACCAAAGGCGATGATGGTTCCATCCTTGCCCTCTCGTAGCGTTTCGCTTTTGCCCAGTTCAACGTTTGCTGATGTGTGGTCAAGTTCCAATGCGGAGGCTTTGGGGTACCGAATGCTGGTGGGGTGGTCGTGGCCCAGTGCAAAGTCCAGCATCGGTTCTAATTCGGACGCGTATCCCGGTGCCATGCAAACCATGTTGGGGAAGACGCGCATGTAACCGACGTCAAACAATCCGTGGTGAGTCGGTCCATCGGGGCCGGTCAAACCTGCTCGGTCTAGCATAAAAACGACCGGCAAGTCTTGCAGGGCGACTTCCTGAAAAATCTGATCGTAACTACGTTGCAAGAACGTGCTGTAGATATCGACAATCGGCCGCATGCCTGCTTTGCATTGTCCCGCAGCGAACGCGACCGCATGCGATTCACAAATGCCGACATCAAAGAAGCGGTCGGGGAATTGTTCGCGAACGGGTTCCAGCTTATTCCCTTGGCACATTGCCGCGGTGATGATGGTCACCTTGTCATTGGTAGCCATCTTGCGACGGATCGCATCGCGAGCGTGCAATGTGTAGGGA
>CAYVAN010000069.1:0-20998 GCA_964449225.1 uncultured Rhodopirellula sp.
AGATCTTGGTAGGGGTTTAAACGGCATTCGATCGAATCGATGGTTCTTTTAGTGCTGCTGTATTGTTCCAACACAATCCACGCCAAGGTCTGGCCCTGGTCATCATTGACGATTTCCACATGAATCTGTTGGACTTCGTTTTCCCTGACGTATCGAGCACGCGCCGCATCATCATGGATCAATCTTGCCAATTCTTGCGTTTGTCGGGCGCGAGGGTCGATGTCGGTTGGAACTGACGTTGCGACTAGTTGTCCGCTCTTTCGATTGAGTTCGCCGTATTGAAAGCGGTGATTTGATCGGACGATGCTAACGCGATCTGTATTGGTCAATGTGGCAATCGTTTTTGCAATCGAATGGTAAGTTTCCTTAACGGAATCGCCAGCATAGAATGCCTCCACCAGTCGATGGTTTTGACCAAGACTTTCCATTGCATTCGATAGCACGCTGATTTCGCGGCGCAATGCGAATGGTAAAAGAAGCTCTGTTAGAGCCAGTGCAGTTTCGCTAAAGACGCGTTTTTGCTGCGTCGTTGGTCGCTGATCAAAATTGATCTCTGTTTCAAGCACAGAAGTCTGCGTCAGGCTTCTGGATACGAACAGACGCTTCGATTGGTCGGCTGATGGCTTTTCAGTCGGAAAAACAGAGACACCCGACTTCGCGATCAACAATGATCGATAATCGGTTCGCATGTGGATCGATACACCGCTGCAACGTGTGAACTTCCGGAGCGAGTCAGCAACCTCCTGTTCAAAGTTAGGCAGATTGCTGAAATCGCGTGCTCCCCGATCAAGCCGATCAATCAGATCTTCGGCTTCCCGCCAAATGAGATCATCATCGTCGCGATTCGGGTTAGAGAACGAGTCGTTTGAAAGCATGGGATTTCAGCGGCTGAGTTGATCGCAAAGAAGCATCCGTCATTTTACCTGGGACGCGGCGCAGTTCTCTTTTCAGACCTCCAGTTTCACGCATAAGTTCCTGATCGGTGCTACCAACCACACTGTAACGATTATTCCAGATGAATTGATTGGATCGTTCGTAGGTTTTGGTTCGACAATGAGAACAGTGCGCCTGACGGGGCGTAAAAGTTCACGCAAATTTGCCCTAAGTTCACCGAATTCATCTTAGTACTCGTGTTTCACAACCTTCCACTCAACAAACTTTCGCAACGGTGGCATTCGCCGCGTGGGTGGTTCAGTTCGAATTTGGGAGATGTGCTTTCTTCGAAGCGGCGTTATCTGACGGAATCGTTGAAGGACGAAACTGACAATAATTCTGAAAAACGAACTTGCTTGCGTTTCAAATTGCCTACCGTCGTCACACCTCCAGGACGACCCCGGATATGGAAACCGGGCTTTCATTGTTTGGTGCGAACAGTGCTGGCGACTTCTGTGCTGTTACCCGCTCTTGCTGGGTGCCATCACATCCGCAGAAATCGTTACCGTGATCTGGCTAGCACCATCGGCAATGACACCGACTGCATTGACGAAATCATGTGTAACGTTGATTCGGGAGCTCCACCGGACACAATCAGTGAGTACGCTTCGTCGCCAAAGACACTTCGTAATGTTGATTGGGACGATCAAACCTATCGGGATTTATCGCTCGGTGAAGCTGTCCAAATTGCGCTGACTCATTCTCAGGTGCTTCGCGATCTGGGTGCACGCGTGCTACGCAACCCTGATTTATCAGCAACAAGCGAAAATCGAGCGATCGTGGAAACGAATCCTCAAACCAGTGTTGATGCAGCGCTTTCGGCTTTCGATGCACAGTTCTACGCGTTGGGTAAATGGCAGAATAACGATCGCCAGTTTAACAATCGCTTCTTCGGCGGTGGAGCCAACGCGTTTCAGCAGGACACGCACGACTACGTCGCTCAAATATCGAAACGCACTGCCACGGGGGCCCAGCTCGCGCTTCGCAGCGTTACTGACTATGACGCCAACAATGCGACCGGGAATGAATTCCCAAGTGCATGGCAAAGCCAATTGCATGCCGAAGTCCGGCAGCCTCTGATGCAAGGAGGCGGTTTGGCTTTTAATCGCATTGCTGGTCCCGGCGCAGAACCAGGCGTTTACAATGGAGTCCTGATCGCCAAGGTTAACAACGACATCACGGCATCCGAGTTTCGCCAGCAAACACGCGACTATCTAAGCAACGTGATCAACGCTTATTGGGATCTGTACTTTGCCTATCGAGATTTAGATGCCAAACGGCAATCGCTTGAACGTGCTCGCGAGACTTGGAAAAGTTACGAAGCTCAGAAGACAAGCAATCGTCGGACCGGTGCCGCAGAAGCTCTCGCGCGGGAGCAGTACTTTCGTTTTGAATCGGAACTACAGGATGCGATTGCGGGAAAAATCGTTCAGCGAACATCAGCGGGCAACGCGAGCACAGGTGGTAGCTTTGCAGGCGCTGGTGGAGTCTTGGCAGCAGAACGCCGTTTACGACTGTTGATCGGTTTACCGGTTACCGAATTCGATTTGATTCGCCCATCCGATGAGCCTCATGAAGCGCCCATGATTTTTGATTGGGATTCGATTTCAGCGGAAGCGATTCGAATGCGAAGCGAACTGCAACAGCAACGTTTGCTTTTGAAACGGCGAGAAATGGAATTGCTGGCAGCTCGCAATTTCCTGATGCCAACGTTGGATCTCGTTGCAATCTATCGGATCCGTGGGCTTGATCAAAACCTAGCCGGACAAAACAGTGCGCTGCGTGAAATCGGCACGATGGATTTCCAAGAATACGAAGCAAATTTGGAAATGCGAATGCCGGTGGGGTTTCGGCAAGCACACGCGGCGGTCCGACACGCGAAGTTTCAAATCTCGCGGGCTGAGGCAATTTTGCAGGAACAACAACGTCAAATTCTGCACGATTTAGCATCTGTCGTTGCGGAGTGCGATCGTGCGCTAACGCAATCGCAAACTAACCTTAGCCGTTACTTGGCCGCCAGCGAGGCGTTGCAAGTTTTGGAGGCAAATCGGATTGCAGGATTGCCGGTCAACCTGGAACAATTGCTCGATTCGCAGCGCAGGATCAGCGAGGCGCAGACGCGATACTATCAGTCGCTGGTCGAGTACACGGTTGCGGGCAAGAATGTGCAGGTTGAAAAAGGCACGCTTCTTGAAACGATGAACTTGCTTATCGCTGAAGAGCCGGTCTCGGTGGCGAGCGAAAATTAGGGTGTCGAATTCGTTGTCGCTCGGTCGCCCAAAGTGAAAACACTGAATTCGGCCTCTTTTGGCTCAGGTTGCCCAGCGAAAATCCATCAACCCTCAGTTGATTGTTCCGAAGAACCTAACGAGGAATGCTTCGGACGCACTGTTCAGCGACGCATAATGCAGCATGACAAGCCAAGAAGACCAGAGTCAGCGAAAACGAGTTTTAGTTTGTGGTTCAACCGGCTATGTGGGCGGACGCTTGGTCCCACGCCTGCTAGATCGCGGCTACGAAGTAATTTGCTTAGTCCGCAGCCCACAAAAACTAGAGGTTCACGCATGGCATGGACACCCAAACCTTACCGTCGTTCAGGGCGAACTTGATCCCGACGACCAGGTTACGATCGATCGGCTCGGCGAGGCAGCCATCAATACCGATGCTGCCTACTATTTGATCCATTCCATGATTTCGGCTGGCGAGGACTACGCGTCTCGCGATCGAAAACTTGCGAAGGCATTTGCTGATGCAATGCAGCAAGCGGCATGCAAGCGAATCATCTACTTGGGTGGCTTGGGAGAATGGGGCCCCGACTTGAGCCGTCATTTACAAAGTCGTCGCGAAGTAGCGGAAATTCTTCAACAGGGGACCGTCCCGGTAACTGTTTTTCGAGCTGCAATGATTATTGGTTCCGGATCGGCGTCATTCGAGATCTTGCGTTACCTCGTTGATCGATTACCGATCATGATCACGCCTAAATGGGTGCGAATTGAAACGCAACCGATCGCGATCCGGGATGTCCTTCGTTATTTAGTTGAAACGCTTGACGTGCCAGAAACAGTTGGACGAATCATCGACATTGGCGGTACCGATGTTTTGTCGTATCGAGACATGATGCAGATGGCTGCAAAGGCTCAAGGCCTGTCGCGCCGAATCATTTTGCCTGTGCCAGTACTCACACCCAAGCTAAGTTCGGGTTGGATTTCACTGGTAACGCCGGTCAGTGCGGACATCGCCAGACCGCTTGCGGAAGGTCTGCGAAATCGAACGGTTTGTAAGAACGATTTGGCAACTCGATTAATGCCAGGAACGTTGTTCTCGGTTCAGCAAGCGATTGATGCGGCGTTTGGAAAGCTACACAACCGAGAGATTGAAACTCGCTGGTCTACCGCGGGAGAGATGCCTGGTGATCCAGAGTGGTCGGGCGGTGCCGTCTTTGATGATCGTCGTGAATGCGTCGTGGACGCTTCGCCGCAGGACGTGTTTGCCGCAGTGTGTAAGATCGGTGGCAACTATGGGTACTGGGGTGCCGACTGGCTGTGGCGGCTGCGAGGGGTCATGGATCAAGTCATTGGCGGTCCTGGGCTACGACGAGGCCGACGGCATCCAGATGTCTTAAGCTATGGCGAAGCCGTTGACTTCTGGCGAGTTAGTGG
Source organism: uncultured Rhodopirellula sp. (assembly GCA_964449225.1). GTDB lineage: Bacteria > Planctomycetota > Planctomycetia > Pirellulales > Pirellulaceae > Rubripirellula. Next base: position 4,593 of record CAYVAN010000069.1, read on the forward strand.
CTTTATTCGCGACAGGCAATTGACGTTAAGAGCAGAAATGAAATTGCCAGGTGACGCAGAACTTGATTTTACGATTGAACCCATCAAGGGCGAAGCATCCAAGGCACGTCTGATTCAAACAGCCAGGTTTCGGCCACTGGGTTTGCTGGGCATTGCATACTGGTACGCGGTACTGCCAATGCACTTTTTTGTTTTCCCGACCATGCTTCGAGGGATTAGTCGGGACGCGGTCAAGCAGCAGGAATTTAATCCGTCTTGAAATTTTCAGCGAAGCACTTTTAGGTGGTGCGGTGACCCGTTCTTTCCTAGTCGCGATTTAGCTTTTCGGACGAAACGAAACCAAGCGATCTGGATCGGTTTCTAGCCTTGGGTTTATCCCGTTTTCGCCAATTAAATCGATGCAGTATGGAATCGCTGGAAAGACCGCGTCTAAGCATTCGGCGATCGCTTTTGGTTTTCCCGGTAGATTCACAATCAAGGATTGCCCTCGAATGCCGGCGGTTTGTCGCGACAATATCGCCGTCGCGACCTTTTCTAGCGATACCTTACGCATCAGTTCGCCAAAACCCGGCATAAGCTTGTGGCACACCGATTCAGTGGACTCCGGTGTAACGTCGCGTTTGGAAGGACCGGTTCCACCTGTTGTAACGACCAAGCAGCACCCCTGGTTGTCACAGAGATCGATGAGTGTCTGTTCGATTGTCGGTCGATCATCAGGAATGACACAGGCATAACATTCGAACGAAGTTATCAGGACGTCAGCCAAGTATGCCTGAATCGCTGGTCCGCCCAAGTCCTCGTAGACACCTTGGCTGGCCCGATCCGAGATTGTGACCACGCCAATTCGAGCAATGGATTCGTTGGTATTCGTCATTGACTCGGGTTTTCCATAGATATTCGTTTCTCGATGGCCTCAATTGCTGCTAGGGCAGAATTTTCCACTCGAACCAGATGCTCGGCCAGGGCGGCGTCATCCATACTGTCGCAGCCCTGTTCCAAGAGCTCTGATTCAGCCGTAGTCTCCGTAGCAGCGATCGACATCGATGCTCCTTTGAGTGTGTGCGCCGAACGCTGCAAAAGTCGACGGTCGCCCGCAGCCAATGCTGATTTCATTTGGCTGACCATTTGGTTCGCTTCAGCGATGTAAACTCCAAACAGCTCATTCAATAAATCTGGGTCGCCACCGACGGTCACAAGAGCTTTGTTCCAATCGATCGGATCTGGATGGTTCATGGATTTAGCACCGATGAGAGAAGTGTTGAACGCTTGGCGTCGAAAACGGTTTCTGGCGGCCTTTCACTAGGATGGCAGCAAGTGATTCATCTTGCAACTCTCGCCATAGGTTGGTTGGTCGCAAGTTCCTTAATCGAATAGAGCCGGATGTTGTCATATCGTACCGTGACGTTTGCCGGGCGACTGGCAAGCTGCAAGTCAAGATAGCGAATGGCTTTTCGGTCTAACGGTCGCCCCCGCAACGTGTTCCATTGCTCCTTAGGAAATTTTAGTGAAGAGGGTTTGCCTAGTTCGACCACAAAAACCTTCCTGCAAATGTCTTGAAATTCATCGTCGTGATGAGCATCAATGATCTGTACGGCGACTTCAACCTTCCCCGACGCGAGTGGAGCATGCTTCGCGGGTGGAGCTTGCTTCGAAGCGAATGCGTCGATTTTAATCCCATCGCTTTGAGCCCAATCTTTTTGCAACTCATACAGCGTGGCCGAAGTGTGAGAGCCCGGCTGGTACGAAACCTCAAGGGCCCAATCACCGTCGGTTACCGCGTCGCTGTCAAATTCATTGCGATGAACTCTACGTGCATCACAGTTGGCAAAGTGCCAGCGTTCTAATTCTGCATTGCGTTCAAAGGAACCAAGAAGCGGGAATTCTCTCTTCATTGCAACCGCATCTAAAATGGAATGGACCGGTGCGATCCAAGAGAATGCAATGCTGCCAACGGCGATTACTAGTAGTAACATTGACCACTTCTTCGGCGGAGCAGAACTCTTTGTGCCTCTGGCAACTAACAAACAAACAGCAGCAAAAATGCCCCATGAATCGGCAGCCAAGTCATGTAGCGATCCGGTCCGACCGGTCAAACTTTGAGCAATTTCGGTTAAGGCACCGAACACGAAAACAGTGATTGAAGCTAACAATAGTCGACCCAGTAATGGCCGCCAGCGAAGAAGCGGGCGAAGAGAGTGCCAGAAAAGAACCAGTCCAATGGTGATCCCCGCAAACAAGGGGGCGTGCGCCATGTCACCGAGCTTGGGAAGTATCCGTCCACCACCGGGAAGCGGAAGCATCAAGCCAGCAATGCTAATCAGCAATAAAGCTGAAAGCCCAAGGATTGGCTTTGCATTTTTTCGATCACACGTTTCCGTGGAAGCCTCCATTTCTATACTCGGCATTCTGAACTCGACAAAGCGGCTTACTGCATCCTGATGTTAAAAGTCTACCGTGATGACGATGCTTTGATTAGCCGTAGGCACCATCGGTGAATCGTTCATCCCGCTTGCATTGTCACTAGAAAAACGTTTTCTAGTGACTCAATTGCACCGATCACTCACCGTCTATTCGCCACTGGAAATTAAGATGTTTAAGTCAGATTCAAACGAAGATCGTGAACTTGCAAATGACTCATTGCCTGAAAGTATTGGAAAGCTATTGCTTCGCATCACGATTGCTGGGTTGATGTTGTTTCATGGTTACGCCAAGATCAAAGGTGGTGTCGGCGGGATCGCTGGAATGTTGGAAGGGCATGGATTGCCGACGTTTATCGCATACGGCGTTTACTTTGGCGAAATCGTTGTGCCAATCTTCATGATCTTGGGACTGTTGACGCGTCTGTCATCGTTAATTTTTGTTTTCAACATGATCGTCGCCATTGCCTTGGCACATTCGGGTGATCTTCTAAGTCTTAACGAGTACGGCGGATGGGCCATTGAATTGCCGATGCTGTACTTGTTGGGTGCCTTATCGATTGCATTGGTTGGTCCAGGGAATATCGCAATTGGCAAAAAGACGGGGCTGATGGCATAGCACCATTCCATGAATCAATACGGTACCGAAATCTGTACGGTGCCGAAATCTGTACGGTGCCGACTTTGGTAGTAGTCGTGATTGGACATTACCCCATTGGAACGCGGCGTAGACGCAGTGCGTTGGCCACGATTACCACGTCGGAGCAAACCATTGCCAGTGCCGCTAAAATCGGATGCAGTTCTTTTAGGAACTGCGGTGCATCATCGACCCAAGCGAGCGCACCGGCAGCGATGGGAATCAGCAGAATGTTGTAGGCGAACGCCCAAAACAAGTTTTGTTTGATGTTTCGCATGGTGGATGCCGACAATCGGATTGCTTTTCCAACAGACGACAAGTTGCCGCCAAGCAGGGTGATTTCTGCGGATTCAATTGCGACATCAGTGCCTGTCCCGATCGCAATGCCCACGTCGGCCTGGGCAAGCGCGGGCGCATCGTTGATTCCGTCGCCCACCATCGCCACGACACGACCTTGGTTTTGCAGTTCACGAACACGCTTGGCTTTTCCCGCTGGTAGTTCTGCTGCGTAAACGTCATCAATGTTGACTTGCCGAGCGATAACATTCGCTGTGTGCTGGTTGTCACCGGTGATGACAGCTGTTCGAATCCCCATCGCGTGCAAACTTGCAATCGCATCAACGGAGTCTGGTTTGATCGAATCTGAGACAGCGATCATGCCAGCAACCTTCCCATCGACTTCCACGCAAAACACCGTCTTGGCTTGCTGCTGAAGCTGAAACTCGGTTGATCTTTCTTCGTTCGATTTTGGTTCAGGCGATTTTGGTTCAGGCGATTTTGGTTCAGTCGATTTTGATTCGGGGGCGGATCGATTGTTGATCCAGGATGATGTGCCCACGCGGACACGCTTTCCATTGACTTGACCAGCAACGCCACGACCGGGGGTTGCCAAAAAGTCGGTGCATTGGTTTAGCTTTAACCCGCGTGCGGACGCTTCGGTAACCACGGCACGGCCAACGGGATGTTCGCTGGCTTGTTCTAACGATGCCGCGATGACCAATAAGTCGTTGTCATGACGAATTGCCCCATTTACTTCTGGGAAAACGATCACATCACTGACTTGCAGATCCCCCCGCGAAATCGTTCCAGTCTTGTCAAGCAAGATATCAGTGACACGACTGACGCGTTGCAGCGATTCGCTGGACTTGAACAGGATTCCATTTTCTGCACCACGTCCCATCCCCACCATGACCGCCAGAGGTGTTGCCAAACCCATCGCACACGGGCAAGAGATGATCAGTACCGCGATCATCCGAAGCATTGCCTGAGTTGTATCACCGATCACAATGAACCAGATGCAAAAGGCGACAATGGCGACTGCTAACACGATGGGAACAAAGACTGCCGAAATTTTGTCAGCCAGTTGTTGAATGGGTGCTTTGGTTGATTGAGCTTTTTCGACTTGCAGGATGATTTGAGCCAGCGTCGTTTCACTTCCTACTTTGGTGGCTCGTGCGACTAAAATTCCTTCGCGATTGATTGTTGCACCAAAAATGAGATCGCCGATTGCTTTTTCGACCGGCAGACTCTCGCCCGTCAGCATGCTTTCATCGACGGCGGAATGGCCTTGGATCACACTGGCATCGACCGGAATTTTCTCACCGGGGCGGACAACGATTTCATCACCGACAATGACCTCGTCGGTGTCAACTTTTACTTCTTTGCCCTTGCGGCGAATGGTTGCCGTTTTCACGTGCATCCCAAGTAGATTCTCAATCGCTACACCGGTTCGGTGCTTGGCACGTGATTCGATCCAGCGCCCCACCAAGATCAATGTGATGATGGTGGCCGATGTTTCAAAGTAAACGTGGTCGCCCCATGACTTGATGCCAAATGCACCACCCACCAAAACGGCTAGGCTGTAAAAGAACGCAGTCGAAGTGCTGATCGCGACTAACACATCCATGTTGGCATAGCGACGGCGTAGCGAAGCGAACGCACCGGTATAAAATTGGCGACCAACAATCAATTGGACGGGTGTCGCCAAGGCAAGCATGGCCCATCCCACCCAGGTCGCGTGGGCCCAGTCTGATCCAGTCAGCTTTTCCCACAATGCAAAGTCGCGGCCCATGCTGATGATAAACAAGGGAATCGTCAGCAAGGTTCCCAAAATTAGCAAGCGTTGCTGGTGCTGCCGACGTCGGACGCTCACTTCGGTTGACGAACGGGCGCGGGTTGGACCGTTAATGACCGGTAGCGTGAAACTTGGCTTGGGTACGTTACCTGAAAGACTCTCTTCAGATGTAATATCAGCATCAAACCCCGATTGACGGATCTCATGAATGATCGCTTGGCTTTGGATCTGGGCGGGATCAAACGTCACCGTGAGTTTCCCGGCGGGGAAGCTGAGCTGAGAACATTTGATTCCAGCGGTCGTCTCGAGCATGCGCTCAATTGATTGCGCACATCCGACACGTGTCATGCCCGAAACGGTCAATTCAATGGATTGCATGAATTACTTTACCCTTGTGTTCGTCATTCTGCATTGGGCGCAAAGGCGTGGATTCGATGGTATTGGGCAAAGGGCCGCCGTGATTAACTGGCTGTCCGTTCTATGATAGCCAGGCATTGATAAACGCGGTAACGACGCAGCTTGATCAACTTTAACGGTTGTGCCGGTTGATCGGACTCAGACCGGTCGTGATGAAAGAACCGGTTGGGATTAGCGGTGATTGTTGGTCCGATTAACCGATCCCATCAATGGCGTGTCCTACCTTGAGGCATCTCGCCGTGAATCGTTTATCTCAAACCGATATCAAGCTATCCGTGAAACTTCGTTATTTCATTATCGCTGGAACCGTCGCCTGCGGCGTCTCATTGCAGAGTGTTTCCCTGCACGGGCAAACGGTCAGCCAATTTGGTGGCAAGCCTACGCGATTGCCTAACGTCGACCAGGTTATCAGATCAAAGGTTGGTGCAGAGGACTTTGTTCGTTCGCAACCAAGCGATAACAATTGGGCGTTAACCAAACCAAATATAAATCAAGCATGGTTGCAATCCACCACACCGATGGCCTCGTCGGACAAGGCGATTGCAAAGTTAGAACAAGCCAAGATCGAATATCATGCCAAAGCTTGGTTGTCAGCCGAGCAATCCGCGTGGGAATCCATTTCTCTTTTTAGCCAAGCAATTGATCTTCGTTCGCCAACTCATCGTCGACAGGTTGATGCAGGACATCGATTTCGAGTCGCGAAAGATGCGATTATCGAGGCACGGGACTTTGGCAGCAGTCATGGAACGTTTGATTCCGAATCATTGAGACGACTTGCTAAATCTCACCGAACGAATCTGATTGCTTCTGATCGTGCGGTGGCCCTGAATGCCGCGACTGCTGTCGATCGCTACCTTGACTTAGCTAGACGCAATCTTGCTGGCCTCGCTGCAAGAGATACACGATGTGCGGAAGCGATCGATTTCTTGGCCGCGATCTATCTTAGCCGCAATGATGCATCCCAATTACCGGGCGAGACAGCTTTGTGTTTACGCCGTGCAGCTTTGCAAGGGCAACCAAACAATGCGGATTTGGCTGCGAGACTGGGCATGCAATTGGCAGACGTTGGCCTTGTCGACGAAGCAAAATGGGCCTTGGACCATAGCTTGCAAATTGATTTCCAACCTTTGGTTGCCAATCGCCTAGCGATGTTATTGGAAGCAACTGGGGAACAAGCTGCGGCGGATCAGCTATACGCTCAAGTCGCGACCCGCACACGTTTTCGCGAAGGTGTAGCAGATGATCCGTCAAGAACTGATCTTGCGAATGTAAATCAATTCTCGACTGAAAGTAGCTCACCAAACATGAATTTGCCGAAGATCACTCAGCTATCGCCGAGTGAGTTTGCAGCGATATCCAAGCCGGTGATGCAAAAAGTTCAGCAGCCAAGTGTCGTCTCAAAGACCCGGTCTAAGACGGTTATTCCTGCTTCATTTGCTTCGACGCGTCTGGATGACCTGAATCAATCACTGCATGCCAAACCAGCACCGGTCTCGTTGCCTGCGGAACCACAGGCAAAAGCGACGACTCCGATTAATCGATGGTTTCGAGCGATCAAATCTCCATGGAAGAAGTTATCGAATGATTGAAAATCAACTCGGATGGATCTTGCGTCCAAGGAATCGCGTGCTCAATCCATCGTTTATTATCGCGATCGGTGTCATGAGCATCTTGGGATTAACCAATGACTTTTTGTTCGTCGCGACGTCGGTGGGTCAAGAAATACCGATCAGCTCCGCCAGACAGAATGTTAACGCTGGTTCAGACTCCAACGCAGCACATGCATCGAATAGCATCGCGACGCGCATGGTGAAACAAGATGACTGCGGATGTCGCAACCTACCCGGTGGATTTCCATGCCGTGGTCAATGCCAAAAATGTATGGTCGGCGTTGATTGTGCATGCGGTGAAGGTGCTGAGCAACGTTGGCGCGACATGCGGCCGATGGCGTTTGATGCCTACGGCCCCGGTGGGTATGCAGGACCTTCAAGGCTGGCGCACCTGAGCGAATATCGCCTGCGTCCGGGGGATCAGATTCAGGTCGTTTATTTAATCACCAGACGGCAAAAGGTTGGGCCATATCGCTTAATGCCGGGTGATGAAGTTCTTATCGAATCAGTCAGTGACGCGGAGTTGACTCGTGGTACGCTCGAAAACGGATTGGTGATTCAGCCCGATGGGACAATCTCTGTCCGATTACTTGGACAGGTTCACGCATCAGGAATGACGGTTGAACAGCTTCGCGATTTTCTCAATGAAGAATACAAATCCCTCTTAAAAGATCCCGCGATCGACGTCACCCCGGTGAAGACAAATACGTTGGCCGAGGACATACGTAACGCAGTCGGCGGACAGGGTGGATTTAACCAGCAAACTCTGACGGTCACCGTGATGCCAGACGGCAAGATTCGTTTGCCAGGCATCGGCGAAGTCTGTGTGCAAGGGTTCTCATTAAACCAACTGAAACGCGAACTCAATCTGCGTTACGGCGAGGTCGTTGTTGGAATCGACACCGAACCGTTATTGATTGCTCAAGCACCCCACTTTGTTCATGTGCTTGGTCAAGTGGGAACGCCTGGACGAATCGAACTCGATGCACCGACCACCGTGCTTGGTGCAATCGCGGCGGCAGGTGGAAATCAGGTCGGTGGCAACCTTCGCCAAGTCGTTGTCTTCCGTCGCGCCGAAGATTGGCGAATCATTTCAACAATGCTGGACCTGAAAGGTGCGATGTTGGGCAAGCGGCCCACGCCTGCTGATGAAATTTGGCTTCGCGATGGCGACGTGATTGTCGTCCCGAACAAACCAATCACGCGGTTTAATAATTGGGCCGCTCAGATTTTCACCGACGGCCTGTATCGAATTTTGCCGATTCAAGTCGACGCCGCGAATTTGTAGTTCGGTTGACCGAAAGAGTGGCTTAAGCCTGCGGCTTGCGACGGCTGAAATCGCAAGCTGGAAGCTTATGCCAGTTTTTGTGGGGGTGCGTTGCTTGGATACGCATTCCTCAGGGGGCGACGGTGACAAGGTTTTCTACGCTGCGGACTCCTGGTTCCAATCGCAGCAGCAATTCGGTCATCCGTCTTTGCTTTTCTGTCGCAACAACACCGGTCGCGATCGCCGTCGTTCCATTGAGCGAAACGTTGACACCGGCTAGTCCAGCACGTCGTGGAACGATGCGCAGTCGGTGGTTGAGGTTTTGGCCGGTTGCTCTTGGCATGGTCAAAGAGTCTTCAATTGCCGAACGCAGTCTCGTTCGAATGACCGGTTGCGAGTTCTGAGACTGTGCGCCAAAACCTTGGCTGCCAAACAGACCGCCTAGCCCAGCACCAAAGCCACCACCTCCAATTCCACCACCTCCAATTCCGCCGAATCCTCCCTGTCCACCATTGGCCCCTCCACCGTCCGCGCCCGCATCACTGAACCCGGCGCCCGTCTGTTCCGTCGCTCCGACGGTATTCCCACGTTGAATCTCCGAGAAGGCCTCGTCAGCATTTAATCCACCGGTATTTGCTCCGCCGCCCGTTTGATTGTCGCCTCCTATTCCACCGCTCTGGTTTCCATTGCCAACCTGCCCGTCGGTTGCGAGGCCGCCGTCAAATTGTGCTGACACTAAGTTAGGGCAGAAGCCTAGGGCTGCGATCACAATGACGGTTCGCATCAACGATGAGTGGTAGAACATAGGATGATTCCGAGACAATGATGATAGGGAGGGGCGAAACATTAAGGTTCAGGCTGTCCCAGAAACCTTGGCAGCGAGAAATCGTGTTACGTTCAGATCGCCCAAACGCTAGCCTACAAACCGGTTATGCCTGCGACTGGACACTCAGGCACTATTGTAAACCGACGGTACGATCCCAGATCATATTTTCCAGCATTGATTGAATCGGTTGGGTATTCCCCTGCCAAGATCGTTCCGGTTAGAACGAATTGTCGGTTGGTGCACACGTTTCTGTAGCCATGATGACGTCTCTCAACTGAAGCCTTTCTAGAACCTCGAGATATTCGTGCGAACCCCAACCACCATTTTCAGCCGCTTAGTTCTGGTATTTCTTTGTTTTGTGCTGTTTTTCGCGACGCAAAACGTCATGGCGGAGAAACCATCCAAAGAGATCCCAGGTGCTCCCCATTTGCTGCCCATCGATACATTGGCCTACCTTCGGTTTGACAATGTCGACGAACTACGCCAGGACTTTGCCGACACATCTGTCGCCAAAATGCTGCGGGATCCTCAGTTGCGACCTCTCGTCAGTGACACCTACCAGACATTGGCAGAACTTTTTGAGCAAGTTCGATCGGAACTTGGCATTACGTTGGATGAACTCTTGGCCATCCCCAGTGGGCAAGTTGCAATGGCCGCCGTCCCAGGGAATCTTTCGCCGGATCAGATTCGTCAAATCGAAGAGGACAAAGGCGACGAATCCCGCGAGGCAATTGAGATTCGTTTAAACAGAAAACGTCGAAACCAAAACTCGATTAGCGGATGGTTCATGATTGATGCCGGCGACAACGTTGAAAAGCTGCGGAAACTTCTTGCTAAGTTGGAACAGAAACTTCAAGCCAGCGGGTACATCCAGAGAACGACGACGATAGAGGGAACACGTTTGAATCGATGGCTGCCTCCCAGGCAGGGACGAACCGAAATCGAGTTCTTTGAAAAAGATGAAACCATCATTCTGGGAATCGGGCATTCAACGGCGTCGAAGTCACTGGAATTCTGGAATGACAAGGGCGATGAAAAGTCATTTGCCGACCGCGCCGACTTTGCCGCAATTATGTCACGATGCTTGGGTGCTGAAGACACGCGTCCGCAGATGACATTCTATGTTGATCCCTATGAACTGATTGGTCGATTTGTCAAACGAAATTCGGGTGCCGCTTTCTTTTGGCCGCTGGTGGAAGAGCTAGGGCTTAACAAAATTCGCGGGTTTGGTGGCAGCTCTTTTCGGGGTGGCGAAACGTTTGAAGCAATCTCGCATTTTCACGTGCTGGTGGATGCACCACGAGACGGTTTCTTTGGCGTGTTGCGTCCGGAAACTGGTGAAACCATGCCTCCACCATGGGTTCCCGAAAACGTGACTAGCTACACTTCGCTCAATTGGGATTTTGAACGGTCTTACGTAAACCTTGACAAGATTTTGGCAAAGTTTCGCGGGCCAGAGCCGTTGAAGAAGATGATAGAAGACCCTGTTCGTGGTGCGATCGACATTGTGATTCCGGACGAGATCAAGAACACCCTGGGTGGTCGATACGTGGTCTGTCGTTGGGTGGAACCTCCTATCAAGATTAACAGCGGCGTTCAAATGCACGCTTTGTCGCTGAAGGATTCTGCACGTGCGCAAGAGATCCTTTCCAAGGTTAGAAGTAAGTTCCCAGATCGCATGAAGGTCAATTCGATTGCCGGGCAAACGATTTACGAAATCGAATCCAGACGCAAACGGAAATTACCTGACAGCTTTCGAAAGCCTGAACCAGGTATGGTGATTTTGAACGATTGGCTGATCTTTTCAGATAGCCGAAAGCTCTTGGAGTCCGCGATTCGCGCCTCGTCGGGATCACAACCTCGGTTGCTAAACAATCTCCAATTCGAGTTGGTGGCCAGCGAGCTTGGCGGAAAACTTGGCAGTGAAGAACCGTTCATGATTTCGTTCTTGCGTGGGTCTGACTACCTGCGGCAGATCTACGAGTTAGCCAGATCCGACGACACTCGGAAATTCTTGAGGAAGCGAGCTGAGAAGAATCAGGGGGCACAGAAGGCAATTGAATTGCTGAGCCGAAATGAGCTGCCGCCATTTGAGGAGTTCGAGAAATACTTCGCACCCAGCGGGACGTTCGCCCATGACGAACCAACCGGAATACATTTCGGGAGCTTCACGCTACGTGCGGATTCGTCGACTAAGTGACTGCGCTGGCTTTCATCTTGATGGGATCGGGAATGACTTCTCAAAAAGGAACGCCTGAAAAGGTCATTGTCAGCCCACGCAAAAATGGTAAACTCCCGCCGTCATGACAGATGACACGCCCTTGTAGCTCAGTTGGTAGAGCAACGGACTCTTAATCCGTGGGTCCTAGGTTCGAGCCCTAGCGGGGGCATCAGTCGGTCATTCACAGCACCGCAAGAGACGTTAGAACCCAGCTTTTTGCTGGGTTTTTTCGTGCTCTGATTTTCGCTGATGGTGTCCTGACAGGCAGTGATGACACCGCCCACGACACCCTGCTTCTGTCCGGTTCGGAAAACTGATTGCTCCAGGAATCTCTTTGGATTCTGGATACTGAGCAACGGCTGACCAGCTTCGGTTGAGCATGACGCGGCTGACGCAGTTGCTTTTCACTTCACAATCGCTAGTCGTCGCTTTCTTGATTCTGCAATTGGTGTTGAAGGTCTTGGAAACGAAGTTTACTCATTTTCATCAGCGTCATCTTCGGTGTCGACGTCCTCCACTAGTTCGGGGGCACCGCTTTGGGGTAACGATGAAACGGTGACGGCCTGTTCAAGAGGATCCAACCCGTAGGCTGCTTGCAAGTCAGCGAGAGCTCCGAACCAATTTTCCTGCGACTTAAACAGCTTAATCTGGGTTTCGTTCGCCTTCGTTTCTAAGAAGTTCAAGTAGATGAGGTCGATCTTGCCTTTCTGAAACGCGAACCGATACCGCTTGACTGTGTCAAGCGCGGCGAGCAGAGAGATTCTGGTTTGTTCAACGACTTCGGCCGACATGTCCAATTGGTTGGTTGCTGTTTGGATTTCAACGGCGATTTTGTCTCTTACCAGCCGAACTTTCTGATTCGTCTGAGCAACTTTAGCAGCGGTTGCTTGCAACTTACCCCTGGCCTTACGACGTTGAATGGGCACTTCGCTGGTAATACCAAACAACAATTCAAATTGCCCCTTGTCGTCCGATGATGACGCGGGCTCGCCCATGTCTTGGGACGCTTCGGTGATAAGGTCCAATCGTGGTAGAAGTTCGTTTGTAGCTAGCTGACGGTCAAGGTTTAGGTCACGGAGTTTAAGATAGAGCAGCTGCAATTCTGGTCGTCGCGCCAGCGCCGAGGCTAAATCACTTTGAAAGTCATTCGCTGGGCGATCGCCAATCATCGGAAACTGTTCAGGTAACCAAGACGCAGTAGGGACCATGGGTTGCCCTGAAGCATCCCGCAGAAACAACGACAACTTGAACGCAATGCTCTGAAACTTTTGTTCGGCTTCCAATGCTTGAGCACGCCGTTCGGCAATCAATTGTCGATTCAGGATCAGGTCAATTTCGGGAAACTTTCCGGCCTTCACTCCCGACTCGAACTGATCACCTCGCATTTCAGCAAGTCTTAGTAGTTGACGCTGTGCTTCGAGAACGTTCCCGGCCGAGACCCATTCCCAGTAGAGCTTCGCTGCATCTTGCGAGGCTTCCAGCAAGGTTTGCAGGATCATTGGACCGGGGGCCTGCTGGGCGATTCTAGCTTTAAAATATGCGATCCTTTGCGGATCGATTGCTCGGCCCTGCAACAGAGGTTGAATCAATCCCACCTTGAACTCACCAGCATCATCGGTTTGCCTTTCCTGACGCCAAGGCTTGAACGACCCCCGACCGATGCGATACCCGGCGGTCGCCTGGCCACCCCACCAGGTCTGCCTGGCCACACCCAAACCCCACCGGTAAGTCTCATAAAAACCAGTGGGTTCGGCCAAGATGTGCGACTTGAATTTTGTATCGTAGGCCCCCGTGGCCGAAACGACCTGCCCAGCTGCGACGGCGGCTTCTTGCCTGGCTTGGATAATTTCAGGGTACGACTGGTACAGACTTGCAATCACGTCTGCCAAGCTAAGCGACTCAATTGATGGCGGATCCGCTTGCGGCGAAGGGTCATCAAGGACCGCCAACGGTGCTGGAAGCTCTTCCGGCTCATCCGATTTGTCTTCCGGCTTTTCGTCTTCCGAGTCTTCGTCCTCTAAAACACCGTCTTCAGCGTCCTCTTCAAGCTTGGATTCACCGTCGGAATCTTTCGAAGCCGGTAAGTCTTCGTCTTTAAACTTGGTGTCTTTCTTGCCCAAGTCATCTTCAACCTGCGAGAGAAACTCAGCGAAGGTTCTTGCTTTGCTATCGTCCGCCGATTGAGCCAACGAGACATTGACGACCATGAAACTGCTCACGATCGCCAATAGGATTAACGGGCATCTCCAGCGGTCTAAATTTTGGGAAGCTTGACCTTGCCACCTTTGTCCTTCGAACCGCTTGGTTCTTTGTCCGCGACAGTGGGAGGAAAGCCGTTCAATTGACGCCATATTTCATAACCAAGCGGAACTTGTTTTAGCAGCACCCATCCATTTGCGCGCACACCTTGTCGCAAGTATCGGTTATCCGGCCACCCATCCTCCCGATCAAAATGGTTATCCGGGACAACAACAATCCGAAAATTTCCTTTGCCATCGTCAGTTGGGAAAACTCGGTTGACTTTGCCGCCAAAAGTCCCCACCGCAACCGACGGCCAGCCAACAAACTGAACTGCTGGCCATCCCTCAAATTGCAAGCGAACTCGATCTCCTTCGTGGATCAACGGCATGTCATTTCCACTGACCATCATCTCAACAGCCAGCTCGCTAGCATCAGGCACGATGATGAAAAGCCGGTCGCCCTCTTTGACCGTTCCGCTGCCTTCCAGCCCCAACCACTGCTGAATGTAACCCGAACGAGGGGCTGTGACTGTCAGGCGATCGAATGCACCACGTTTATTTCGCAAATCCAGTAGCTCTTTTTCGATCGTATTGATCTTCTGCATCGACTCCAAGACTTTTTGATTGGCGTTGCGATTCTTAATGTCGATTTCTTGCAGCTTTGATTCAATTTCTTCTTCCTTGGACAGAAGTGCCGCGTAGAGCTCATGGACTGCGTTTTCTGCCTTTCGCAATTTGGCTTCCTGCGACTGGGCTGACTTGCGTTTCGAGAACACTTCTTCCATCGATACCAGGCCTCTTTTGACGACCTCTTCGGCAATCCTCAATTGATTTCTTTTGTCTTCCAGCTCCGCTTCGATCGACGAAACTTCATTACGAGATTGCTCCCATTTTTGCTTCGCCGCAAAGTAATCCTGCTTCAACGACTGAGCCAAATTTTTGCCGCTGCTCTCTTGAAGGACTGCGGCCTGTTTGAGCACCTCCAAGCTGTCCATTGCGGAAGCCTCTTTTGACTGAATCGCAACAATTTGGGTTTCGATTTGGGAAACTCCATCAGCCGCAAAGGGCGTCAGTTTTAGTAACAGGTCACCTTTTTCGACGTAGCTTCCTTCTCGCAAATCGTCTTTGACATAGCTGACGACGCCTTTTGATGGGCTAAGCACGGCCTGAGGTCGTTGTTGCGGATTCATCGCGACCACCGTTCCGATGCCTCTGGCCGTTTGTCGCCATGGTACGAAACACATCGCAATGACTGAAACAACCAGGAAGATAAACGTCAATTTCGCGCAAAGACGAACAATGTTGACGGTTCGAACGAGTTGCATCGTCGGGAAGTCGTCAATGGTTGCGGGTTGATCGATCATATCTCTACTAGCTTTTACGAATGGCAATTTGATTGTCGCAAAGTTTTGCAATGTCTTCGCGATTTGTATTGACCAGCAATGTCCAAGGTGCGTTTGCGTAGGCAATCGCCTGCCAAACCGTATCGCGATCGTCTTTGGAAAGATCGTCGAGCAATCCGTCCACGATCAACAGCCCCGGCGATAGCAGCATCGCTCGGGCGATGGCGATCAAATGACACTGTGATTGTGTTAGCGGATAACCGCCGGTTTGAATCCGAGTATTTAGACCATCTTGCAGCAAAGCGACGATTTCAGTGAGGCCGACTCGGTTCAGTGCATCACGAACCTCATTTTGACTGATGCCAGGCCGGCCTAAGTCGATGTTGTCTCGTAACGTTCCATGAAACATTTTGTCTCGCCCGGCATAGCCAATCAAACGTTCGGGACCGTTTGATGCAGTGCGAAGGGAGTCGAATTCATCGATTTTTGCGATTCCCGAAGTTGGCGTGACCAGTCCGGCCAACGTACGCGACAACATCGATCGACCGTGAACATCGTCGCCAACCAAGGCGGCGCAACTGCCAGCGGCAATTCGAGCACTCGGTATTTTGGTAAACGAAGTCGGACCTTTGAACGTCAGATCTCCCCAACTGACATCTACCGGACCAGCGGTGGTCAAAAACAGTTCGTAACGATCATCGGTCTGGATATCGATCAAGTGCCCAACCTTATCAACGCCCGCCATCAAGTCGTAGAACTTTTCGAGCGACTTGCCAGCTTTGGCGAATGCACCAACAACAACAGTGACCACCAGTTCGCTTGCGACCAACTGGCCAAGCGTTAGTTCGCCAATGATCACCAACCATCCACCAAGTGCCAGAAGAGCCGTTGATGCGATGACTTGTAATGAAATCGCAAAAACGACTTGTCGAATGACGACACGAAATTGATCTTGGCGGGCGTGGATATAATTGGACGTCAGCTGGTTGGCTTTCTGAACCGCCAAGCCTTCGCCATCATTGGCTTTAAAAATCGCTGGGGTAGACAACACATCCTGAAGCCAATGTGCGACTCGATACTTGGTTTTCGATTCATCAATCGCGGTGCGGATTCCACCACGGCCCAATACCCAAGTCACCGAGATCATCATGATGACCAAGACAATATCAAAGCCCAGCAAGAATGGGTGATAGAAAGCCAGCAGCACCAAACCGATCAACGTTGTTAACACGATCGAGACGCCTTCAACGAACAACACCGCAGTCGCTTTTTGAATCGTCATGATGTCGAAGACGCGATTGGCTAATTCGCGCGGATACTCACCGATCAAAGACGCTTGATTCGCTCTTGGAAA
>CAYVAN010000070.1:0-3628 GCA_964449225.1 uncultured Rhodopirellula sp.
ACGCCGAGCGCATCATCAGTCGAAATCATGCTTCGACTTGTGGGTAAAGACAAGCGGCTTGACCCACCCTACGTTGGTTACGTTTGCTTGATGTTCGGTCTTTGTTTTGGTTGTGTGTTGGTAGTTCGTAGGGTGGGGGCAAGGAGCCTTGGCGACGCAGACCCACCGTTGGGAAACGCTCTGAGGGTCAGACCTTGTGCTGGTGTTTAGCCAAAACCGACGGGCGCAAGTGATGTCACCGGGGCGAAATCTTGACCACGCCCAGTCGGTATCGTTGGACTTTTCCAACGCAGCTCTGCGGACACTTGAACGCACCGTAGCGAAGCGACAGCGTGAGCGTTTTGTGAACTGAATCTTGTCCGGCAACGTTGGATTGATTGTCGACCGGAGCGTTTTCGGCGGCGAATCTTTTCTTTTTGTTGTCGTTCCTTGCGGCGGGCCTCGTTGATCGTCCAGGTGTGCTGGGGGGAGCTGCAAGCCAGCGATCGGGTAGCACGGCATCCAATTCGTTACTCGTGACCGGTTCCCCTGCTGCTTTGTATTTATTCACAACCTTTCCGAGCCAATGTCGCTGTTGGGATTGGAGAGCCGAGCGACATTGCCCAGCCTGAAAAGCTGATTCGCCCTTGGTTTGCCGTACTTGATTGAATGTTTCGGTATGATTGGGGCGGAGGGTGCTGCTTGGTTCAGCCGTTCAATTCTTTTGATGGACAAATGATGATGATCAATCGGCGGCGTTTTATCGCTCGAAGTACAGCGGTGTTCTCTACAGCACTTGGGTGCATCAATGCCTCCGGCGAAGACAGCATCACGGGCGGCCTGAATTCGCATCCGGGTTTAGCGACAACAGGTCGACTGAAGGGAAAGCGTCTAAAGCTTGGGTTGAATGCGTTCACGTTCAACCGCGAACTGATCTCTGGCCGGATGACAATGAAAGATGTCATCGATTTCTGTGCCGAACATGATGTTGATGGCGTGGACATGACAGGTTACTACTTCCCCGGTTATCCAGAGGTCTGTGGTGACTCGGTGATTCTGGAACTAAAGCGTTACGCTTTTGTTAACGGTGTCACCATCAGTGGGACGGGCGTTCGTAATTCTTTCACGACTGCCAATGACGATCAATTAGCCGCTGACGTTCAGCACACGAAAGATTGGATCGATGTCGCCGCGAAATTAGGTTCCGACGTTCTGCGTGTTTTTTCTGGAAGACGCATGAAGCCGGGCCTGGATAGGCAGAAAGCTCAGCAGCGTTTGGTTCAATCGCTGAAAGCATGTGCCCTGTATGGGAAGGAAAAAGGCGTCGTCATTGCGTTACAACATCATCACGATTTCTTGGAGACCGCTGATCAGACTTTGGAAGTGCTTCGCGCTGTGAATTCGCCTTGGTGTGGCTTGGTCTTAGACATCGGAAGTCTGCGAATAAAGAATGTCTATCAAGAAATCGAGCAACTGCTCCCTTACGCCACGACTTGGCAGGTCAAGGAACATGTTTGGTCCGATGGAGAACAATCGCCCGTGGATTTGGAACGACTTGCGGAGATTATTGATCGGGTTGGTTATCGAGGGTTTCTGCCGATCGAGGTCTTGGGTGAAGACAGTGATGTCGACCAAAGGAAGAAGCACGCTGCCAGGTTTCTTGAGCAGGTCCGCGATCGCGTCATGGGGTAGCTGGCCCAATGCCTCGTTTTAGATGCATCCTGCCAGAAAAGTGTCGGGCGTCTTTTACGCGCGCCGGCACCTTTTTAACTTACGCTGTGGGTGTTGTTGGCTACGGCTGATTGATTCCAAAGGGATCGTCGATTGAGTGGGATGGTTCCGTCAACCATTCTGGGCCGTTTGGGGTCATGAAGAAGTGATCTTCAAGCCGGACTCCGAACTGATCGGGGATGACCAGCATTGGTTCACTGCTAAAGACCATGCCCACATCTAGGAGCGTTCGGTCGCCGCGGACGAGATAAGGGCCTTCGTGAATGTCGAGTCCACATCCGTGCCCGGTGCGGTGCGGCAATCCCGGAAGTTGGTAGTCGGGGCCGTAGCCAGCCTTCTCCAACGAGGCTCGAGCCGCATCGTCGCATGCTTCGCAGGGGGCTCCAATTTTTGCCGCATCAAAGGCGGCGATCTGAGCCGCTTTTTCGGCGTTCCATGCGGTCCGGTGGGCTTCGGTAGGATTGCCGAAGCAAAAACTACGGGTGATGTCCGAGTTGTACCCGTCCAACAAGAATCCTGTGTCGAATAACACCCAGTCATCTGGGCGAAGCGTTTGGTTGTCTTTGACTCCATGGGGGAAAGAGGTTCCCACGTCAAATAGCACGATGCAAAAATAGGATCCATTCGCAGCACCAACCTTGCGATGTGCTTGGTCGATGAAGTCAACCACTTCTGACGAGGTGATGCCAGCTTTCAGGATAGAGGCTGCTGCTGCATGGACCTGCAACGTCATCTGATGAGCTTGTTTGATCAGATTAATTTCTGTTTCAGATTTGCGACTTCGCAACTTTTCAGTCAAAGGCCCCGCGTGGCTTAACTGAATGCCAGGATTGGCACTTTGAATGCCATCAACAATGAAGTACGGAGTTACTGAATCGAGCAGCAGCATTTTCCCGGTCGCCCCCATCGATTTCAGTGTTTTCCCGACCAAGGCAAAAGGACATTCATGTTCTTCCCAGGCCATAATTTCGGCGGGAATCTTCCAGTAGTCGCGAAGCGTGTCGAGTTCAAATTTTGGAGCGATGTAGCGAATCGGGCCTTCGACAGGAACGATCGCCGCAACCATTCGTTCACTAGATTTCCACCTCAGCCCGGTGAAGTAGTGCAGGTTTGATCCAGCATGCAGATAGATGGCCCCCACGTCCTGCTGCCGCATCAGTGCCTGCAAACGCTGTAGTCTCTGCAAGAATTCCTCGTCAGTGATCGGCGACACGCCGCCTGTCATGTCCGAAAGCTCGGCGAGAGCCTGGTCCATCGTCTTGCCACCGACGCCTGCTGTTCCATTCTGCATGGTTATTTGTCTCAAACTTATTTTATTGCTGTGTCAGGTAAGTGCGTCAAACGCTGTGTTGATCCGCTTGTTTACCATCGAATGCGATTTCAAGCAGGGGGACATCAATGAGAATTCGCTTACAGAGTTTTAAGCGTTAATCGAAGCCTTAGAAAGCAACGTGCAGTTCTGGTACAGGGCAAATCACTTTTTAAATTTTGGGGTATCGTCAGTAAGTAGCGATCGCCGCGCAGGCGTTCGGTTTCCCTGCTATCGCCGAAGCTCTGCACGAGCTTCGCTATGGCGACACAGTCTCCAGTTTGAAAAGCTGATTTGCACTGCAGTTCTGGTACCGGCAAGCTTATTTTGCGTCCACGTTCTGCTCTAGCCAGTCATTGCGCCATTGGATTTGTCGTTCGGAAGCAAACGGTTGCGATTTTTCCTGGGGCGAGTCATCGGATTGCGTAACTGATTTCTTGATTGCTTCTTTCGTTTCAGCCTTCAGTGCTTTCAGTTTCCACGTTCGCGGTTTATCGGCGTCCCAAGTGACCACGGTCGATAGGATTCGACCACGGCGGCTTAAGATCGCTTGAGTTGGTCGTCCGGCGGGTAGCTGCTTTAAAGCTGTTTCCCAGACGCTTTGCTGAT
>CAYVAN010000070.1:3638-20937 GCA_964449225.1 uncultured Rhodopirellula sp.
CATCCAAAGCAATCAATTCGTCATCAACGCTCCATCCAGCTTGGCTGGCAGGTTGACCACGGAGCACCGTTTGTATCGTTGCCAACTTGTTTTCAAATTGAAGCTCTACGCCCAGGTCTGGAACGTGCTTGAGTTGCTGTGATGTGTCAGCCGTCTCGGTTGGATTCTTTTGTGCTTTTAGGTTTGCTGGCTCGTCGTCATCACCATCTTCAGAAGAATCAGATTCATCAAATGTGAGTCCCCAGCAATCGAGTGCGATTTGGTAGTCAAGCGGCGTGGGTTGCAGCACGGTACGTCGCAGCCAGTCAGCGGTCGCTTGGTCCGCATGGTCTTGTACGATTGCCAGTAAATGATCGAGCGTGAAGCTTCGTTTGGGACCGGAGTGTTTCGCGTAGAGTTCACGCATGCAGTCGTCGAGAGATTTTTGGTTCTCGCTGGCAATGCGGATTCGAGTGTCCAATAGCCAGGCGACCAAAGATCCTTTTCCGTAGTAGCTGACGGTGGTGTTTGGGCTGTTTTCGTCGGGGCGATAGAACTTAATCCAAGCATCATGACTGCTGTTGGCCAACGATTGAACTTTCGCACCGGGCTTGGCTTCAAGCGATTTGATCGACTCGGATAATTCTTTTAGGTAATGCTTCATTGGCAGCTTGCCAGCACGCAGCTGGAGCAAGTTGTCGTAGTAGCTGGTGACACCTTCGGAAACCCACAAGCCTTCGGTGTAGTTTTCGGTTTCGTAGTCGTAAGTCTCAAGCCCAGCGGGACGAAGTCGCCTAACATTCCAGGTGTGAAAGAATTCGTGGCTGGCCAATCCAAGCCATTTGCGGTACTGCTTCGGATCGCGATGCGACCAGCGGCTGGCCATCATCAAACAGCTATTGTTGTGTTCCAATCCACCTCTACCTTCGGAGATGACGTTCAAAAAAGTGTACCTTTGATAAGGAACAGATTTCCAGAAATCGTGATGCGTGGCCACGATAGCAGCGACATCTT
Source organism: uncultured Rhodopirellula sp. (assembly GCA_964449225.1). Taxonomy (GTDB): domain Bacteria; phylum Planctomycetota; class Planctomycetia; order Pirellulales; family Pirellulaceae; genus Rubripirellula. The sequence goes on from CAYVAN010000070.1 coordinate 4,632, forward strand.
TCGTCGCTTTTTTGATGTCCCATAACTGAGTGTCGCCAATGCAAACAAATCGATGGGGCACGCCGCCGACCTGAAATGATTCCGTGATGGGGTTGCCTAACACGACTGGGGCGTCAACTAACGCGTCGTAGGATGGCGCAACAAACTTTTTAATTCGGTCGCCCGTGCAGGGCAGCTCAGCGATTGCGTCGCTCCAGTTCGGCGGCAATACATACTTGACATGATGAGGGCGTGTTCGCTTTGCCTCCAAGTCAGAAGCGAGCGTTAAAAATGTAGCTGCTCCACTGAGAACGCCCATTTCCACGTCAACCCAATTGGTCCGCACGGACATCTCATGGCAATAGAGTCGGTAGGAGACACGCAACAGAGATGCGTTATCAGTTTCTACTCGCCATCGGTTTTTCCGAACGCGTCGAATCGGTAACGCCACGCCGGTTCTAGCATCGCTTGCGGAAATCTCTTCGACGTTACGAGCGAATTCGCGAATCAGATAGCTGCCGGGCGCCCAGACAGCCATCGCAAGTTCGATGTTGCCTTGTTTGTTCAGAAGGCCGTTCTCGACCGGTACTAAAACATCAATCGTGATCCGATGCTGGTTTGCTTCCGAAAACCCAACCGTGTACTGAAGTGGAGTAAGTTCTTCCGATGCAACTTCTTTCAATGCATCACTGGCTTTTTCGGCGGCCCTTGCCTGCGGCTGAAAAAGCAAGACGCTCAAACATGCAATAAAAAGTAATGGCAGCAATGATCGCGTCAGTGGTTCAAAATGTGTGAGGCCCAATTGAGTGAACTTCCAATAAGTAGGTCGCTGGCTTTAATGGTTTTCACGCGGCTGCCAATGCACAACTTAGAAGCTGTTGTGCAACTCAGAACAGAAGAATTTGCGGCAGGCAGGCTTGCGTCAAGGCAAGTCTAGTCAGTGTGGCTTGAAAAGCGTGTGGTAAACACCGATGTAGATTCAATTTTGATCAACCGCTAGTTACCTGAAACAGCTTTCACTGCTGCGATGACATCGTCTGGTTCAGCTCTCTTTTTGTAGTCAGCGTCCAGGAATGCGTACACAATTTTTCCAGACTTGTTGATGACATAGGTTGCTGATAGGGGCAGTTCCATTTTGTCGTGTCCGTTGTAGCTTCCCATTTTTAGCTTATCTCGGTACATGGGCAAAATTGGCTTCGGTAAATCAAACAAGATACCGTAGGCATCTGCGACGTCATTGTTTTCGTCATGCAATGCGACAATGCCCAAGCCGTTGGCTTCTGCGGTTTCTTTTGCTTTCTCCGGCAATTCTGGCGTCAATACAACCAGTTTGGCACCCGCGCCTTCGATCTCGTTCAAACTCCGCTGCATCGCATTGAGTTGGATGTTGCAATAAGGGCACCAGCCGCCGCGGTACCACATTAAGATGATCGGTGATTCCTGCCACATGTCACTCAGTTGAACTGTCTTGCCGTCCCAGCCAACCAGTTTGGCATCGGCTGCCATATCGCCAACCTGTTTTGCTGATTGTTCAATCCCAGTCGCTCGTACGATGTCGATGCCCTTGGCAAACGATTCACGCAATTGTGGAGGAGCCGTTTGAGCAAACCCTGCTGCTTTCTCGGCAAGTTTTTCAGCCAAGCTTGATTGCAACCCTGGATCAGCAGCTGCTGTCTCGACCTGCTGCGAATGAGCTTCACTGGCGCTGATGATTGCGATCGCTGTGGTGACCGTCAGAAGCAAATTCTTGACAAGATTTTTCATCGTGTTTTCCTCGCGGTAGAAATAGGTTTCGCCAAGATTAATCTCACAACGAATAGTTGCCCACTCGTTTGAGCTGCCGATGACAGGTTTTGTCAAAAAGTGAGCGATCTGAGGGCGTTGCTAGTCAAATTCGTGTCCCTAAAGCAGCGAGATTTAGCGTATGATAGGGACGTTGATTCCCCCTAACCACTCGAAGACAAGTAACGAACGATGCAATTTGACAAATCGAACCCCTATTCAGTCCACACTCAGGACCAACCCGCTGAATTCGGTGTAACGCTTGATGCTGAACGAATTGGTTTCATTCGCCGAACCTACGCGCATTTGACCGGCGCTATTTTGGCGTTGATTGCGATTGAGGCTGTACTATTTACCGTCGTACCCGCGGCAACGATGGAAGCCATGGTTGGGCGTATGATCGGTGGCATGGGGTGGCTGGTTGTGCTGGGGATTTTCATGGGCATTTCCTGGATGGCTCGGACTTGGGCAAGCAGCGATACCTCGACACCAACGCAGTACGCTGGACTTAGTCTTTATGTAATCGCCCAAGCTGTGATATTGCTGCCGATGCTCTACATGTGCATCCGCGTCATGGGTGAACCGCAATTGCCGGTTATGGCAGCCGCAATCACGGGGATCAGCTTTATTGGCTTGACGGCATTCGTTTTTGTTACCGGCACAGACTTGGCTAGTTGGGGTAAGTATCTTGCGATGGCTGGTTTCGTGGCAATGGGAGCGATTGTCGCGGGCATCTTTTTCGGCTTCTCGTTCGGGCTGGGGTTTAGCGCTTTGATGGTCGCATTAGCTGTCGGTTACATCTTGTATGACACTTCCAACGTGATCCATCACTACGATACTCGCCAACATGTGGCCGCATCGTTAGCGCTGTTTTCATCCGTCGTGTTGCTGTTCTGGTATGTGCTTCGGATCTTAATGATGTTTGCCAGCGATGATTGAACAAGTTTCATCATTGAAACAACAGTGACTTGAAAGCAGTGACTTGAAACACAGCGACCAATTGAGGACGCGATGGATAACCTAGAAGACGTGACTCGCTTGCCCGATGACTTTGATTCAAAGGTTCGGTTGTTTCCGTTGCCGGATTTGGTGGTCTTTCCACATGCGATGCAACCGCTTCACATTTTTGAACCGCGTTATTGCGAAATGTTAGCGGAATCACTTTCAACTGATCGTTTGGTTGCGATGGCGACTTTGACCGGCGGCATTGCCTCGGTGCCCCAATCGGGTCCGCCCATCGCGTCGACGGTGTGTTTGGGGCGAATTGTGTCCCATGCCGAAGTCGAAAGCGATAAACACAACATTTTGTTGGTTGGAATCCGCCGCGCCAAGATTATTCAGGAGCTCGATACGGGACGTCCTTTCCGAATCGCAGAGATCGATGTCGATCAAGACTTTTATTCACCGACCCGAGCGAATGAGCGGCTCAACCTGAAGCAAGAATTGCTAAACGAGTTTGCGAAGATCATTCCGCCCACAGCCAACGTCCAGCAAAATTTGCATGAGCTGATGGCGGGACAGATGGGATTGGGGCCGATCACGGATATCATTTCGTACACGCTTCCCTTTAACGTGGAGTCTAAGCTGGAATTGTTGGCTCAGCCCAACGTCGACGATCGTGCAGAGGCGCTGATCGCATTGTTAAAGAGTGGCGATATACAGTTGCATTCGGTTTCGGTCGAAGAGCAATCTGCGTCTGGACCCTCTTCGCCTGGACCCTCTGGTCCAAAAGGTGGTTCACAGAGTGCTGGTGGAAATTCAGGTCAATTTCCGCCGCCGTTCAGTTTAAACTGAATCGTTTTATTTGTACTAAGCGGTTGTTATTAAACACGCTTTAACGGATGCCTTCGCGACGAAGCGTCAATTCACGGGTAATCGTATTGCCTGCTGTGAATCCATTCGGAATGTAGCTGTTCTCATCGAGTGGAATTGATACCACGACAGTGACTTCGTCCGTGTCACGGTCGATTGCCGCAGGCGTAACGCTTACATCGACGCTGGAAACGCCGAGCGTTGCCATGACACTGCGAGCTTGGTCTTGCACCTCGGTAACGGTTGCGCCCGGGATGATGCCGGTTCGGCATGCTTCGTAGACCGCGTTATCGGCGGTATGACGAATCATCGCAACGCGGCACAGTTCCAAAGATGTAAAGAACAATACGAATAGCAGCGTGGAAACCAATGCAAACTCAACCGCCGCTGCTCCGGCGCGATCGGGCATTGTGTTGCCAACCGCGGATCTGCGTTGTGATTGGATGCGAATCGGTTTCGGTGTTACTGTCGTCATGGTTACATCTCGGGATCTAGAGAACTCAGATTCAATTCTTAGCTTTACACAATCAATTCGTCAGAATTGTGCTCAGCGTCAATGCGATTTCGCGATAGATATCGGCCAGTTGATCGCCATTTTCTGCATGAAAGTGTCTTCCGTCACCGATATTGGCAACATCGATCATTCGAGGCTGATCAGCGTCCGCACCAAACGTGATGGTGTGAATTTTGACACCGTCATCAGCAAGTCGCCTCGCGACGCCGGCAGGTTCAGGCCCACGATTGTGTCGGCCATCAGTCATCACAATCAAAGTGCGTTCGACAAAGTCTCGGCCGCGACTTCGGTCCATCAAGTTTGTACCAGCCTGCATTCCGCGAGAAATACTGGTGAATCCACCCACTGGAAGCGATGCCATCGTGTTGCTGATTTCAGCTAGGTTGCCAGTCAATTCAACGTCTTCGGAAGCCCTGTTATTGTAAGATGCCAAGCCAACTTGCTCGTCCACGGGCGTGCTGTCGAGCGTAGTGACGAAGATGTTGATTGCGTTCACTAATTCGTTGAACTTCTGTCCGATCATTGAGCCGCTTCGGTCAACGACTAGGACGATGTCGCGTTCGATGTAGGAGGCTGTTGAAGTGGTTTGAGGTTCAAAAACGTTGACGCCGAAAAAGCCACCGAAGAACAACGGGACCGGCCCGGATAGCGATCCGGAAACGCGTCGCCCGTCGACTTGAACGCTGTTGCTTGGCGTCCTACCAGGATTGAAATCAAACTTGCCGGAAACCAGTTCTCTGCTGTTTCCAAATGAGAACTCCGATGCAGATACCAGTAACGGTTCGCCGTTAACGAGGTTCGCAGCCGCGATTTCTTGGCCGCGTCTAATAGCGGAATCACGGTCCAACGAGGTTGACAATTCGACTGCGGCAGCTTTCGAGGCAGCATCGGTGGCTGATCGCAGCTCCGTGCGAGTCAATTGCATGAAAGCAATGTCGACCGAGAAGGCAACCGCAACCATGAATCCGACCAACATGATCAGGATTAGAACCAACATGGCTCCTTGGCGTGCGTTTGCTTGTCTTGCCGGAGCACGGGATGAATCGTTTTGTTTATTCATACTTAACATTTTTTATTCCTTTACCATCACGATGCGGGCTGTTAAATCTCGGTTAGGAATGAACTGTCCAACCAGCGGACTGTTTGTAGTCGTGGGCGCTGACACTTCAATCACGACTTCTTCCCCGCGTTCGAATCTGGAGGTTTCACCGCCTGGGAAATTAATACTGAAATTCGTGACGCCACGAGAATTCAATATGTTGTTGACTCGGTTTTCCGCATTGGAATTCCCCGATCCAACCCGAACGGCCTCGCGAATACCTTCGTAGGCGGCCGCGTTTAACGACTGCTTTAAGAAGATAAAGCTAGAAGCTTCGATCGATCCAAATACCAAGATCACCAATACGGGAAGACAAACCGCAAGTTCGACTGTCGCAAGACCGCGTCGTCGGATCGTTTGGCGTTTGGAACCTGGTTTTTGGAAGCAGTGTTTTTTCTGTTTAATTCGCATCGACAATGAACCGGAAAAAGAAAAGATAATAGGATCGACTCAATCGATTTAGGATTCGTCGGTTGCGACGGTATCTTCGCCAGCTGCCGGTTTCATCGGGGCGCCTTGCTTGGAGAGCACGGTGTTTAAGTTCGACGCAATCTCTTGCCAGTAATCATTGGTTCGGAAGTGCAGTGGTTTGACCGCGACACCGCAGCTCGCATCCGCCAACGTTGAACGCAGCCGAAGGATTGGTCCGGCAAAGCGGTTGGTCAGTTTGAGGGTGTCCCAGACAAATGCCGGGATCAGTGCCATGGTGATGATGAAGAACGGAAGAAATCGTTTCATCGTATCAGCGAGGGTCTGTCCCCAACCAGCATCGGGTTGCTCGAACAGGCGAATCCAAATCGTAAGTGCCAGAGCATTGCAGATGAAGAATACGATCCAATGGACGGCAATTTTCTTTAACACGCCGCCTTGGACTTCGGGATCGACCAGGGCGATGCGTCGTTTGGTATTGGCTTGACTCACGGTAATTAGCTTCTGGATTGGAGGCAATTTTAGACGAAAGGATTTCGAGCCGAAATCGTGCACCAGCATGCCGATGTAAGATCTCAGTGCTTTGAACCTACGACATAAAAGTGATCCAAGTGTCGGGTCAGTGAGAAAATGACGATAGGAAAAACTACCTAGTCGTCAAAAATAGAACCTGGACTGATTCGGGCTGAATGTTTCGCCAAGGCAACGCAACGAATAATCGGCATGACCGATGCGAATCCACCCGAAACAATGCGATCAGTTCGCATGCTTTGTTTTCGATGTCAGTGGGAAGATAGCTGCGAAGCGGTTTTTGCTGCGTAAGGCTATCCCAGGTCATCGTCGGGGGACTGGCATCCGCTGTTGGCGTTTCGGGATATCCAAGACGGACGCATCGATCCTGTTCTTTGGTGGCGGCGTCAAATAGGTGTAACCTGACAGTGCCTTCTCGAATGCGGCGATTGTTTGGCCGGCCTGCTGGTGACTGATCAGTTGATCGGAAATGGCATCTTCAACTGACTCCTGAATTCGCTCCATCAACTCGCGATCTTCGTATTGGACATAGCTTAAGACTTCCGAAACGGTATCGCCTTTGACGATCGAACGAATTTTGACTGAATTGCCGTCGCACTCAACATGCACGGCATGAGTGTCGCCAAAAAGGTTATGGAGATCACCGAGGATTTCTTGGTATGCACCCACCATGAAGGCGGCCAATAGGTAGGGTTCGTCCGATCGGATCGGATGTAATTTTAGTGTTTGGGTTCGACCGGTACCGCAAACAAACGAATCGACTTTTCCGTCGCTGTCACAAGTGATATCACCTAAAACCGCGTGCCGTGTTGGCTCCTCTTTTAAGCGATGAATTGGCATGATTGGAAAAAGCTGGTCGATGGCCCATGCATCGGGCATGGACTGAAATAATGAAAAGTTGACGAAGTAAATATCGGACAGCATTCGGTCAAGGTTTTTTATTTCCGATGACACTGATTCTTGCGTTTCTGAGATTGAACGAATCCGGTGGCATAACGCGAAGTAGAGGTTTTCTGCTGCAACGCGCTGTTCCAGAGGTAGGTAACCACCGCTGAACAGATTCATGCAAAGGTCCAGCGAAACCTGTGCGTCGTGAAATGTTTCCATCATGTTTGACGCAGAGAGCTCGTTAAAACCGGACCACAGATCGTGAACGGGTTGTTCGTAGTGTTCGGGTGGGCCTTCGATTTCGTCATTTGTTTCGTCTGCACTTGCTTTGGCCCAATCGGGAATCACTGGCTTGCCTTGTGAGGTCACGCCGATTGTTTCCATGATCATCACACTGTGCTGGGCAGCGACAGCGCGACCGCTTTCGGAGATCAATTGCGGATGAGGCACACCGGCTTCGTCGCAGACGCTTTGGACGTGATAGACCACATCGTTAGCGTATTCTTGAATTGTGTAATTCATGCTGGATTCGGTGTCAGTACGTGAGCCGTCGTAATCGACGCCAAGCCCGCCGCCAACATCAAGGAATTGAAGTTCAGCACCGCGTCGTTGAAGATCGACGTAGATTCTTGCTGCTTCTAGGATCGCAGATTTCAGTTGTCGGATATTTCCTATTTGACTGCCAACATGAAAGTGCAGCAGTTGAAAACAATCCGCTAAGTCCATCGCGATCAAGCGATCAAGTGCGGCTAGGACTTCGGCGACCGTCAGGCCGAACTTGCTGCGATAACCGCCGCTGGCTTGCCAGCGCCCGCTGCCGCGAGTTGCCAATTTGACTCGTATGCCAAATGTCGGACGTACGCCGATTTCAGCGGCGATGCGAAGGATCAAGTCAAGTTCGCTAGCCTTTTCGATAACGGGGATGACCGTGCGTCCAAAGCGTTGTGCCATTGTGGCTAGACGAATGAATTCCTCGTCTTTGAATCCGTTGCAAATAATCGGGACGCTGGCACTGCTCATGGCTATCGCAGCCAATAATTCGGATTTACTACCCGCTTCAATGCCAAATCCAAGCTTTGCACCTTCACTGACAATTTGCTGAACGACTTCGCGTTGTTGATTTACCTTGATTGGAAAAACGCATCGATAACGATTCTGGTAACCGTAGTCCCGAATCGATTTGGCAAAACACCGATCGAGCTGCTGTAGGCGGTCTCTTAGGATCCCATTGAATCGCAGTAAAACCGGAAGTTCTAACCCGCGATCTCGCAGGCTGTCGACGATAGTTTTCAGATCGATCGAGGAACCGTCTTGGCGGTCGGGCGAGACAACGATATTGCCTTCATCAGAAATAGAAAAGTATCCATCGCCCCAGCGTTCAATCCCATACAGCAACGAAGCGTCGTGGGTTGTCCACTGGCCGGTTCTTTTTTCGGTCTTCTGCTTCAAGGTAGCGTCTCTTTCGTGCGACTGAGGCGGTGTGGGGTTGAGTGAATGTTGGGGATCAATCAATCGCCCAACAAATAATCGGTTGCAGATTGTCTAGTGATCAGAACGACCGTCAACGGCGACATTCAGATAATCGGAGGTTTTCAAGGCGTCGATTTTGAAAAAAATGCAAGGGTCGACGAGGCGTTTTTGCTCACCGTCGTAACAGGCCGTATTGGAAGATGCACCGAAGAGCACTGACGCCGTCTCGCCAGCCAATTTTTTTTCCATCGTCGTACCATCGGTGGTGATATCGAATCGGGCGTTCTGTAAATTCCAGACCAGCACGCGCCCAACGCGCTGTCAACTCAATTTCAATGCCAAAGCGATTTTCCTGAAGGTCATTTAGGATCAGTTCAAAGCTTTCACGTCTTGCCATTTTGTAGCAGGTTTCCACGTCGCTAAGCCGAATGCCGATTGCAATGCTTGCTAGCAACGTTAAGCCATTGTTGACGCTTTGGTGCCACCATGGAGACAGCGAGCGGTCACAGTGCCCGTAGCGAGTCCCGTAAGCTACGTCAGCCTCGCCAGCAAGAATTGGCTGCAGTAGTAAACGAAAATCGGTCGGATCATATTCTTGATCCGCGTCTTGAATGACGATCACATCGCCGGTGGCAGCTTTGGCACCGGTGCGAATGGCGGCACCCTTGCCTCGGTTGATCGAATGGTTGATCAGGATTACGTCATCATCGGATTTCAGCGATTCGACTGCTTGGGCTGTTCCATCGTCGCTACCATCGTCAACCAAAATGATTTGTAGTGGTAATCCCGTTTTGCGTAGTCGATCGACAACGTTGCAGATCGTTTTGCATTCATTAAATACGGGAACGATCACTGACAGCACAAAGTTTTTTGGCAAAGGAAAAATAGCCAACTGTCGACAAACACTTGGTCCCAATTGAGCTTGCATTCTTTCAAATGCATGATCGCTCCAGTCGTGCGAAATTTTGGAGGCGTCTTCACGCACAGGTTCAAGGTCGTTGCCCATAATTTTTGAAAGTGTTTGAGTCGTCGTGGTGGTCGAGAACATTTTTGGAAACGAAAGTTTTTTCCAACATCATCGTGTCGTTTTTTACATTGTTTTGAACGGGTGCGATGTTAGAAATTGAAATTGTCTTTCAGATTGTTGTTGACATCTTTGTTGGTCGACGCAACATTCACGGTCGAGCCAACGAGACACGCCGTGTGCGTTTTTGATCGCGGCCGGTCTTATCTTTCGAGCCTTCAGGAGATGCGTGTTATGCGCCGTTTGAAACCCACTGTTTTGTGTGTTCCCAACAACTTGCTTGCCGTGCATCCATTGTCTCTTCTTGACTCCGAAGCTCCACCTACTTCTTGACGACCTTTGCCCTTGGTGGATGTTTTCACCTGGGCTTCTTTTTGTTGCGAATCGGCGACATTGGATGTTGACCATCCAGCTGTTAAAGCTCGATTCGCTTTTTAATGTTCACTCGGGTCTGAATGATTCAGATCTTTGGGGGCCACGCAATGAATGCGTGTCGCAATCCTTAGGTGGGCCGAACGGATTTGGCCGGTAGAATTGAATCATTGTTTCTACGTTGAGGGAATGACCACCTTTTGTTTTTGTTCTGAACTTCAGTTCAGCTCGTGTTTTGATCCCGGTCAGGGATGGAACTGCGACAAGACGCGATGTCAAAAACTCACGACCGGTTGAGCATGATGCTTTGCCGGTCGTTTTTTGTAGATATTGACCTTGCGGAGCCATGCTGGTTTTTCCGCGTTCTCTTTTTGAAGCATCGATGAAATCACTTTGGCGATTCCAAAAGCTTGGCTCAAAACTTAATGGTCATTGTCGGGAGTGCTGGAACGAAAAGTGGTGCTGAATAGAAAGTGGGCTGAATAGAAAGTGGGCTGGGGCTTTTAGGGGGTGACCATGATTGCTGATGCATCGAGATTGTTTAGGAAAAACGGCCGTGTAGCACCCATCGATACTGACCAGGGTGCTGGACGCAAGTTGAAAAATCGCGATAGATCCACCACCACTGTTTTTGATCTGTTTCGATTCGAAAGTAGTCGCGACGCACCGAGGGCCCGTTCCACCAGCCCGTTTCAATTCGTTCCGGTCCCCATGACCGCAGCACGCGATAGGCCACATTGTGCAGCAGGAATCGATCGGGCAAATCAGTCGATGAAGTTGTGTGACGAAATGAGCCACCTTTTGAAGCCACCGCTAGGGACAATGGGGAAGCCAGCAATGAAAAAGGACGCCGCATGGCATCGCTGGCATGGGGATGGTAAATCGGTTTATCAAAATGTTGTTTATTAGAATGTTGTGTACCAAGATGATGGGCATTTCGTCGGGTTCCACCCCGTTTGTTGACGGTTGGATTGCCTGCTAAGGGGATTGTGCGATAGGCGGTTTCGGGAATCGGGTCTTTCCGTAGATGCACCTTAACGACTTGATCGCGACCCAAACGGTTGCTGAGCGAATCAACCAGGCGGCCAATTGAAGATCTGGATGCTTGATGGTCATTTTCCAGCGGATCACCAAGGAGCGAGATTTGGGTGGTCCGAATCGGACCTGACAAGTTGACAGTCAGCGTGATGCAATTAACGTCAGCAGGCAAACGAAGTGTTTCCAGACGGGTGGAAAGCAAGCCGCAAAGGTGACCGACATCGGTCGTCGGAGCGAAGAGACCGATTTGAAGGATCAGTGGCGGGTGGACCAGCAGGTCCAGGCGACATGTGATGCGTAGTGCCCCACGCTGACGTGTCGCCAAGCCCGCCCTGATCTTTTTCATCAGTCGAGCGATTCGGTCTTGAAGGATCGCTTGATCGGAAGTCGGGTATTGAAGCTTCCATGTTTCGCGATGTTCAACTGGAACCCGGTGAACCACTAACGGCGAATCCAATTCGCCAAGCACTTCTTGAAGCCGCTGCACCAGCGAGGTTCCCAGTCGGGAAGCCAGGCCACTGCGAGGCAGTTTTAGTAGCTGGCCAATGGTCGCAATGCCCAAACGATCCAGCGACATGGCGGTCGTTTCATCGATGCGAAGCGCTGTGACGCAAAGGGGTTCGATGAACGCTTTGGCAATGTGCCCTTTCACGCTGTTTTGACGAAACGCAGGAGAGCTATCAGGGGTGCCACCAGCAACCTGCGTTGGTACGATTGTGCATCGGGGTGGCAGGGGATCTTGCGATCGGGTGACCGTTTTTCTGATTTGATCGGTCATGCCGTGCGCGACCGCCCAGGCGGTTGCCTGGTGGTCGGCAATGGCCATTCGTGCGGCCAAGCCCATCGAATCAAGCATCTGCGTGACCGAAGTTAGTAATTCTGCTTCGCCGCCGTAAAGGTGTGCGATGCCGCTAATTTCGCACATCAACGATTCGCTTTGGTGACGCGGGTAACCCGACCAAGGTTTTTTGTCGATCGTCTCAATTGCCACCAGAGGAGAAATCTGGTGATGAAACTTTTCGGCCAATTGCTGCAATGCCTCTAAGTCTTCGCCAGCGTCATGCGATAGAACTCGCGGCAAAACACTGTGTGGATCCACTTGTGGATCTTCTGTCTGTTTATCAACACCCTGGTTACCAGGACACAATTTATTAACTGTATTAACACACAGTTCGCTTGCTTGCGCGACCGGCATTCCGATTCGCACGCCTGCGGAACGAGCCTTGGGGCAGCACGCTAATACACGACGTCCGCGTCGCTGGTGTTCTCCCCAGATCAGGATCGGAGCATGGTTCGCAAGCTGCCATGTGTTATTTTCTTTAGAATCAAGCTCGTTTTTTTCTTCGGGACACAGATTCGATTCCAGCACTTGTTGATGACGCCGTCTTTGGATGGGCCAATTGGGAAGCCAGATGCACAGCAGCCGATTCATGAGATGGCATCCTTGTCGATGTTAAGGTGTTCAGTTGGCCGTTGTGATCCATCGTCACCTGCACTTGTCGCCCGGTGCCAATGCCCGCATGCGATCCTTGGCATCGATCCAGAGTGAGTGTCCATGTGGGAAGTGATGTATCGACTGAGTCAACTTGTTTGGAAATGGCAACGTGAAAACGCACTTCGGCAAACGTTGGTCGCCCGCGAACCGAACGCGGGCGAACTAAGAATCCAGTGGTTTGTCCTTTTTCAGCTGCCAGCTGAAAGCGTCTGGCGTCACGGTCATCCATCCAGGCGCCGACCGAAGCCCAGACCGCTGATGCTCCGGTGCAACGAAGTGCTTGGTCAATCGACCAGACTGTGTCTGCGGTTGTTGTTGGGCGGACCCAAATGATTTTCGATGGATCGATGCCAACGGCCGCTGCGGCTGGCGGATAGAAATGGTTGCTGTCAGCCACGACGACCAGGGGGCCTTTTTTGGCGCGAGCCGACGCGATGGCCAGCGACAATGCGGCCGCCCCAGAGGCATCCCCGTCGGCGACCCATTCGTTGACCGCATCGATTCGCAGCCCCGACCCTGGCAGCAACCGGTCGATCGATTCGCAGCCGGTCGAGAAGGTTTCTTTCAGCCGATGATGCTTTGCCGCTGTCGTGATGCCGTGAACTCGACCACGCAGTTTTTGCAGCAGCTGTTCATGTTTTGTCGCCGCAGGCTGGGCGGGGGCCGTTTGGGTTGGCTGGGGCTCTGCTTTGACCGTTGGCGGCTTTGCCCTAAGCTGAAGTGCTGAATCCTTCGCGATCGAATGTTTCGTAACCGAATCCTTCGTAACCGAATCCTTCGTGAACGAATCTTTCGTGAACGAATCTTTCGCAACCGGGGGCGGGGTAATAAACTCAAATGTCTGCTGAACGGCCATTGAAACTGATTTTCCCTTTCCCTTGGCTGATCGGTTTGAGTTAAAGTCAATGAAGAGCACGAGGCAATTGCTAGCAATTAAATGAACTCGTGTACAGTATTCTCGTTCGGCTTTTGAGGCAACCTAGATGCAGAAAATCCGCTGGTTCTTTTTGATACTTGCCATCGTTTTGGTGATCGCGATGGCGGTCCAGAACAACGAATTGCAATCGGTTTCCCTGTTTTGGCTCGAAACGCCTGAAATGCCGCTTTCGGTATTGCTGCTATCGACCACTGGAATTGGCTTTTTGATGGGAGCATTGATTACAGCGTCCATGCTGCGAAGTCGACGGAAAAAGGAAAAAGAGCGTGAGCGACAAGCCAAGGCTGTTTCCAGCAAAGCAGTCGAGCCCAAGCCTGAACCCGCAGCGGAAAAAGAGGCTGCTGGCCCGTTGGGGACAAGCTAAGCCATGGCATAGGCTTCCAGCCTGTGTAGCCAAAAAGAACAGGCTGAAAGCCTGCTATCACTCGTTCTGGCGTTCGATTACTTAGCTCGGCGACCTGATCGTCGCTGGGTTTGACGCTCTTTTCGCTGGGCGGCGACCAAATCGTGTCGCAGCAGCACTAGTCGAGCAAGATCGCCCATGCGGTTGAGGCCGCGAACATGAGGTTCTGGGATCTCGGTTTCGATGGCGGTTGGATTGCCAACTTCGCGAAGCGACTCGGTGGCAGTAGCGGAAACCGGGGACGCGGCAGGAGCGATTGCGGTGAACGGGGCAGCAGCAGTATCGGTGAAGAGAAGCATTTGAGTCATGGCATTGCCTGGGGGCGAGAGGTGATGTGATCTGACAACACCTGCATTCTTCGCTACCCCTGTGACACGTCTGGTCACGGCTCATCCACACAATCCGGAAAACCGACAAGCCACCCGAACCCGATGCACGCCTTTGTGCTCACCGATGGTGGACTATAATGTAAGCTACCACAACAGAATTTCCGCTTGCCCGCCCATGGGAGACCCCTCCGCTATCGTGCAAAAAACACACAAGGTCCTTGACGACGCTCCCGAGCGAAGTGTCTTGGCCCGGCTGATCACCCCTGGCGACAAGCCGGAGACCGATCCGCTGGAGGAACTTCATGGTTTGGCGACCACCGCAGGAACCGAGGTCGTCGATGAACTGGTCCAGCGAAGATCTTCCGCTGACCACTCCACCTATCTTGGTAAGGGCAAGGTCGAAGAACTGCGTTTGATGGTCGAACGCCACGACGCGGACATGGTCATCTTTGACAACGATTTAACGCCCGCTCAGACGCGTAATCTCGAAAAGGCGGTCGGTACCAAAGTTCTTGATCGTACCGAATTGATTCTAGATATCTTTGCCGCCGGGGCGCGAACGCATGAATCTCGGCTCGCGATCGAATTGGCACAGCTTCAGTATCAATTGCCTCGGCTCAAACGCATGTGGACTCACTTGTCACGTCAAGCCATGGGTGTTGGTATGCGTGGACCGGGTGAAAAGCAGCTGGAAGTTGACCGCCGGCTCGCTCAAAAACGAATTTCGGATTTGCGCAGCGAACTAAAGGAAGTCGAGGAGCGACGCGAGCGGCAGGTGGCGGCTAGAAAGGAAGCTCCCACGGTCTCGTTGGTCGGTTACACCAATGCGGGCAAAAGCACGCTAATGAATGCGCTGACCGACGCGTCGGTGCTTGCCGAAGACAAGTTGTTTGCAACCTTGGATACTCGGACGCGCCGTTGGGCACTGACTGGTTGGGGAACTGTGTTGCTTTCCGACACAGTGGGGTTCATTCGCGACCTGCCCCACTCGTTGGTCGCCAGTTTTAAATCAACGCTTGAAGAAACGCGTCAAGCGGATTTGTTGCTGCATGTTGCCGACGCCAGCAGCCCGACCGTGTTTGAACAAATTACCGCGGTGTATCAGGTGCTGACCGAATTGGGCATCGAAGAAAAAGACACTTTGTTGGTCCTCAACAAAATTGACGCCATTCCCAATCCATTGATTCTCAATCGAGTCTTGGATCGTTATCCCAATGCAATTCCAGTCAGCGCGCGGGGGAACAAAGGATTATCGTTGTTGATTGAAGCGGTGGGGGAAGCCCTGGGGCGTGAGTTCCTTGACATCGAAGTCGAAGTCGATCCTGCCGATGGTAAGCTGCTGTCCTATCTATCGGAGAAAGGCGAAGTTGTGTCGCGAGAATTCGGTAATCAGGTGACGGTCGTTCACGTTCGCATGCCCGCAGGTGCGATGGGGCCGGTTCGTAAATCAGCGAAGTCAATCACGCCGGTCAGTTTTGATCGCGACAATCAAGAAGTGGAAGTGCAGTCTTCGTCAGACGCGACGTCAGGTTCGACGTCGAGTGATGTGGCTTAGTGAAAAGAGTAGGACAATTGTCCCAATTGTCTTTCCCGCATTCCGCAGGTGAATCGAGTCAATTGGGACAATTGACCTACAAAGTCTATGCGTTTCAAACCAGAAGATTCGATCGCCATCGTGACCGGTGCCAGCAGTGGCATTGGAAAGTGCCTTTGCGAACTCCTTGTTGCTCGCGGCGCCACGGTTGTGGCAACCGCAAGGCGAAAACATCGGTTGGACGAATTGATTCAATCGTCATTGGGGCCCGGGGCTATCATCCCCGTTGCTGGGGATTTGACTGATGCATCACTACGTCAAAAAGTGGTGGATGCGGCGTGCGACGTTGATGGTGGGCGAATTGACTTGTTGGTTAACAATGCGGGCATTGGCGCGATTGGGCCGTTTGCTGATGCGTCCGCCGATCGTCTCAGGAAGATCATGGAGGTTAATTTCTTTGCGCCACTAGAGCTGACCCGATCTTGTTTGCCGTTTCTGCGTAAGGGACGTTCGCCGGTGATTTGCAACATCGGTAGCGTGCTGGGGCATCGAGCTGTTCCGAACAAAAGCGAGTATTGTGCGAGCAAGTTCGCGATGCACGGATTCAGCGATTCGCTGCGAGCAGAATTGATGCCCGACAAAATTCAAGTGACTTTGATCAGTCCTAGCA
>CAYVAN010000071.1:0-5415 GCA_964449225.1 uncultured Rhodopirellula sp.
CCCCGATCGGGACTTTCACCCGACAATTCAATCGCCTTCGCAGGCGCACTAGCGATCGCCGCGTAGGCGTTCGGTTTGCCCGGCAACCGCTGAAGCTTCGCTACGGCGAAAGCGCATCTAAGGGCCTCAGAAAGGCCAAGCATTTTGCGACGCCAAAGATGGTCAAGCTCCTTGGATATGCACTTTACTCTTTCGTGTGAAAAAACATCTCGCGCATTTGTGCCGTTTTTCAGCACTGTTTGTCGAACGCTTTTTGCGAAGTTTTAGCAATCCAGCTATCACGCGCGGTCTTTATGATCCATAATATCAAAACCCCAAACAGTGGGGCTTCAAAACGAGCATTTTGAATTACTGAATTCTAAGTACCGAGGGGCACGGTCAATGGATAAGCAGCCGACGATGCGCGTCAACCTAGACGAAATTCGCCTAGGAACGACCTGCAAGTTTGACATTTCTGATTCTGACGAAGTTCTTTTGCTCGGATCTGGGCAACCGTTTACAAAGACGATCCGAGAACAGATCCGAAAGAGAGGCATTTCGTATCTGGACGTTCACCCAGATGACGCCCCCGAGCTGTTGGGGGAAGATTCTGGACAAGCAAAAGCCGTCACCGCGTCGGTCGATGGAAAATTGGTTAACCGCCGTATTGATCGGCGACACGAACCGTACTGTAACCACCGAGCCGAACGGTTTGCGTCGGCGGTTGCCAGTGCCATCGGTAAGATCGAAAGCATTGGCGAACAAATTCATTCGCTTTCATCGTCTGCGGTGTACGAGCTTTGTGAAATTCCTTTGTCGCTAACAGAAATGGCGTTGGAGGATTCGGACCAGTCGATCGCCGCGCAAACATTGAACGGAACTGAGCAAGCATCCGATTTTTCGGTTGCCAAACGCTGCACCAACTTAGCCGCGCTGGCAATCAATACCGGGATTGAAATGGAGCTGTCTGAAAGCGAGGTAAAACACCTTGGGACCGCTGGATTGCTTCACGATATGGCCCTGTTTCAAATGCCGGAAAAGTTTCGCAACACCACAATCGCATTGTCTAAAGATGAATTGTGGGAGTTTAAAAAGCACCCGATCATTGCAGGCGAATTGTTTGCCAAGTTCTCGGTCATTCCAGACGAAGTTCGTCTAATCGTGTCACAAATTCATGAACGGTGTGATGGCAGTGGGTATCCGCGTGGCCTGGGGTCAAACGTAACGCACCCGTTATCTCGAGTCCTCAATTTGCTTGATTCTTACCTTTCATTGATCACACCCGGACCGGGACGTCCGTCGGTCGTACCGCATGACGCAATCACGCTCTTGCTTCATGAAGGTGGCCGAGGAAAATTCGAAGCCGCTCCGATGCGAGCGATGCTTTCCACGATGTCGCTCTTTCCCATCGGAAGCAATGTTTCGTTAAGTAACGGTCAAACAGGAACGGTGATTCGGCGCGATGGTGACAACTATTTTAAGCCGATCGTTCAAGTCGATGACAATGGCCAGGAAACCAAAGTTGTGATGAAGGATTCACCGCATTCAATCGTTGGACCAGTCGCCACCGACGAAAAGAGACAGATGCGTTTAACGTCAGACATGACGAAAACGCTCACTCTGGATTTATTAGAATCCTAGTATGACCGTGACGGACGTTGGACAGCACATGATCCAGAACGCTATGCGAAGCGCACCACTGACGTCCAGGCTTGAACCTGGGGTGAGTCAGAGGAGACAGGAGACAGGTTGCAGGTTACTGCTCGTAGGCTTGGTCGTAGGTTTGGTCGTAACGTTGCCAGGTCGATCCTTCGCTGTTTTGAAGCTTTCCAGCATTGTTTTGTAAAGAATCAAATCCAATGACGGTTGCATTATCGACAGGATCAGACTTCGCACGTGTAAATACATCGTACTCAGAACTGTTCTCGACACTGATATTCCCGAAGTCATTGATCTTCGCAGTGTTTCCCGCCGACTCGGATGGCTTCACAAAAACACCTTGATTCACTTCGGGCCGAACTTTCTTGGCTTGCTTTGGCGACAGTGACGCATTCTGGTTTTCGGAAGCGTCGACGGAAACGGTTTTGACCTGATCCGAGGTAGGAGTGTCAATTAACGAATCGTTGCAGCCAACTAGTAGTGCAACGGGAGCTAATAGAATTCGCATCGCGACCCTGAGGGACTGATTGGGTGACCGCCCCCCATTCCGGCTTTTGGAATGGAGATAAAAGCGGGGGGCCGAACGATAGCATGAGCCATTTGCAAGGTAAATGATCAAAACGCCAAGTTTTCGAAAACACGGCGATCAATATCATTTCCGCGTCCAGGATTCATCAGAAACCTGACCGATCTTTCGGTTGATCAACCCACGGGAAGGTTCTAGCCGGTGATCAATTTAAGTAGATCACCGATTTTTCGATGCGATTCAACGGGATGGCGCAGCGCTTCTTTCGTTTGCAATTTGTAGCGGTTCTTGCGGCCGACTTTTTGCCGACGAACGTACCCGTCTTCTTCCAAATCTTGCACGATCCGCTGAACGGCGCGTTCGGTAATCCCCACGCGACTGGCGACTTCGCGAAGCACCAAGTCCGGTTCGGAATGCAATACGATCAACACATGGGCGTGATTGGTTAGAAAGGTCCATCCCTTCGATGGAGCGGTCTCAGCAGCAGCGTTCGGTGTCTTGGTCATCGGTGTCTTGGTCATCGGTGTCTTGGTCATCGGTTTCCATTATGCATCGACAGCCCTGGATCTCAGAACCTTTCGGTCGGAATCATAACACAGGAGTAGCGAATTGGGATTCACGAAAAAAACTTCGCAAGTGATTTTTCGCAGATAGGCGGCTTTTGTCGCCTTCAATGTGATTTATTGACTTAACACACGCATTATCGATTGCTATATCAAAAGAGCCCATCAGAAACACCCGAAAGCCTATTGACGACAATTTTGTCGTGCTTTAGTTTTCGTGCATCGGTCATTTCGCTTCCCGTCTTACCCATCGAATTCCTGCCATGTTCACGGTTTCGACTTCCTTGCTTGCCGTCGTCCTTGTTTGTGCTGCGCTTATTCCGTCGAGTGTCGCTAACCGGAACGTTCGACGATTCCGCCGTCTGGTTTCGATGCTGACTGGAATGCAGCTACTGATCGTTACCTTGATGGGCGTGTCCGTGGCGACTGGGGTGTTGCCGACGATCGATGCAACGTTGCCGTGGTCGGCCGGTTTGATCGGTGTCCACTACGACGGCGTCGCTGCTTTGATGTTGATGTTGGTCAGTTTCGTGGGCTGGATCATTAGTCGTTATTCGATTCGATATCTGGACGGCGAACCGACACAGGGATGCTACTTCCGCTGGGCCAGCTTTACGATCGGAGCCGTTTCTTTGCTGGTCGTGTCGGGCAATCTGGTGATGTTTTTTGTGTGTTGGGTGATGACCAGCACCGGGCTGCACCGAATGTTGCTTCACTACGAACATCGCGAAGCGGCACGAAAAGCGGCGTACACAAAGTTTATCATCAGCCGACTTGGCGACATGGCTTTGATTGGTGCGTTCGTGTTGATCTATGTTCAATTTCGCACATTCAGTCTGGCCGAGTTGTTTTCCGAAGCTGCGGCGGTGACCGAGATTACGCCCGCGATGACTTGGGCGGGGATGTTGTTGGTGATCGGAGCGATCACAAAATCGGCTCAGTTTCCATTTCACACTTGGTTACCGCAAACAATGGAAACTCCGACGCCAGTGTCAGCTTTGATGCACGCGGGAATTGTCAACGCGGGTGGATACTTGATGGTTCGCACTAGCCCGCTGTTACAACTTGCTCCCACGGCATTATTGGTTCTAGCGATCATCGGCGCGATCACGTCATGCTTCGGCGCAGTTGTGATGTTGACGCAAACCAGCGTGAAAAAGAAGCTTGCCTATTCGACGATGGCTCAAATGGGTTTCATGATGCTCCAATGCGGACTCGGTGCGTTCTCTGCCGCAATGCTGCATATTCTTGCTCACTCACTTTACAAAGCTCATGCGTTTCTTAGCAGCGGCAGCGTGATGTCAGCTCATTCGGCAACCATGGGCGCGAGGACTCAAAGCGTGTCAGTCCAATGGATCAAGCTTGTTGGATGTGCCGCGGTGATTGTAGCTTTCTTCTTCATCGCGATGGCGGTTTGCGGAATCAACGTCGTCGCCAAACCAGGTGGACTGTTGCTAGGTGGCGTTCTATGCGTCGCACTGACACATTGGATTGGCCAAGTGATGCGGGCGGGCGATCAGGCCCTGATGATCAAGTCAATGACGATGGCTGTCGCGATGTGTTTCCTCTACGCGATTGGATTCGCCACGGTGAACAAGATCGTCGCTTCCAGCCTACCGAAGTCAATTGCCCCTGACTCGGTTTGGCTGGTTGCGGCGATCATTCTGATGGGGTTTGGCGGAATGTTGTATTTGCAATTGCGTTTGGCGTTCAAGCCGTCGTCGCCACGATTGGATCGTTGGTATGTCCACGCCAGCAACGGATTTTACTTTGAGAAATCACTACAACGAATTTTTGGTCGAATCGCTGCCAACTAAGCAAGCGGTATCGCGTCGTGAATTCTACGATAGAACCGTTACGGCTGGATCCCCGGCCAGGGAATTAGCCAAGGAACTAACCAGGGAATTAGCCACGGTTCTTCAGAAATTTCGCTACTACACGAAACAGTAACTCAACCCAATTAGATCTATGCAAGTTCAAGTCGATCAAGTGCTTTCGCAAGTCGCAACGGTGATTTCACCGGTTTGGCCGCTGAAGGACTACGTTGCCGTCAATCCTTACTTTGGAATGAGTGATCGTTCTTTCTTGGATAGCCGATCGCTGCTTCAACGGGTTTCCGATTGCGAAACCCTGATGCCGCTGTCGTATTACAACGACCAGTACGCAAAACAGCAGTTTTCCAACAGCGATATTGAATTGGCGATCTTTGAACTAGGGCTCAGCGATCAGGTTCAAGCGGACGCCGTGATCGCTGCGTTGAATGTTTCGTCTGTGAACACGAACGAAAAGAATCTTCGTCTACGAACGATTTCTGAATTCGTTGACAGCAAGGGAACGTCGAACTGGACCGTGGCGATTCGCGACGAAGTGTCAAAGTTCTGCGCCGCACACTATGACGAAGGCCAGGCGGTTTGGAAGAGTCCTTGGAAGGGGTTATCGCTATTCAATGCTTGGCGTTCAATGTCGTTGATCGACCGAAACATGGAATCCAACGGCCTGAAAGGGTTCCGCGATTTCGTGGGGCAGTTGCCTGAAACGGCCGATCAGGCAATCGCTTGGTTACTGCAAAAACTGGGCTTGCCGGAAGAACTTTGGGAATCGTTTCTGCTTTGCCAGGCTTTTTCGATGCCGGGTTGGAGTGCGTGGGCCAAGTATCAAACGCATTGGACGGACGAGGCGGCTGCGGAT
>CAYVAN010000071.1:5425-13542 GCA_964449225.1 uncultured Rhodopirellula sp.
CGATTTCAATGGTCTGCTGGCTATTCGGTTGGCCTACGATGTCGCGGTTGGTCAATGGGCAAATGAATCCATGGATTGGGATTCCCTTTCACGTGATGTGGTCGCATCGGCAGGGGAAACCCAGCCTGATGACACGACCTGCCGCTATGTGCTGTTGCGAGCGAGCGAAATTGCGTTTCGTGATAATCTGCTTGGGACGTTATCGAATCAGAATCACGAACCCATTGACGCCCAACGAAAGCTGGCACAGTTGGTTTTTTGCATCGACGTGCGTAGCGAGCGAATGCGTCGACAATTGGAATCACAATCCCCGGAGATCGAAACGTTTGGTTTCGTTGGCTTCTTCGGCATGACCATCGATTTTGTGCCAATGGGGCAATGTCAGGGTGTTGCTCACCTGCCCGTATTGTTAAAGCCGCAATTCAAATTGCACGAAGGACTGCACGAAGCCGATACAGCGGAAGAGCTGGCATGTGTTGAAAAGCGAATCCGAACTCGTTCTTGGCGAAAGCTGTGGAAACGATTCCAGACGTCGTCGATCGGCTGCTTCACGTTTGTTGAGACAGTGGGTTTTTTCTACGGATGGAAACTGTTGAAAAGTGCGATTGGCATGGGTTCCAAAGACGGTGTAGGAAAATTTGACGGTGTGGAAGAATCGGATCAGGATCTGCTTGGCCCCACCCTTCGTGGCCTGAACCAGCAAGGAATGACGACGTCCAACCAGATTGATTTGGCAAAAGGAATGCTAACTAATCTTGGGTTGACCAAGGACTTTGCTAAGTTGGTCGTTTTCTGCGGTCACGCTAGCCAAACCGAGAATAACCCGCTTGCAGCTGGCTTGGACTGCGGCGCATGCGGCGGGCATTCAGGCGAACCCAACGCGCGATTGGCAGCTGCGTTACTCAATCAACCTTTCGTTCGATCAGGCTTAGTGGAACATGGTATCCAGATCCCGGAAGACACACATTTCCTTGGCGGGCTTCACAATACGACGACGGATAAACTTTCATTCTTTGATTTAGATGAAATGCCAACATCGCATCGGGAAGAGTTGTCCGAGTTGGTCAATCACGCCGCCGTCGCGGGTAAGCAAACTAGAACTGAGCGAATGCCGATTGTCGCCAGCAAGACGATGCGTGATGTGATGCGTCGCGCCGTTGATTGGTCCGAAGTTCGCCCCGAATGGGGGCTCGCAGGCAATGCTGCCTTCATCGTTGGCCCCCGTTCGATGACAAAGCAAGCTAACTTGGACGGTCGTTCGTTTTTGCACAGCTACGATTTCCGTAACGATCCCGACGGGGCGGTGTTAGAAGGAATCATGACCGCACCGATGGTCGTCGCAAATTGGATCAATATGCAGTATTACGCATCGACGGTTGACAACGATCACTTCGGTAGCGGCAGCAAAACCGTTCACAACGTCGTCGGACGCTTTGGCGTTTTATCGGGCAATAGTGGTGACTTGATGACCGGTTTGCCGATTCAGTCTTTGCACACCGGGAATGAATATCAACACCTTCCGATGCGTTTGCAATGCATCATTGCTGCGCCGCGCGAATCGATCGATCGCATCATCGCCAAGCATGAACTGGTCCAGAACCTGCTTGATAACGAATGGTTGCACCTGATCGCAATCGAAGATGGAATCAGCTATCGATACGCCAACAGCGGTTGGCACATCGTGACCGTATCCGAGCGGTTAGCTGTATAAACTGTGACGGTAGGTCCGCGTTAGCCTGCCAAAAACGATCTTAGCGACCCGCAATCCTGAACCGCAAACCCCGGGCTCATCCGCCCTCTCACTGATGGGCACTTGGTTACGTTGATCAAAAAAACTGTTGGTAAAGGTGTTTTTCTAGGACGTCGCGGATGATGGATCCGCAGATTCGGTCTGGTCCTTAAAGATACGCACCAGGATCGGTTCTTTTACGCCCGCCCCTGATCGGCGGAACATCTCAAGTTTCTGAATGAGTGCCTCGTGAACTTCCGTCTCGCTGGCAACCAAAATGCGTCCTTCGTTATCTTCAACGTTCTCGTCCAGAATCATTTCTACTTTAAGTTCCGCAACGGTAACTTCTCGACTTTCACAAGACTCTGAAATCACAGCGGCCAGCGTTTCGACGACACTAGCATCGTAGATTGATTTGTCGGAGAGTTGATCCAGGGCTTCAAGCACGGTTCGCGAGGTGTGGAAACGTTGGTAGTCCCCGACGGCTCGCAGAATGCGGCTGGCCATCGGCGTTGGATCAGAAGGTGGACCGTTTTGGTTCAAAATGAAAGTGGCGACTCCTTGCAAACGCGGGATGGCGGAAACCAGATCATGTCCAATTTTTGGCGTTTCGGCGATCAGTTCCGCATCCTTCTGCTCTACTGGCCGTCCCGCCAGATAATCCGTCAACGCGTTCTTTGGCAATGACACACATCCTAATCGCATCAGCATTGCGCCCATTTCGATTTGCCACATGGGACCGATGCCAATTTTCGCTGCAACAGCACGGCATAACGTACGGGCTTCCTGGGTCAAACCAAACGCCTCGGGCATCGCGAGCGAAAGCACCTGAGTAAGCATGCGAACACTGCCGGAGAGCGTTTTGCTGAGCAGTTCCGCCTCGGCGGTAACCAGGCGATACTGTTCCAGCCCGGCGTCAATCGCCTGGGCCAGTTCTTCGGGCGAGCAGGGCTTGCTTAGGAACCGAAAAATGTTCCCTTCGTTGACAGCATCCACCGCTGTTCTTTGGTCAGCATTGCCTGTCAGCATAATGCGAACGGTGTTTTCGTTAATGTCGCATATCTTCCTTAGCAGCTCGACACCCGACATTTCGGGCATCTGCATGTCTGACACGACGACGGCAAAGGGGCCTTGTTTTTCGATGGTTTCAAGCGCAGCTTGCCCTCCGATCGCTAACTCGATGTCATAGCTTTTGCGCAGATGTCGCTTAAATCCTTGAAGCACATTGGGTTCATCATCAACCAGTAAGACTTTCTTTGTCATGCGACCGATTCCTGTTCGATGAGCGATGTCCAAACGGCCAAGCGATCCGATGCGTCGATGGATTCAATGAATCCCGAATCGTAACCCGATTCGGCGAGCGTTTCTTCATTGTGCGAATCCGCAGACTGCATTGCACTGGCAAAGTGTACGGCGGCCAATGGAGTAAATCCGGTGCTAGCGGCGTTTCCGGGGCGATGATGAAACGCGACCGCCTCCACGATGGGATCAGGAAGTCCCCAAAGCCCTAACAGGTGCGCGCCGACTTCCGCATGCGTCGTGCCGAACACTTCTAATTCAGCTTTCCACATCGGTATGTCTCCTTGGCGAGCCAACTGAGCGGCTTCTGCGAAACGTTCCGGCATATTGACCGCCAAAATAAGCTTGCCAATGTCGTGCAGCATTCCCGCCATGAAAGCGTCGTCCACCATTTGTGACTGGTCTGTTTCTACCTCTGCAATGCGTTTTGCCGCAATCGCAACCGCCAAGCTGTTCTGGACCGCTGCTTCAAGCGAAAAGCCATCAACTTTGGGGTCTTCAAATTCTGAAAACGCTTTGGCGGTTAAGACCAGCGGCCGAATCACGCTCAATCCCAACAATGATACCGCATGATTCGGGCAGGTCACATGTTGCGGTAAACCGAAGAACGATGAATTGACAAGCTGAAGCACCTTCGCCGTCATGGCCAAGTCCGAACTGATCATGGTTCCAACCCGATCCATCGACGCATCGTCGGATTCAAGCTCTTCCACTAGCTCTTTATAGATGCTTGGTAAACTTGGCAGGCACGAAATCTGCGATGTCAAATTCTTTAGTGAAACATCCTGTAGCTGACTGTGCAGTCCGCAGGCGCTTTGAATGGTTTTGATCAACATTTCTGGGTCGCACGGTTTGGCCATGAACTGGTGCGCCGGCCCGATCGCGCGAAAGATCTTTTCATGTTCAGACTGTCCGCTTAGGACCAGCCGAACGGTGTTGGGATAGAGACTTGAAACGCGTTTTAGCAGTTCAGCGCCATCGATTCCAGGCATTCGCATGTCGCTGACGATCACGTCGAATGGCTGTTGCTGCATCGCCTCTAATGCCTCAGCGCCTCCGTTTGCAAAATGCATGTCCCACACTTTTCGCTGGCCACGCAACATTCTTCGCAAACCCGACAAGATGTTCGCTTCATCGTCAACAAATATGATTCTAGTTTTCATTTCAGTCTTTCGTTGGATATGGTTTCAGCCGCGTCATGATGTTGTCCATGCATGCTCGGGCTTGTTTTCAGTGGATAGGGACGTCGTCGGCAAGGTGATGACCAACGTCGTTCCGTCACCTGGTGACGAATGCGCATGGATCGACCCATCGTGTTTATTGACGATGACGTCGTAAACAAACGCCAATCCCTGCCCGGTTCCTTTACCGACGTCTTTCGTCGTAAAAAATGGGTCAAAGATACGATTCATAATCTCCGGCGGAATTCCTGGACCGTTGTCCTGAACCCGAAGTTCAACCGTGCCGTCGCGATACTGTGTTGAAATTCGGATCGTTCCTGTATTGGGTTCGCAATGATCAGCGATGGCTTCGCACGCGTTAGCGATCAAGTCGACCAATACTTGGTTCAATTGTGATTCCAGTCCCATCAACGGAACTGCATTGGCGTCAAGCGAAGTGTCAATGCTTGCGATCCCGCGATGTTGGCCGACCGAAACGGCTAATGCGTTCTCGACGGCGTGATTGAGATCGATTGCGGACTTGCTATTGAGAGCTGGTTTAGAAAATTCTTTCATCGCTCGAACGATGGTGGCGACACGTTCAATTCCGTCCATCGATTGTCCAATCGCGGCGGGGAACTCTTCTCGTAAAAAAGGAAGGTCAGCCATTTCGATTTGCTGATCAATCTGACTTAAAATCTCGTCCGTGGCGGTTTCATTCTTGACAGCACCAACAAGCTGATCGAAAAGTGTTAGCAGTTTGCTAAGATCGTTAAACGCACCTTGCAAGAACTGCATGTTGTTGCCAATGAACTGGATCGGCGTATTGATTTCATGCGCAATTCCTGCGGCTAGTTGTCCAACCGATTCCATCTTTTGAGCCTGGATCAATCGGGCTTCTAGTTTTTTTCTACGTGAAAGATCACGAATCAGCGCGGTCGAAATCATCAGGTCGCCGACGGTGGTGCAGCTGAACGATACTTCTGACGAAAAGCGTTTTCCATTTGCCCGAATTCCAACGTACTGAACCGGTTCAGGAATACTCGGCTCCCCGTCTTCGTTGATTTCCGAAACATGCGACGCGACCGAGCATTCAAACAACGATGCTTGGGAATCAACCGAAAGCTCAAAGAGGTCGCGAATGTTCAATCCGTCGGTCATCTCACGCAGGAATATCCGCTGGGCAGATCGGTTGAACGATCGGATCGTTCCGTCTGGATCATAGGTGACGATTCCTTCCGCAGCGGTTTCGACGATCGCTTTGGTTTGTTCGGCAAGATCCCGTAATTGCTGATTGGATTGGTAGACTTCACGAGACTTCTGTTCAAGAAGCGATTCGGCTTCTTTCCTGGCGGCGCGTTCGCGATTCAATTTTCGCGTTAGAAGTTCTACCTCAGACATTGCTATGCAGTTTCCGTCAAAGAGGAAACGGGACTAGGCGTCAGCGTAAAGCAAGCGTGTGTTCCGTCTTGTTCGCCCAGGTCTTCGCGAGTAACAACGACCGCATCCTTAAAGTGAACGACGCTCGCTAGAATGAGGCCTTCGGCCAAATCGGCAAATGGGCGTTTGGATTGGTAAGTCATTTTTAGAACGCCTTGATTCACTTGGCAATCAAACGACGGGAGTTCTGCGTCCGGATAAAGCTTGCGGACTTCGACATGGATATAGGTTTCAACCAAAGGCAGAAAGTCGATGGCGGAATCGCTGCCGGCAAAGAACTGTGGGTACAGTTCACTGAAACGCCCAAATAGGTATTTTCCAAACGAACAGACCAAGTCCGGAACAGGGATACTGGTTTCGTTGGATAGGGAAATCACTAACCGAATAAGTTCGGCGTGGTCGTACGTTCCAACAGCGGTGTAGGCACCGTCGTTGGAAGTCCCAGCGTTGCTAATCATGCGGTCGGCGATCTCGATACCAAGATCGGCTTCGACCATTTCAATCAGCTCTGTGAATACGATGCCTTTCATGGATCTGCCCTTTCGTTTTGCTTGGAGTGCATGGAATGCGATCGGTCAAACGACCTCGATAGCAAGTCCTTGGATTAGCGTTTGCCTAGCGGAAAGATTCCATCGATCGTGCGGATCAGTTGATCGAATTCAAACGGTTTGTGCAGCATCGCCACCACGCCCTGTGATTTTAGGTGTTGGGTAAGACGTTCGCCTGAATTTCCCGTTACCACAATCAACGGAACGCCACGAGTGAACTCGTTCCTGGACAGGCAATCAATCAATTCTTGACCGGAAGCGAAGGGCATTTGAAGATCCGTGATAATCACATCAGGACGTGTCGAGATCGCCTGCATGATCCCCTGCATGCCATGAAGCGCGACGTTCAAATCCACGTTCCAAGACCGGAATGATCGTTCGATTGAATCGCACATCAATGGGTCATCGTCGACAAATAGAATTGTCGGGCAACCGGCGACCACTTGAGGTTCGGAAAGGGAGGTTGTTTGCACGGTTATGACTCCATGTTTGCGGTGCTGACAGGTTCTTGTTGTGTCATCGTGGATGCAATCGGAAGCGTGATGGTGGCCTTGGTCCCGGCTCCGTTTTCGCTGGTAATGCTGATAGAACCATTGTGTTTGTGGACGAGTCCATAGGCGATGGAAAGCCCAAGTCCCGATCCCTCACCTTCCGGTTTCGTCGAATAAAACGGCTCGAAAATATGTTCGATATGCTCGTCTGGTATCCCGTCCCCGTTATCTTCGACCGTCAAAATCACATCTGATTTTGTCGCCCGGCTTGTCACAACGATGCAGCCATCTTTGGCGATCGCTTGTTTCGCATTCAGGATAAGCGTCGCCAAGACTTGACCGATTTCGGCAGCATTGCAGACCAGCTTGGGAAGATCGTCAAAGTGTTTTTCGATCACGCAGCCTTCGGGCAAGTCGTTGGCAAAGAGTCCGCAAGAGTTTTCAATAATCACGTTAACGTCAGCTTCGGCGGAACCAACGCGTTCGGCTTGCGAGAAATCTTTCAGGCTTTGAACGATCTCGCGAATGCGTCCGATTCCTTGACGAGTTTCCGACATCAATTGTTTGGTGTCTTCCATCACGAATTCCAGGTCTTGTTCATCCGTTTCTTCGCGAATGGAATCAAGCTGTTTGTTCCAAGTGCCGCTGCAACCTTCTAGCGAGTCCTTTAATTGTTCATACAAACCCATCACCGATTCAATGGTCGAAACGTAGTCGGTCAATGCGGTCAAGTTTGCGTCAACAAAGAACAGCGGGTTGTTGATTTCATGAGCGACTCCCGACGCCAGTATTCCGACGGATGCCATTCGTTCGGTGTGAACGAGTTGCGCCTGTTGTTCAGCCAGGTTACGGTTTGCGGCTTTAAGTTGCTCGTTGACACCAAGAATGGTTTCCATCGCTTCGTCGTACGAAGTCGCCAAATCCAATCTCATTAGATCCAAGCAGAAATGGCATTCGATTGGCCCGGCGTCGGTTTGAATGACCGTGCGCCCGGTTTTAAATTGCGGGTATTTGATCTTTCCAAAGATGATTCGCGGTGCAGTTAGCGTTAGCTTGGGATGTGTTTCTTGGACATGTACGATCGATTCACCAACGATTGTGTTGAGTGTTTCTGAAAGAGCGTCACAGAATTCTTCACGCACCTCGTCGCGATTTTCGTCCGTAATTTCGCTGTCCAGGCCAATGATTCCCGCCGCGGTCGATTCGTCTAGGGCAAGCAGGTATTCACCATAGACCGAACCGGTGTAGTACAACGAAACGATGAACGAGCGATCCGTTTCGACCGAGGAAGATTCTTCAATTTCGGATTGCGACGTCGTCTCCACACCAAACATGTCAACGAGTGTTTGTGAAGTGACTTCGGAAAAAGTCCGTGTGTAGTCGATGATTTTGTTCATACTAGCTTACCGTTTGAACGGATATCAAAACGACAGTCATAAGGGCCACGCGA
>CAYVAN010000071.1:13552-19058 GCA_964449225.1 uncultured Rhodopirellula sp.
CCGTTTGAACGGCTCCCTCGATGGCGTCACTGAGTCGCGTTAAGTCTTTTGGGGAAGACCGCTTGATTGGCTTTTGAAGAAAGCTTGATGCACCGTTGGCCAGACAACGATCAACCGTTTCTGGATCTTTGATGGCGGATAGCATCACCACCGCCGCGTCGGCATCGACTTCACGTATTTTCTGCAAACACTCGACCCCGTCCATGTTTGGCATGGTCACATCCAGCAGAGTGACATCGGGCCGGAATTTGTCGAACTGCTCGAACCCTTCAAGTCCATCATGAGCAAGGCCGACAACGTCAAACCCCATTTCAATCAAGATTGTCTTGATGGCGCGGGCCATAAATTTACTGTCGTCGACGACAAGCACGCTAATCATTTTTTGCTCCGGTACACTTAGTTTTGCAGCGTGATTTTGCACTGCTGAATTGGATTGAATTTGCTGTCATTGACAGCGTTTAGACTTCAGCCGGCTCTAGGACGTCTAGGTTTTCAGGTGCGGCTTGCAATGGAATTTGGATCGTAAAGCAAGTCCCTTTGCCTAGTTCGCTGGTCACATCGATGGTGCCTTTGTGTTTTTCGACGATGACCGAATGTGCGATTGCTAAACCCTGACCGGTGCCTTTACCGGCCGCTTTGGTCGTGAAGAACGGCTTGAAAATCCGGTCGATGTTTTCTGGGCTAACGCCTTGGCCGGTGTCCCGTATTTGAACCTTGGCGTGCGTGTTGGTAGCTTTCGTTGAAATCGTAATGACGCCCTTTTGTTCTGGCGTGGCGCCTAGCGAATCGCTGATCGCGTGAGCAGCGTTGACGATCATGTTCAGAATGACTTGATTGAATTCGCCCGGAAGGCAGGGAACCGGTGGCAAGTCTGGATCGAAGTCCGTTTCCAAGTTGGCGACATACTTCCACTCGTTACGTGCGACCATGACTGTGTTTTGAATCGAATTCGACAAATCGGTCAACGACATTTCAGAAACTCCTGGATGGGAGAATTCTTTCATCGCACGGACGATACCGGAAACACGGTCAACGCCTTCAAGAGTCTGAGAGATCGCCGAAGGGATTTCTTCTGCCAAGTATTCGATGTCCGCCTCGTCCATCGCGGATCGCAGAGCTTCGGTGGCTTGCTTCGAGTCTTCGCCTGAATCGATTGCTTCGATTAGTTTTTGACATTGAACCAAAACGCCGTTGATGTCGTTGCAGGCCTCTTGGACAAATCGTGCATTGTCACCCACATACTGGATCGGTGTATTGATTTCGTGTGCGATCCCCGCAGCCAATTCACCCACCGACTCTAGCTTTTGAGCCTGAGCAAGTCTTTCGTCCAACTGGATAAGATGGCTGGCATGATCAAGTCGTGACGCCAGCACTTCCGCTGTGCAGTCGTCACAGAGGCAGTCCATGAATCCGGTGTCGTAAGCTTTCTTGGTCAGCGATGGTTCATGGTCGTTGACGATTGCAACGGACCAATAGCAACGCTGGTTTAGAAGTTCGGTGTTGATTGGCAGCGAAGCTTCTTGCCCTGGTTGATCGAGTCGATAGACTGCGATTGAAAAGCGGGTGTCTTTGAACGCTTTGTCAAGGTCGTCCTGATTGGTGACGACGGTAATTTCCGCGCCGAGCGTCTGGAACCGCGCCTGCCACGCTGCACGCAGCTGCTGGTCATGGTCAATTAATAGTACTCTCACTGTGTTGCCCTCAACGACATCGGTTTCGCGTCTTTCATGCGTCAAGCGAAATGCTTCACGACGAATTGCCCCGGCGAGACCACGTGATGATTGGTTAGACATCACGCCGTCAATTCGAACTTGTGTCAATTTCCGGTAGCGGGTAGCGAGAATCTGATCGGAAAGTGCATTAATTCGTACGGCTTGCATCGGTTATGACGGAGGCTCGCGTTGGGTTACCCAAACACGAACGAGTCCAGAACCTTCTCAAAAACGAATGGTTGCATCTGATCGCCATCGAAGGGGCGTGGTGGGTCAGCGTCCGCGGCTGATCGCTCAATCGTCCGTAACTCTGCCGTAATAACAAAGGTTTCGAAGAGCAAACATTTTGCTTGTGGGTGAAGCCACGAAAAAAGGGTTTTCGCCGATTGAGCGAAAACCCTTTGCTTCGTGTCAGTGCGGATGAGAGGACTTGAACCTCCACGCCCTTGCGGGCACTAGAACCTGAATCTAGCGCGTCTGCCAATTCCGCCACATCCGCATGTGGACGCCTGACTGCGAAGGCGAAAAGATAGTGGGTGGCTGTTTTGCTGACAATGCCCAGCTTGAAAAACTCATTTTCTTGGAACGATGTTGCGCGGGTTGGGAACTTTAGGGCGATTTGGCTTTTTGCGTTGTGGGGTGGTTTGGATGGTCAATTGGGACCATTGACCTCCCTTGGTTTGCCGTGGTTGCGGGTTTGTCGTTTCGGGACGCCATCTTTGACATATTCTCGTTATAATCGAATGTTCCTTCATTCGGACCTGACATGCAACTTCATTGCCTCGGTACTGCCGGCTATCATCCTAACGAGACGCGGCATACGTCGTGTTACTTCTTGCCCGCATCGGGCATCGTGTTGGATGCTGGATCGGGGGCATTCCGTTTGGCCGATCTGATCGAAACCGAAACGGTGGACATCTTGCTGTCGCACGCCCATCTGGATCACACGGTGGGACTGACTTTCCTGTTGGATGTTTTGTACCAGTGCGAACAGCGCAAGAAGCCGGTTTCGAATTTGCGGGTGTGGGGCGAAGCGGCGAAGTTGGCAGCGGTGCAGGATCATCTGCTTAGCGATCTGATTTTCCCGGCCGATTTGGCGTGCGAGTGGCGAGCGCTCGACGAATTAAGTTCGTTCAAAATCGGCAATTGCACGGTGGATTGGCGTCACCAAGAACATCCCGGCGGCAGCGTTGCCTATCGTTTGGATTGGCAAGTTGGTGACGGTCGCAAACGTTTGGTTTATGCGTCCGATACCTCGGGCGACCTCAGTGACGATCACGCTGATTGGTCGCGTGGTTCAGACATGTTGTTGCACGAGTGCTATTTTCGAAACTCTTCGGCAACCTGGGCCGAGAAGACCGGGCATGCTTGGACCGACCGCGTTGCGGATGTCGCGTTAAAGTCGAACCCAAAGCACCTGTTGTTGACGCACATCAATCCGCTGGAAGCGGGCAATGATCCGGTCGAAATTGAACACATACGCCGCAGACTGAAATGCGACGTCACGTTGGCGGCTGATCGAGCGGTTGTCGATTTCTAAGCAACCATGGTTCGAGAGAACGTTACGCCTTGGCGGCGACGACAGCCGGGTCGACGGATTCACCACTGGACCAGTTCGTGAAATCGTTTTCGTCTCGGATGACGCGTCGATAAATGGTGTCGCGTTCGACTGGATCGCGACCAGCTTCGGTGATCAAGTCCTTGATCTTGTCGACTGTTAAGTGTTCGGGCGTTGTTGCACCGGCGTCGTGATAAATCAATTCATGGCGCACGGTGCCGTCCAGATCATCAGCGCCGTATGCAAGCGCGATCTGCGCGGTCTCGATGCCCAGCATGATCCAGTAGGCTTTGATGTGTTGGACGTTGTCCAGCATCAAGCGGCTGATCGCCAACGTTCGTAGATCCATCAGCCCGGACGGTTTCTTGATGTGATCCAGCTTGGTGTTTTCCGGGTGGAACGCTAGCGGGATAAAGACTTGGAAGCCGCCTGTTTCGTCCTGCAAATCACGCAGTCGAATCAGGTGATCGATTCGGTGATACGCTTTTTCGACGTGCCCATAAAGCATCGTGCAATTGGTCCGCAACCCGATCTGGTGCGCGGTCTTGTGGATGTCCAACCACGCGTGCGTGTTCGCTTTATGTTCACAAAGCTGGTCGCGAACTTCGGGATGAAAAATTTCTGCGCCGCCACCAGGCATGCTGCCGAGTCCGGCGGCCTTCAAATCTTCCAACACCCATTGGACTGATTTCTTGGTTTGAAATTCAAACCAATTGATTTCCACTGCCGTCCAACCTTTTAGGTGGATCTTGGGAAAATTCTCGTGCAGCAATCCGATCAGGTCGCGGTACCACTCGTACGGCTTCTGGTGATGCAATCCGCCGACGATGTGCATTTCGGTGCAACCGGCATCGGTGGCTTCTTGGCCCCGAGCGATGATTTGTTCATCGTTGAACACGTAACCTTTGGGGTTCCGCAGATCGCTTCGAAACGCACAAAACTTGCATCGGTAAACGCAAACGTTGGTCGGATTCAGGTGCGTGTTGATGTTGTAGTAACCGACGTTGCCGTTCTTGCGTTCGCGGACCAAGTTGGCCAACGCACCGATTTCTGCCAAAGGCACAGCCGGGTCGTATAGAAAGATGCCGTCATCGAGGGTCAATCGTTCTTCGGATTCAACCTTGTCTCGAATTTCGCGAAATCGAGCTCTCGTCTCTGAGTTGTTCCACATCTCTGAGTTATTCATGGCGTCTGGCTAAGCGGAAACGAAGGAATCAGGGGTTCGTCGGTCAGCTTAACAACCGAGAACCGGTTTAACGAGACAACTGTCATCGCGTGAAAGCAGTGTAGGACAATTGTCCCAGTTGTCTCTTGTGCAAGAAGGCCACGGTTGGATGGTCAATTGGGACAATGGACCTACACTTTTCGACTTAGACGATGCAGTCCAGTGCGCCGGCGACTAGCAACGTGACGCTGATGATCGCGTTGGTATCGAAAAATGCCTGGTTGACGCGGTCCAGGTCGTCTGGGCGGACCAGGCGGTGTTGGCGGATCACTAATGCGGATGTGGCTAGGATCGCGACCCAGAATATCCATCCGAGCGGCTGGGAAAGCCACGGCAGGCATGCCAGCACGATCAGCATCAAGACGTGGCAAACTGCGGCGATCTTCAACGCTCCGGCGATTCCAAATTTCGCTGGCACACTGTTCAGCCCCGCGTCGGCATCGAATGCGGCGTCTTGGCAAGCGTAGATGATGTCGAAGCCGGTGACCCATAACGCGACGGCAATGGCCAGGATCATGGGAACGGCAAGGTCCGACGCCCAATCGACTAGTTCGCTGCTTGAAACAGGAAAGTCGCCCAGGTAGCCACCGCGAATCGCTACCCAGGCCGCAATCGGCGACAAGCTAAGTGCCACGCCAAGCCAAAGGTGGGCGGCCGAGGTGAATCGCTTGGCTAAGCTGTAACCGCATAGAAACATTAACACCGGTACCGAAGCGATCAGCGGGATTCGGTTGGGTAAAAATAATGCGGTTGCAAAAATGAAAGCGACGCCGCAAAGCAAAGTGAACCAAAGAACCTGGTTCGCCGAAAGGATTCCCGCCGGAATGTGACGTGAAGCGGTACGAGGGTTTGCCGCGTCGATGTTGCGGTCCACCAAACGATTGAACGCCATCGCGGTGCTGCGCGCGGTCACCATGCAGATCAAAATCCCAATCAAGTCGCGAATGCGAATCGCCGGGAATGTTTCAGTCATCCCGATCGGCGTCGCAAACGCCATCACTGCGGCCAGTG
>CAYVAN010000071.1:19068-20857 GCA_964449225.1 uncultured Rhodopirellula sp.
GCCAGTGCGGCAAACGGCAGCGCAAAAATGGTGTGACTAAATCGGATCAGGCCCAACCAAGAAGACAGCGAAGAAGCAAGCGATGGTTTCAGCTGCGATGGTTGGTTCATAAAGAATGCGAAGTAGTGAAGGGCAATGGTCCCAATTGCCTGTCCGATCTGAAATAATAGAAGTCATGGAAGTCAATTGGGACAATTGACCTACTAATTTCCAAACGGATCGGCACCGAATGGGTCATCGTCCCCGCCGCCAAACGGATCGCCGCCTCCGCTACCGAATGGATCAGCACTGTCGACGCCAAACGGATCAACTGGTTTGGATTCTGTGTCTTCAAACATGCCGCCGCTGGATTTTTTGGGTTTCATTTCTTTTTCATCCATGGCTTCTTTTTCGTCGTTTGCTGGAATTGTATCCGGCTGAGTATTCAAGCTTGGCAATTCTGAATTGATCGGGCGTAAGCATTGAATGCCGCCGTGATCAGACACCAAGTACAAGCGGTCGGTGAAGGCGTTACTGATGGTCCTTGCCGGTTGCAGGCTTGGGTAGCTGCCGATGCGTTTTCCGGTTTCGCGATGGATCACCATCAGTGATCCGTCGGATTGGCGAACGAACAATTCATGACCGACCGCGCCAACCAATTCGGTGACGCCGCTGACGGTGTTGTCCCACAGCTGCGATCCGTCAACTGTCGACAAGCAATACAGGTTGCTGTAGGACGAACGCATAAAGAGTTGTTGATCAATCACAATGGGCTCGCCGTAGAACGGTTCGCCAAACGGCTTGCTCCATTTGACCAAACCTTCCCGCGTTGCGCGGATGCCGTAGACTTGGCCCGATTCGCTGCCAAAGTAAAACCGCTCGCCCCTGGCGGCCGCGATTTTTCCGGTCACCAACCCGTCGGTCTTCAATCGGAACAAAGTCGATGGAGTTCCTTCCATGTCCATGACGAAGACAAATCCTTTGTCGGTGGACCAGGCGACCTTCGTCGACGAAGGTGCCAGTGTTGGTTGGCTGACCGCATAGCCTTCGACTGATTCAAAATACGGATCATGTTCAAGATCGCTTAGCGAATAACAAACCACGCCGCCGCTAATGCCTTGGACCATCGCGTAACCGCCTGCGTTGATCGCCCCAAAAATCGGCGTTCGCCCCAGCACGAGTTCGCGTTCGATTTCGCCGGTGTCAGTTCGCACGATGATCATGTTGCCACCGTTGACGACCGAAATGTGAGTATCGTTGACGCCGATTTGATAGTAGGTCATTCGCGAATCGCCGACGCGAGTCGTCCACATGGTTTGGCCGGTTTCGGCGTTGCGGGCTTCTAGCGAACCGTCGTTGGCGATGCTGTACAGCCCGATCCGCGGCGATGTTACTTCGCGAGTCGTGGCGGTGATGCCAAATCGTTTTAGCCGTCGGATTTCGTTGGACGCTTGCCGCTTGGCTTCTTTCATTCCGCGAAACGCACTGCGACTGGAAAATGGCGTCGTTTTGTTGGTCGACACAACGTTGTCGGCGTCGTCGGGTTCTGGTTCGACCAAGATCCGTGACAGGACGCGAATGTTGTCGGTCTGGTTTTCTGAGTTCTGTTCTGCTGTGGCACGCTGTTTTGCTAGAACGGGTTTTGCCAGAACCGGTTTTGCCAGAGCGTTTGTAGCCAGACCGCTTGTAGCTGGATCGGTCGTGATCACTTCCAGGTATTGATGCGGCAGGGTCTTGTGAACGTACAGTTCCATGTCGGAGATTGACTGAACCCCCATTGGCGAAGATACCGACCGATTCCAGGCTTCGA
>CAYVAN010000072.1:0-16736 GCA_964449225.1 uncultured Rhodopirellula sp.
TTTCCGTTCATTGATTGATCTTATGTTATCGACGCTAGACGATTGCAACCGAGGCTGTATTGAAAGAAGGATTCCAAATCGCTGAAGCGGAACTGATATCCAGAATCAATGAGCTTTGCAGGTTCGACGCGAGTGCTTGAAAGCAGTAGGTCATCCGCCATCTGGCCAAGAGCCAATCGCAACGCAAACGCAGGTGCGGGAAATAATGCCGGGCGACCAAGCACGCGTCCAAGCGTCTTGGCAAAGTCCCGGTTACGCACAGCCGCAGGTGCAACAAAATTGACTGGACCGCTTAGCGATTCAGTTGCCATGGCATGGTACAGAGCGCCAACGACATCGTCCAACGCGATCCAACTCCACCACTGTTTTCCGCTGCCCATCGCACCTCCCATCATCTTCGCAGGCGTCACCGATTTCTGAACAGCGCCGCCGCTAGGCGACAAAATGATACCGAAACGTGCATTCACCACGCGGATCCCAGCATCGATCGCTGGCTGGCATGCGGATTCCCATTCCTTTGCAACATCGGCCAAGAAGTCATCATCTGGTGTGGACTGTTCGTTGAGCACTTCATCGCCGCGGTCACCGTAAATGCCGGTTGCGGAGGCGCAAATCAGCACTTTCGGTTTGTTTTCAAGCGAGGCAAGCGATTCGCACAACTGCCGAGTTTTACCAACGCGGCTGTCTCGAATTTCCTTTTTAACTTTGTCAGTCCAGCGAGCAGACGCAATCGATTTCCCCGCCAAGTGAATCACGGCATCCGCACCCGATAACTTTGCCGCTTCGTCCGGCGACGACCAGGCAGCGATGCTTGATTGGTCCGAATTGAGTGATCGAACAATCGGATGCACCTGATGCCCCAACAACGTCAGCAACGAAGACATGCTAGATCCCACCATGCCCGAGCTGCCGGAAACTGCAACTTTCATGGGAGCCATTGGATAGTCCATACTTAGCTGCAAATCATCACGAGTGATTCGGTGTCGATAAGCGAACATCGCTTCAATCGTTTTTCTGGCCTTGGCGGATCCAAAAAATTTGCCCAATTTGCCCACCGGCAAACGATACCGAATGTGATCTCGAAGTTGCGACCGGTTGGGGTCTGAATCCAGACTAGAAAATTCGTGACGATGATCCCAGGATGCAAACGGTCCCGAAACTTGCGTGTCAGCAAACAAGTTCGGTGGATCGTATTCAGTGTGCTTGGCAACCCATCGCAGCGGCACACCCATGACTTTCGTTTTCATCACAACGCGGCTGCCAACCGCTAAGCTGTGATCGCTATATTCAAGTTCAACAGATTCCCAGGGCGGTACCAGTCGCTGTAACGCCCCCGGTCGATCGTGATAAGCGAACGATTCGTCGACCGAAGTGGGCAGGACAGTTTGCGCGATGTAGTTGGAGCATCGAGGATCAATAGATTTGGTCATAGCCGGTTATCGTTGCAGCAGGTCAAGCTTAACAAGATCAATCCCGCCAAAGAGTGGACGCTGTTGTTGTTGACGGAAGGTCATTGATTGGTGGCGTGTTGAAAACTGATTTGCCCTGGGTTCTCGCCAAAATGACTTGCATCGGGATCTTGAGAACGCTAATATAGACGAAGCGTCTGATTTGGGTCATTCGATTGAGGACCGATAATGGTGAATCATAACGGAAGCGAGAACGAGGCAGCCGAGTCAAAGCCTGGGCAATCGCGTTCGGTTTCGATGAAGCTGGGGGATCAGGACTTAGCGTCTTTGTTGGACGAGATCGTTCACGCGGTGCGAAATGATGTGCCGATCGTTGATACCATGCAGCGTTTGGCAAGCGAACGCATGGGACAACTGGGCCGTGTCGCTAAGAAGATCGCCGAGAAGTTGGAATCTGGCGGAAGCTTGTCGGATACGATCCTGATGATCAAGTCAACTTCGGCCCCACTCGTCGCGACCACGGTTTCGTCAGCCGGCCGGTCGCACAAGAATCGGGGACTCAGCAACAGCGGGCTCGGTAGCGTCAATGCAGACCTTTTGGGGATGCTTGCTTCACGAATCCGATCCAGAGTCGATGCGGCGAGAGTCTCGCGAATGATGTGGTTCTATCCATTAATCCTTGTGACGATCGCATACGCTGCGGTCCTGTTTATTGTCGTTCCTTTGGTCAGCGACTATCGATTTCATCCTACCATTGAACCTCTTGGAATTCGTTGGCCAAGCTGGCTGACTCAAATCGCCGATTGGCTGAGTGTTTTTCCATGGATTCCACCCGTGCTATTGATCGGTTCCATCATCGTTGGAAGCATTCGAATGCGTCGTCGTCCAACATTTGGAACCGCTGTGCGAAAGAGTGCGTTTTGTCACGCGTTGGCTGATCAGTTGAGTCATGACGTCCCCGAATCCGAAGCGATTTCGATTGCATCGTCGTTGTCGGGTTTTCCAGTCACGGATGTTCATGGCAAAGCGAGTGCGAATCGAAGTCCGACACTGGACGATCCGCCGATGAAGCAATTGCTAAGTCGAGTTGGCGGAATTAGCGAGACTGACCAATTGAATCACGCAGAAGATTCCAACAAAGAATCGTCGCGTCTTCGAATCGCCGTTTCAGCCGCACAGCTTCGGTATCTCGGCAACCTTTATCAATTTGATGCACGTCGTCGACAAAGGTATTGGTCGATTATCATTCCACAAGTTGCCACGGTGCTCTTTGGGCTGATCTTCATGACGGGCTATGTCTGGTTTGTGATCGGGCCGATCTATCGCGAGGTGGCACAGTGGTAGAAAACGTAGGAACAACGGTTGTGACCAATGCCGTGACTGGAATGAACCCAGTCGTTAATAAAGCTTCCTTGGTTCGTTTGGATCCAGTTTTTCGACGGCTATCCCAAACCGATCCGAGCCAAGTGGGTGGTGATCATCAACAGGAGATGTCGATCAGCGATCGATCGTTTTCCTGGATTGACCGGCAAGAAAGACGGCTACAGATGCGGCGTGCCGCCACG
Organism: uncultured Rhodopirellula sp.; assembly: GCA_964449225.1. Taxonomy (GTDB): domain Bacteria; phylum Planctomycetota; class Planctomycetia; order Pirellulales; family Pirellulaceae; genus Rubripirellula. The sequence goes on from CAYVAN010000072.1 coordinate 2,975, forward strand.
CGGTGCGTGGTAGGGGCGTGGGCGTTGTTGACCAGCATCGCGATTGCCAGCAGCCTCGTTGGCTTTGTTTTTCTAGCCAACATGACCGAACTGTTTTCGATAGAAGAAAGCTACTACGAAATCGGCTCCGCTTGGCAAAGCTATCGCTTGGTGCCATGGCTGTTGGCGGTGATGGGAACAACGCTGCTGTTCGTTGGTGGACTCGCTTTGTTGATGCGTCGCTTTCCTGGGTTGCGTTCAACCCAATCAAGTATTGACTGGGCGACTGCTTGTGATGCGGTTGCTCAATTGCTGGCCACAGGTTGTTCATACGATCAATCGTTTCGCGAAGCACTTCCATTGATGCCCAAGAACATTTTTGACGGAAGCTCTCGTTCTAGTTCGGCTGCCACGTGGTTGAGTTCAGCGATTGAACGCGTGGAGGCGGGGCGAGAAGTGTTTGAATCAGGCAACGCGATGTCAGCTGATGAATTAAAGCTGCGGCTTCTGGTGCAGGCCGATCAACCTAACGCTGGTGATCAAGGTGTTGCTAAGGATCCCTTTCCGGCACAGCGTTGGCAGGCTGCGGCCGATCATTTCATGTTCGTTGCTGAAGAACGTCTTGGAATGTTGAATCACTGCTTGCCGCCAATCGCAACGATTCTGTCTGGCATCATGCTTTGGATGTCGATATCGGCCACTTTGGGTTGGATGTGGCGCAGCGTCGTAGGGCTGCTTCGAGGTCTGGGAGGTGATTTATGAGCCGAACGTTTCGAGTTCTACTGTGGTGCGTTTTCATTGTTTTGATCGGGCTGACGTTTGTCGTCTTTTTGCCATCGCTTTTAGGCATCGTGTTGACGATCTTGTTGATTTTCGGTGTTACGGATTTTGTGGTCCGGCGACGTAGAAGCACTGTCGATTCTTTTAATTCGGTGATGAAAACAGTAGTCGACCATGGTGGCGACTTAACGTCGGTAGCCGTCGCATATTCTCGTTCAGGTCCGATCAGTGCCCAGGCTTACGAGTTTGCTCGTCGTTTGATGATGGGCCAGGAACCGTTGGAAGCAGCCGCGCGATCTCGCATTCCGCTGTTGCTTTCAACGGCCGTTGCGATGCAAACCAAAGCGGATGCAGGCGTCAGCCGTCAATCGATTACACCCAACGGAAGTGAAGGCAGTAGAAAAGAACACGGTGGTAAATCAAGCAGCGTGCAGGATCAAGTTATGAAATGTCTTGATGATCCCATGGAATTAAAATCAATTGGGTTTGTCAGCGGTAACGCTGCGACGATTCACGGTCGATTGATGTACTTGTTCATCACCGCGTCGATTACGTTGGCAGTGCTAAGTTTCATGACGGTTTTCGTGACGCCAATAATGAAAGCGATTTTTGAGGAATTTGGCTTTGGGGGCAATCAGTTTTGGTGGCAGCTTTCTGTCACACCTGCGGTTTTGGTTTATCTGTTGATCATTGGCTTAATCCTCGCGTTCATCTTGCTCTCACGATCAAGTTTCCTTGGTTTCAGCCTGCCGTCTTGGTTGCCCACCATGCCGCGACTAGCAATGCGCAGGTCAGAGTTGTTGCATGGACTGGCTGACGCTGTGGATGCGGGCTGGCCGGTGGGACGCGCCTTGGCGGTCGCGCACACCATTTCAATTGATCCTGTTGAACGTTACCGCTTGCAGCAGGCGATGGAATGGATCGAACAAGGACGATCACCTGCCGAAGCGATTCGCTGGGCTGGTTGGATTGACGCGAACGATGTTGGATGGATTGAAAACGCATCGGACGGCAGGTTAGGGAGTCTATTGCGTTTAGTAGGCAAACGCCGGGTTCGAGACTCGGTATTTAATTTGGGTTGGATCATCAACCTGGTGTTCCCGATTCTCATACTAATTTTGGCCGGTGTCGTGACGCTGTTCTGTCACGGTTTTCTTTCCAGCCTCATGCAACTCATTACGGGATTAGCTTAAGTCAGATGAGGTCATTCAGCTTAAAACCCCAGCGGTCTCGTTTCGGCGGAGTCCTAATTGAAGCGATTGTCGCTTCGGCGTTGTTATTGACGGCAACCACTTCGTTAACTCGATTTATTGTTAGTTCTAAACAACTTGAAATCGCAGCGGACCAGCGTTTGGCGGCAAAGTTGGTTACCGGAAACGTGGTCGAGCGTCTGCGTTCGATCAAAGCAGAAGCCTGGCCAACAAAGGCCGATGCAATCGCCCAAGACGTCTCAACAGAAAGTGGAATCAAGACTCAAATCAAAATGACATCGTTCCAGTTGGGTGAACGCGATGCATGGCATGCGACCATCCGGTGTCAGGTTGGAAACAATGAATCCGCCTATCAAGAAAACCACACTTGGAAGGTAATTCAATGATAAATTCAAAACGCGGTTGCCATCATTTTCTGAAAGCCAATCGGCGTGGTGTGTCGATCATCGAACTCGTTGGGACCATGGGCTTGTTGCTAGTGATCGGTGCGACCACGCATCGCCTGCTCGGTAACGTCACCCGTGCAAGCCAAGAAAGTCGAATGTCGCGAGCCGGCAGGTTGGAATTAGAACGGCTTGCTGCCAGCGTTCGCCAAGACGGACGTTCCGCCACCAGTGTCAAGCTGGGAAACGAAATGATCCTATTGCGATCGTCCAATCAGCAAGTTCGGTATCAATGGAAACAAGGTCAACCAATCATCCTGCGCCAAGTTCTCGTAGACGATAAACCAGCAGCGGTTGATCGCTTCAAATTGCGAGTCGGTACAACGATCAATGCATCGGTGGTTCAGGAAGATTCCGATCAAGTGAGATTGAGCGTTCAGCTAAGCGGTGGTGAGAGCGCAAATCGGTTGAGCCGTTTTTTGATTGAGGTTGAAACATGAATGCGAAGAAATCGCATGAACGTCGAGGGGTCGCCTTTTTTGTATTGGTGTTCATGCTGTTGGTCATCGTGATGGGGTGCGTAAAGTTGATGATTCAGCAAGAAGTTTCTCAGCAGCGTTCTGATCGTCAAAAGTATCGCACACAAATTCTGAAATCAGCGATCGACATTGGAATGGAGTTAGGCTTGAAACCGGGCGAATCAGTTACTTTGCCGGTCGACGAAAAGTCACAACAGGTGGTGCGAATGTCGCTTGACGAATCTGCCGAAAATTGGGTGGCAACATGGTTGAAAGATAATCGCGAACTTGATTCCTTGATTCAAAAGAAAACGAAGTAAATAGGGAAACCGATCAAATGAAAGTTTCAGTAATGCCAAACACGCCTCTGCCAAAGCGACGGTCCCACCCAGTGGGCAACTGCTTCGGATTCACGCTAGTCGAGTTGTTGGTTGTGATTGCGATCATCGGTGTTTTGACTGGTCTGGCTGTACCAGCGATGCAAAACATGCGTGAAATATCGCGGCGTAGTAATTGTCAGTACAACCTGTCGGAACTTTCGCTCGCTTTATCCGCTTACCAAGCCCAGCAAGGGCATTTTCCGATCGGGACGCTGGCCAGTGAAGGGCCCATTCGGAACATCCCCGAAGGCTATCATCACAATTGGTTGGCGGCGTTGCTGCCGATGATGGATCTGAAACCAGTCGAGCAAGTGATTGACACCAGCGTCAGTGTTTATCACGCAAAAAACGATCAAGTAAGATCGATTCGGATTCCTCGGCTGTTGTGTCCTTCTGCGACTGGGATTCGTGAAAACACAACTTGTTACGCAGGCATTCACGGATCAACGGAGACACCGATTGATCAAGACAACGATGGTGTGTTCTTGTTGAACCGGGCGATTTCACCCGATGAGGTGACCGATGGTTTGGGATACACTTTGTTTGTTGCAGAAAAACTATCACGTTTTGAAGATGATCTCGGATGGATCAGCGGGACCAACAGCAGTTTGCGAAACGCAGGTCACGGCATCAACGAAGAGTTTAATAGTATCCACGGAGCGGTGGATGCCGACGTGATTATCCCACCAACCTACGTCGGCGGTATCGTTAGCGATCATCCAGGTGGATCACACTTGTTGATGGGCGGCGGCGAAATCAAGTTCGCCAGTGAGACGATGGACACCGAAGTTCTTGCGCAAATGGCGTCGCGTGATGACGGTGAATTACCAATAGAGTTTAAAAGCGATCAACCACTTGATTGAGTCCTCGTTTTCCGTAGCGAACGTCGCCAAGACTTTCGGTGGTGCTAAGGTAGTGTGCTTGCCGAATGTCTTGGCGACATTCGATACGGCTTATTCTGACGCGGCGATTTCGGCCAGTCGGAGGTCTTCGGCTAGTTCTTGGATTTGCTGGACGTTTAGTTGTTCGGCTCGGGCGTCTTCTTTATGGCCTAGCTTTTCTAGCACCACGTCGACTTGCTCTTTGGTCAAACGTCCTTTGAACGCACTGATCACGACGCTTCTTAGAAACTTGCGGCGATGGAAGAACAGGGCACGAGTGGTTGCATGGAAGTGCTTCAGGTCAGCGAACTTGGCCCGCAGCTCTGGCTTATGTTCCAGTTTGACAATCGCGGAATGAACCTTTGGACGCGGCCAAAATACCGTGGGCGGTAACACACGCACGATTTCCACTTCACAAAGAGATTGCACCCAGACGCTAAGGGCTCCATAGTCCTTGCTGCCTGGCCCCGCAGCCATGCGGTCACCAAGTTCCTTTTGAATGGTGACAACCATCACATCAGGCGTTGGCGTTTCGTGCAGCAGGTTGCTGACGATCGGAGTGGCGATGTTGTAGGGCAGATTTGCGACCAGCAGGAACCGGCTTTCTTTGCCCAATCTTTCATGGGCATCACGAACGTGCTCCATGATTTCGGGTCGCAACGAATTCTTGTTGCGTAGCGCGTCGCCGTGAATCAGTTTGACGTTCACGCGACCTTCCAACTCTTCGCTTGCCAGTTGGTGCAAATTATTATCAATTTCAACACTTAGCACCGCGCCCGCTTGGTCGGATAACCGCGAGGTCAGCGATCCGACTCCCGTTCCGATTTCTAGAACGATATCGGATTTTTGCAATTCAGCAGACTTGGCAATCAGGTCGACCAGGTTCAGGTCAATAAGAAAGTTTTGTCCGAATCGCGAAACCGGTCGCAGGCCGGCTGCGGCGAGTCGTTTCGATAAGAATGTGGCGGTTTGACGTGAATCCAAGGCAGTGGCCTGATCGTGGGCAGAATTTTAGGTTTGCGATTTTATCCCTTGGGAATTCATCCCAAGGGAACGCTGAACGTACTTTGCCAAGACGTCGGTTTCCAGATTGACCTTATCGCCAACCTTCCGCTCGCCCAGCGTTGTTTCGGCCAGTGTATGCGGAATCAAAGCCACCGAGAACGAGTCGATGTCGACGTCAACGACTGTCAAGCTAATGCCATCGATTGCGATGCTGCCCTTGCCGGCGACCTGCGATGCCAACGCATCAGGGATCGAAAAACGCAGGTTTGCCCACGGTGGGTCTTCTTTCCGCTCAATGAGTGACCCCAAGGCGTCAACGTGGCCGGTAACGTAGTGGCCTCCCAATCGATCGCCTACCGCCAATGATCGTTCCAGGTTCACCTTGCTGCCAACTATTAGCTCACCGAGGTTAGTCCGGGACAGCGTTTCTTCGCCAGCTTCAAAGTGCAGTTGTTGGTCCTGAATCTGAACCACGGTCAAACAGCACCCATTGATACAAATGCTGTCGCCAATCGCTGCGCCAGTCGCGACAATTCCGGAATCAATCACCAGTCGTTTGCCAGGGTGTTCATCAAGAATTTGGGTCAGTGTCCCAGTCGTTTCAACAAGTCCAGTGAACATCAGGCGGTATTGATCGCAGCGGGGGAAAACAATTTGGAAATCACAATGGCCCGGAATGTTACCACAATCGACTCGTATTGCATGGTCCTGTAAGCAGTGAATCGCATTGGGCTCTGTTGATTGGCATACCTTCAGTGCCAATCGGGAAGCTGCTCGGCACGCATGATGGCTGTATTAAAGCCACAAAGCGGACGGGGGATTGCCCCGGCTTGCCACCAATGACTCGCGGCGCAAAAATGCGGGCTTAGCAAATCGCAAATCTTTTCTTTAAGCACATTTAGAGGCTCCCATGACGCTAATCGAAGCCATCCACGCACGTCAGATCCTAGACAGCCGCGGCAATCCAACGGTTGAGTGCGAGGTGCTTTTGACCGACGGTTCGCACGGTCGTGCTGCTGTGCCAAGCGGTGCCAGCACCGGAATGCACGAAGCTTGGGAACTTCGTGACGGTGACAAGTCCTGTTACATGGGCAAGGGCGTCACGCAAGCGGTCGACAACGTCAACGAAAAGATTGCCGAAGCACTTGAAGGAATGGACGCCACCGACCAAGCCGGCATCGACAGCTTGATGAACGACTTGGACGGAACCGCCAACAAAAAGAACTTGGGTGCAAACGCAATCCTGGGTGTGTCGCTTGCCGTTGCCCATGCTGCTGCTGCATCGACCGGCCAACCTCTGTTTCGCTACCTTGGCGGTGCGGGTGCAAGAATGTTGCCTGCACCAATGATGAATATCATCAACGGTGGCGAACATGCGGATAATTCAGTGGACATCCAAGAGTTCATGGTCATGCCATTGGGCTTTGAACGATTCAGCGACGCACTTCGCTGCGGAACCGAAATTTTTCACAACCTGAAAAAAGTTCTCACCGACAAAGGTTACAACACCGCCGTCGGCGACGAAGGTGGTTTCGCACCCGACTTGAAGAGCAACCAAGAAGCTCTTGACGTAATCATGACCGCGATCGACAAAGCCGGTTACAAAGCTGGCGAACAAGTTTGGATCGCATTGGATGCAGCATCGACCGAATTCTACGATAAATCAACATCGAAGTACTCAATCGATGGCAATAATATGTCGGGCGAAGAAATGGTCGATTTCTTGGCCGGTTGGTGCGACAAGTACCCGATCTGTAGCATCGAAGATGGATGCGACGAAGATGATTGGGATACTTGGAAGAAGTTGACCGACAAGATCGGCGACAAGGTTCAATTGGTGGGTGACGATCTGTTCGTCACCAATGTCGAACGTCTGCAACGCGGCATCAACGAAGGCATCGCGAACAGCATTCTGATCAAGGTCAACCAGATCGGAACAATGACCGAAACCATTGATGCAATTCAATTGGCGCATCGTAATAACTACACGTCGATCGCCAGCCACCGCAGCGGTGAAACCGAAGATTCCACGATTGCTGACTTGGCAGTTGCCTTGTCGACCGGTCAGATCAAGACGGGTTCGGCTAGCCGAAGCGATCGTATGGCCAAGTACAACCAACTGCTTCGCATCGAAGAAATGTTGGGCGATACGGCTCAGTACGGCGGCCCCATGTTCGCTGCAAAACTGTCCTAGAACGTTGGTTACACTCGCACACTTGCATCATTGATGCGGGTGGCGGTTTGGATCCCGGTCGTGGTGTTTTTGGTTGATGTGAACATGCAAATGATGCTTGTTCGAAAACAACCAATTCCACCCGACCTCAGTCACTGCGGAATCATCAAGGTATAGCGATTCCAATTGGGGCATCGCTGCGAGCAGCTTTAGTTCTTCGTCGGTGATCGGCACACCGATGAGGTGCAGCGTCCGCAATTTCTTCATCTTTGCGATGGTGGTCGCGACTTCTCCGGTCAGTTTCTGTGAACCGAGTCGAAGCTGACGAAGGTTGGGAAGGTCGCGTAATTTTTCGACGCCAACGATGCCACACTGAGCATGCGGCAAATTTAGAAATTGCAAGCTTTTGCATTTTGCGAGCTCAGTGATTCCTTCATCGGTAATTGGACTGAGCCGAAGGCGTAGCTGTCGAAGCCTTGGCAGTGCGGCGATCGTTGCGATTGATTGATCGGTTAATTCGCCCTTGTCAACAATGAAGGTTTCAATGTTGTCCAGCGGCTCTATCTTTGCAATCACCGCGTCACTGATCTCAAAATCCCGAATGTGCAGGGTTTTCAGCTCGGGGTTGGCTGCTACTTCATCACAGGCTTGCGCGAAAAGGGTCTCTGGGGGAATGACCGGGACCGATTCTGCATCATCGTTTTGGTAACGTTTCAGGAACATCACCACTGCGACCAAGAAGACGATCAAGACTGCCGCAATCGCAGCGATCCTGATCCGACGTCGACGCTTTTGGTTTCGGATTGACCAGACATTGTTGTCCTTGTCCGTCGTTGCGGATTCGGCATTGTCTGTATCGGTGTTGTCGGTATCGGTGTTGTCTAGGTCAGCGTTGATTGGATCAACGTTGCTTGGATCGGTGTCGTCGGTTATCGCTTCATCAATTTCTGCGAGAACTGCGGAGACATCGGCTTCCGCATCCAGTTTTTTATCGCTCAATTTTCAGCTTGTATCCTGGCATCAGGGTGCGAAAAGTTCGGCACCCTGATGCCATCAGGAAGTTTCGATCGCGGAGCGTCAGTGATGAGACGGATGACCCAGTATCCGTCGCATACACCTCGTAAAGTTACTCCAGCCCGATGGTGGTGGACCAGTGAACGTTTCCCGCAAAGCGTTCACCTCAATCGAAACTTCGGTTGATTCTTGATTGTCCTGGGATTACCAATCCAGGTCGTCGAGCGTCAAGGTCGGTTAATCAGCCAGTTTCACGCGAGTCAGTTTCTCAAGCGGAACATAGAACTTTACGTAGTATTTGCCGTCGCTGAAGCGTTCGCCTTTGGGGTTGGCAACCAAAACGGTTGCTCGACGAGTGATTCGATTGACTCGGCCCACCATCCGATGTCCTTCGTGTCCGAACGCGACATGGTCGCCCACGCGAATATTGAATCGTCGTGCCGCTCGCTCGCGCTGGGTGATTAGGTCGTGTCGGTAATCAGTATGCGCAAAGTATCGGTTTGCGATCGATTGAAACCGAGCTTCGTTGCAATTGCCATCGTTCCAAATCAGCATTTCGATCAAATGAACAAATTCGTGCTCGGCGACTCGCTGCATCGCTTCAAGCCGGTCGCGGCATCGCCGCCCCGTCACTTCAACCGGTCGATCCAAGTCTTCGAACGTTTGAAAAAGCAGCGTTGTTGATAACGACAATTCGAACTTGCGTTTTCCTTCATAACCTTCGGGATAATGGGTAACCATTTTGCCCGCGATTCGTGTCATTCGAGATGACAATCCAAACGTCAATCCTTCCGCCATCGCAACCGGCAGTATCTTTCCATCAAAGAAGCGTTCGTCATACATACGAATCATTCGCGAGAGATCATCACGCCCCACCTTGGAAAAGTTAGGCCGATCGATCGTTCGGCTCAGCTGTAGCGTTTGCTGGTGAATCTCTTGCTGATGCTTGGCGATTGTTTCAGCTGGAAAAGTCCGCAGCGCCACCTCACCGGCCAATCGGCTCATGATGGCTGGGTCGCGTGGTCGGATCTTGGGTTGTGAAGAGGAGGACGGCTTCATGGTGGATAACAGAAAACCTTATTCGTGATTGTTGGTCAACGCCCCAGCGATAACCTTGCTTGGTGGATTTCACGAACGACTTCTTGGTTAGCCTCGTGCGCTAGTCGGGCTTCCAAAATCAATGATGCCTGATCGCCGCCAATTTGACCGATTGCCCAAGCGCTTGCACCGCGAACGAGGGCTTCTTCGTCGACCATTCCGATCGCAAGGTGCGGAATCGATTCATGTGATCCTTGGTTTCCTAAAACGATTGCCGCGTTCCTTAAAACGCCTCGACGACGGGTGCGCCAAAGCGGTGTTTTCCGAAATCGTTCTCGAAATTGGTCATCATTCAACTGAAACAGTTCGCACAATTCAATGCTGGGCAGTTTTTTTGTTTCCACCTTTGGCGACCGTGATGGTTTCCGATTCCAAGGGCAGACTTCTTGGCAAATATCACAGCCAAAAAACCAATCCCCCATCTTATCGCGCAGGTCTGTCTGGATCGGTCCTCGGTGTTCGATGGTCAAATAGCTAATGCAACGTGATGCGTTCAGCACACCGGGCTTTGGAAAGGCATCGGTGGGGCACGCGTCCAGGCATGCCGTGCAGGTGCCACAGTGATCGGTTGCATGTGGCTGATCAATCGGCAATTCAATGTCGACCAACACGCACGCTAGCAGGAAATAGCTGCCGCATTTCTTGTTTAGCAGCAGCGTATTTTTGCCCCGCCATCCCAATCCAGCCAGCTCTGCTATTTCTCGTTCCATGATGGGAGCTGTGTCCACCACGCCACGACAATTCGATCCAGGAAACGATGACTTTATCAGTCGACAAATTCGTTTTAGCTTTGGATGAATTACATCGTGATAATCATCGCCGGGCCAAGCGTAGCGAGCGATCTTGCCATGGCCCGCGACAACGACATTCTCAGATGCACTGGGATACGGAAACGACATCACGACGATGGATTTTGCACCCGCTAGCACGCCCGAGGGATGTTGGTAGGCGTCAAGCCGTTCGGCAAAATAGTTCATGCCTGCGGCGTAACCCGCATCGATCCAATCAAGCAATTGGTGATAGCCCGAGCTGTCCATCGCTGGTGCGATTCCGCAAAGGTCAAAGCCTTCCTGGTGAACCGCTTCGCGAATCTGTGATGCAGCGTCGATGGGTTCCAAGCGGTACCTTCAAATCGTCTTAGAGAATGCAGCCGACGGATCATTAACAAGATCCACTACCTCCGCCGCGCGACCCTCGGTACGCTTCCTCGGATCGTATGACGGTAATAGGCTTCCAAGCATAGTGTTGCCATGGCCGTTGTGTAGACCGTTCCCCCGTATCCGCCCCAAACGGTATCTGATGGCCAACTGCCGTCGGCGCGTTGCGTCGCCAGCAGACGGTTCTTTAAGGCGTCATTCCACTGTCGCCATGCGTCATCTTGCAACTGATGCAATGCGAGCGTCGCGTAGTACCAGTAATAATAATCGTCTTGGCCGACGCCGGGTAATTTTTGCAGCAGATAGCGTTCGGCTTCGCGAATCTCAGCCTGAGGCACCTTTTCGCCGATCAGCAATCGGGTCGCCAAAGCTTCGGCGGTCATTGTCCGCGATGGTGCTTCGCGAGGCCGATAACTGGCCAGTCCGCCAGTGGCCCCAGCGCGAACGCTTCGTAGAAATCGAGTGATTCCTGCAACTGTTTCCTTGTCATGAGTCACGCCGGCTCGAACGCCAGCGTCGATCACCATCGCTTGCCAGCCCAGCTGGCTAAGGTCACCAGGATCGCCACGAGTGTATCGCCAACCGCCCGTCGACGGATGCTGCATGCGTAGGCTGTGCGAGACTGCCCGGGTCGCCGAGGCGATTGCCGATGGGTCGCGTGTGATCACGGCGGCTTCGCTTAGCGAAAGAGCGGCCATGCCGTGAGCGTAGTTTGCGGCATAAAGCGTGGCATTTCCAGCGAGCGAGCCATTGGGACTTTGTTTCTGAATTAGATTCGAGAGACCTCGGTAAACGTTATCAGCATACTGGCCTTCTTGGTGAGTCTGCCCGGCCCCCAAAAGCGCCAACAGCGACAGGCCGGTCAACGCGGTGTCTGACTTCGTCCCAGCACCTGCACGAGTCATCCCAAGCGGTGCAAGTTCGCGGCCAGCACCGGATTGGCCTGGGTCCCAAGCGCCGTCGTCGCGCTGATTGGTGGCTAAGAATTCCAACGCTGCCTGAACCGCGGCTTCCGTGTTTTCGTCACCTCCGGTGCGATGCAGCGCTTCATACTTTGCATCGCCAACGCGAGCCGCAAAATCGCTTTCGATCTCACCGGGAACCGTGGCGGCGGATGCGGGACGTGTCGTCACCGAAGCTGGACTGTCGGAGATCGATCCTCTTGCGATTTCGGATTCTTTGGGAGCATTTAGTTCTAGCTTTTCCGTCGTGGAAATCTTGGCGTCGTCCGCAACCATGTTCGGTGGCTTGACCGCAAAAGCTTCGTCGAACAATTCGCCTAAGGCGTCGTCCAGCATCGACGCCGTTGCCGCAGCATCCGCGTCGGCCTGTTCGACCGCTTCGGCGGCTAACGTTTCTGGAATGCCAGAATCTTCTTCCAGCTCGGTTAATTTCTCTGTATCGGGAAGTTCGTCAGCTTCCAGTGGAAATTCATCGAGTGGGTCAGTGTTGCCGTCAGTGTTGTCGTCAGTGAGCAAGTCTGTGAGCTGATCGATTGGCAAAGGTGCCATCGACGAGTCAATTCCGTCGGCGGAAGCTTGTTCAAGGTCCATGGTTGGGTCGAAGGTCGACAACGAGATTGTGTCCGTACCGGATTCTTGTTCCGATTCCACTGTCGCCGATACTGAACCGCCGCTGGGCAGATCGATCATGGGGACAAGAAACAACAGGGCAGCGTGAAGACCAATCGCAAGGATTAAGCAGACAAACGCTGCGCCGCGTCCAGCTTTTTGTTGTCGCCGGAATAACCAAACGGTTGCCACCAGCGTAGCGACGGCTGCAACGGCGACGGCGTAGACCAACCGTTCGTCCGCCCAAAGATCAGTCACTGAATTCAACGCTGAACCTTTTTCGTTGCGATACCAATTTGGTCAACACCGGCGACCCTGACCGCATGCAGGACTTCGACCATTTGTTGAACGCTTCCGCTCGCTTCACCGCGAACAGCGACTTTCATGCCCGGGTAATTTTGATGTTCGCGGCGTAACGTTTCAGTCAATTGCGCCATCGTGATCGGTGTTTCGTCCAGCGTCAGCGTGCCGTCGACGCCGATTGCGACGACGCGTTCATCGGGCACCCGTGCGATGGATCGCATTTCGCCGATTGAGGGAACATTTACTTTGATACGGCTTTCCGCTTCGCTAAATTTGCTGCCGACCATAAAGAAGATGACCAACAGAAAAACGACATCGATCATTGGCGTCAAGTTGATCGTGACATCTTCGCTCTTAACGTGCTTTACCATCGCTTAAGCCGCTCTTTTCTTTTGTCGACGATTGCCGGTGCCTTCGAGACCTTCGGCGGAAATGCAGTCCACGACCTTTTGGCAAAGCTTGTCAATTTCACCCAGATACCGGTCTGACTTGCTGCTGAAATACATGTAAGCCAAGTAGGCAGGAATTGCGACGGCTAGGCCGCCAGCGGTGGTGATCAGCGCCATGCTGATTCCGGACGCTAACATTTCTGGTCGCCCCATCGATTCCTGGCTGCTGATGACATCGAATGCTTCGATCATCCCCAGTACGGTCCCCAGCAATCCAAGCAACGGCGCAACGTTGCTAATCGCGTGGAAGACTCTGAGAAACCGTTTCAGTCCATCGGCGACACGGTCCCCCGCATCCATGACCGCTTGTTCGACTTCAAACATCGGTCGTCCCCAACGGCGGACTGCGGCTTGAAAGACTTCGGCGACCGGGCAGTCAAACTCTTCGCAAATCGCTGTCGCTTCGTCGTAACTAAGCTGGCCGTCTTCGACGCATTCCGTGAATCGCCGAACAAAGGGACGAGGAATCACGCGACTTCGACGAAGCGCAATCATCCGTTCAAAGGAAAGCGTCAACACGATCAACGAACAAATGCCCAAAGGGATCATCAACCAACCCCCTTGGACGATCTTTTGAATGATCGCTGGCATCTGGAATCCAGCTTCCTCGGATTGGTTGCTTTCTACTTCTGCTGATTCAGGGGTTATCTGGGCTGCGGAGGGGATGGAGGGGATTCCCGATTGCTGTGCGATTCTTAAGTCACCGCGATTTTGTTGAGCTGAATTGCCGTAGCCCCGATTACCAAGGTTTTGATTACCAAGGTTTTGGTTACCAAAACTTTGATTCGGATTGAATTGATTGTTCTGAAATTGGCCCTGTGCCGATTGCATGGTTGTCATCAATGCAAGCGACCCCACGC
>CAYVAN010000072.1:16765-20810 GCA_964449225.1 uncultured Rhodopirellula sp.
GAGCACTGCGAGCGCAAACATTCGTGTTGCCAATGGCATCATCGAAATGCGCTTTGCGTGGCGATCGGGTAGACGATGGTTCTCGCTACGATCGGTTCTGTTGCGAACGGTTTGATTAGGTGATTCCAATGGGTTCATCGTCGAATCGACCGCGAAGAAGAAGGTTGTTGGCTTGGGGAGATCGCGGCCATGCGGCGGCGAGCAGAATCGGCGTGGGGTGAATCGGCGAAACGTGCCAGTAAGTTTCCATAACAGACGGCTGCTTCGCGTGTCCGCCCCAATTGTTCAAAAGATTTGCCCGCTTGAACCATTGATGCGGCCACCCAGGAACTTTCCGGAGCCACGCCTTCGACGCTTCGGTAGGCGTCAATCGCCTCGGCAAATTGTTGTTGCAAGTATCGTGTTTCGCCGATCAACCACTGGGCTCGGCCTCTTAGTTCGCCATCAATTTCAATCCCGCGAACCACGTTTTCCAACAGCGATCGGGCCTCATCAAATCTGCTTTTGCGAATCGCCAGCTCTGCTTCAAGCAGATCCACCAAAGTGGTGGACATGGTGCCGCTTTGTGCTACCGCGGCTCGTGCCAACGCAATCCGCTGACCGGCCAATTCAGTGTCGTTTCCCGTCGCAATCTCGGACTCGGCGCACCGCAATAGAGTCGCGAAGTCGGTCGAATTTCGTTGATCGACCAGGTAATTCCACCATCGGGCCGCATCCGATGTCTTGCCGGTTTGCATCAATGCTTCTGCAAACAGACGTTCGACTGCGACAGTGCGACCGGCGGAAAGTCGATCGATTGATTCGGTTCCAGCGGCCATGGCCAGCATGTTCCATCTTTGATTTCGGCCAGCCCAACGAGCCGCGGCTTCACGAGCCGCTTCGGTGACGTCGGATCCGGCAGGCGGTGAGATCAGGTAGGCGGAAAGCGGTTCGGTATGGTCCGCTGGCATCCGGTCCAGTAAATCAGCAACGATTTGACCGGTGTTGTCGGCTTTCGCCAGATGGCGAGTCAGCGTCATCGCAGTATCGACGCGTCCTTCGTGGCTGGCGACGCGGAGGGCTAGCCCTGTGACCTGTGCTGACCACCGCAAGTGTTTGTTTTGTTCGGGTTGGTCGACCAGCCATCGGCGAACGAAATCAGGTAGTTCTTCGGCAGCCTGCTGGGCGTAGGTGATTGCAACTTCGGCAGCTGAGGTTGAATCGGGAAATTGAACAATGAGGTCAGCGAGGATTCGATCCGCATCGTCGTCGTGGCCCGCTTGACGCAAACAACGAGCGCAGACCACGGTCGCCTGCGCTGCGTCAGGATGGTTTGGATATTGATCAACGAATTCACCAAGCGATTCTGCTGCCGCCATAGGGTCGCTGCCATCAATGACAGCCGACCAAGCTTGGCCTAGTTTTGCGGTGGGAATCTCGCTTTCCTCACACAGTTCTTCTGCAACACGGTAGGCGTCTTTTGCCAAAGAAACCTTGCCAGCGGATAGCGAATCACGGCCTATTTGAAAGGCGATCCGAGTTACGGCGACTCGTTGGTTTTCTCGCAACTGATGTGATGATTTGGCGACTGTCTTTAACGAATCTACAACCCGATCATTGTCTTTGTTTTTTACAAAAACGCTGATCGCGGCTAAGTGAAGGGGTAACAAAAGATCCGTGTCGTCCAAGCCGGTGGCTATCCGGTCGTGGTGCTCAATCGCCAGGCTGAAAAATTCAGCAGCGGTCGGCAGTTCACCACGCTTGTTAAACGAGTTCGCAAGTCTGGCGAGAGACCGAACTGAAGCTTCCGTTGGTGCCGAATCGAAACGCCGAGCTGCGTTTGCGGCATCCTGCAATCGGCCTTCGACCAACGCTGCGTTGATCTCGGATAGCTTCTGACTTGAAGCTTCTTGCGCGTATGTGCGATCGATTCGCGCAGAAGCAGCCGAGACAAGCATGAATGCCGCCATCGCTGCTGATTTGAAAGAAGCTGACATCCGTGTCACCATCGATCGGTCCTGCCGTTTTCGCATAAGGAATGCTGGAAAACTGTATCACCGCAGGGTAAATACCCCATTTTGACAGGCCAACGCAATCCCAATGGGAGTTGGATTTGTAGGTCAATTGTCCTCAATTGACCCAGGGCAAATCACTTTTTCAAACGAGACGATGTCGCTCGGCTCCCCGCGCCGCCAGCGCGTTAGGCGCGGAGAGCCGAGCGCCAATGGCGGACCCTCCAAAGTGGAAAAATGATTTGGCGGGCAATTGACTCAGCAGAAATTGATCCACCGGCGGTGTATGTTGTTGGAAAGACAATTGGGACAATTGTCCTACGCTTTTTCTGCGATCGCTTTGCTCAGTGGGCAGCTCGCTTCATCCACTTTTAAGCCGCGGCGATACTTTTGCAGCAGCTTTCTGGATTCTTCGGCCAGCATTCGGCGGACCTCGCGTCGTTTTCCCTTCACGCGAGCAATTTTCATGTGATCGTAGGCGGTTGTTTGATGGCGCATCCATGCGATCACCGCCGATTCAGCACGACGTTCGATCGGAATCCGTTCGGTTCGCGCAACCGTGCCGCTGCCAACGGGAGTGGCGTGTTGGGTCACCGCGGTCGCCAATTTGAAAGCTAGGTCTTCGTGGGCGCTATCGAATCGCAAAAAGTTGCACACTGCGCCATGAAAGTCTTCGACGTAGGCGGCTTGTTTTTTTTCTCTTCGGTTCGCGTCCGCGGCTTTGCGTTTGGCGTATTCGGGTTTGCTTCGATCCGTAGCGACTGATGATTTGGCGGAGGCGATCAAGTCCGCCGGTGCCCAAACACCCTTTGAAAAACTCCGCCTGCCCTTCTTTTCTTTCACCGTCCAAGATGGGCCCAGCGATTTCAACCGTCGCGTTAATCCAGCATCGCCGGGTGGCAAAAGATCCCAGTTGGCGGGTACCTGTTTGATTTCACCTTCAACGGTCTTCACGCTCCGCTCGGTTGGACCAGGTGAAACTTCTAGTTTTTCGTGTGCCATGATCTCTCTAGCTTTCCAATCTCATCCCGCCAGCGCTGCGTACCAATGCAACTCTCGGCAGATTCCCCACCAAAGCTTCAGTCCGGTAGAAAAATTCATCTTCTTGCCCGGCTTGCGGTGGTTCCATGCCCAGAAATACGAAAGCAGCGTCGCGGCTGGTCGTCTGAATCGCGGACGCCGGATCAGAAGAAACGACGACTTTAGTTTTTCCCGAAATCCGAGCTTCTTGTAGCAGTCCTTGCAGATGACTTTCAACTTCGTCGATTCCATCGGCCCGATCGACCACTCGCAATAACCGCAGCGTGTGATGACGCCACTGGGGGTGGTCCAAAATCAAGTGCGCCAGCAACACCATCAATTCGCCGTTGTCGCGGCCACGCCACCACACGTCGATCGTCCCACGCGGTATCGACCACTGATGATCGGGCTGGTCCACTCGCCGCAGCACCACGACGCTGCGACCGAGTCCCTCGATATTGCGTAGCAATCCGCCAAAGATTCGCATGCGATCCACCGTCAACGGGCATCCCAGCAAGACCGTGTTGGGACGCAGCCGACCGAGTCCTTGGCATTGAACCAGGGCTTCCACGCCCGCGACGTAGTCTTTTGCGACAACCACCGCTGGAAACGCTTTTAAGCTCTGTTCTTTGATCATCGCGTGCAAGATTTTTTCTTGCGAATCACGGCGAACCTGATGATCACCAAGATCGCCGGGGATCACTTGCCCAAGGGTAAAAACCCCAGTTTTGTATGTTAGCCAGCTGCCGAAAACGACCAAGTGTGGCCGGCTGAACCCAGTGCCGCTAAGCGCCAGGATGAACGGACGCCAATTTTTGGGATGATAAAGTTCGTCTTCCAGCTTCAACAAATTGCGACGAGTTCGCTCGAACAGCAAGCCGCTGTTTAGGTTTCCCCAATCGGGGTTCAGGTCCGTGCGAGAAAGATAGCTGTGCAGCGCCGCCACCATGACTGCGGCAACGATTGCCCATCGCCAATCAATCAATAACATCACCAGCCCGCAACCGATCGCGCCCGCCAAGGACAGCGTCCAA
>CAYVAN010000073.1:0-20400 GCA_964449225.1 uncultured Rhodopirellula sp.
GATCAGTATCGACACCTTAGCCGATGAAGGGCTGCGTGATAATCTTCGCACGCTTGGCATGTTGAGCAGCGGATTCATCCTAACCAGCCTGCTGTGGGCTTGGGCCTTGGCGTCTTGCATTGATCGCAAGCTTGTGTTGGCTGCAAAGATTTTTCTGTTAGCCGCAGTGCTGACACTTTTTGGGATCATGCACTCACCGCTTGCCGGTAACCGCCTGTTCATTCCTTTCGGCCCCGAAAGCTGGGGCAACCTGGTGCTTGATGCGGGTAAGCGAGGGATGGTGCTAGAGTTTGTTTGCGGCTACCTCGCCGCAGCAGCGTTACTGTTTGCATGGTCCTTTCTGCCATCGGTTGGCTCGCCAATAAACGGTGACACGACAAACGGTGACACGACAAATGGTGACTTGACCAATGGTGACTTGACCAATGGTGAAAAAACGACGGGAAAAAGCGATCACCGCTAGCTCTTCGTTTTACCCCCGATCGACTACATCACGCCCTGAATTTTTCACGCGTGCCGTGGCTATGATTCGATAGCGATGAGGCTGCGATTCTATTTTGAATTCGTTTAATGATTTTTGCGAATCAAACCACGCAAACACTCCCGGCCCCCAACTGCTCTGTCCAATGCCCTCCAAGCCTAGATTTTGCAGTGTCTGGATTAAGGTTGTCACTTCGGTCCCGTTGTAAGGCCCCCCTTGGACATCGGCGAACAGCATTCCGCTTTGCTGGTTGTAGTCGGCGACCGCACGGCAGAACGCTTTGAAATCAGATGCGTTAGCGGCCGGTAAGATGCGGTCGGTGATGGTTCGACTCAGTTGCCTTATCTGTCGCGACTCTTCGTTCCCCAGTTGTGAAAAATACTCAGCCTCATCATCGCCGCTAATGGACTGATTCTTTGCAGCTTGATCGTTGTTCAGCGGCATCAAAAATGCAATCCGCCAAGACTGGGGAAGTTCGATCCTTTGCGTTACAGGATTTAGCTTCTGTTCAGAAAACTTTTGATCAGAGAACTTTTGATCAGAGAACTTTTGATCGGGCACCTTTTGATCGGGCGATTGGATTCGCGATGCTGGCGACTCGAAGATCAAGCCTCCGTTAAAAAAACCATGGACTCCAACAGCCGATCGTTTTCCACGGTTGGCGATCGCGGTGGCAATTTCCAATGGTGGAACTTCGGTGCCCAAGAATCTGCACAATCCTTCAGCGATTGCCAGCGACAGTTGGGTTCCGCTGCCCAGGCCACAATGCGATATCAATCCTTGTTGAATCTGCACGTTGCAACGGGGCAGTTCATCAGTGCCGCAATACTGCATCAAACGCTGAGCGATTGGCAGGATACGATCAGCAAACCCGCAGTCGCATTGCCAATGGTCCGAAGGCTTGATGGCGACTACATTCTGCGGCTGATCAATCATCACGCCCAAGCCACCAAAAGGCGGGCCGGTCTGCATCAAACCAAAATGCAGTCGTGATCCGGTCGTAACGGTGATTTCACCGTGCTTGTAGTCACTCATTATCAGCGGTCTGTTCTGATTTGCCTCGCCCAGAATCAACCCTTGCAGAATTCAATCGCTGCCCAATGGTTCGGACCAAGAAATCAAATGCCTCTCGTTCTGAAGGACCGCAAGTCTTGTCGACCATCGGACGTAATCGATGTAGTTCTTGATCGATCATCTCAGCAGAGATTAAATGAGTGCGTGTGGCCAGAATGGCTGCTTCGATTACGGCGTGCTTGGCTCGATTAAATCCAAAGAATGGCCGGACTATTCCGGTGTCAATGATTCTGCACTTGATGGTGGCTCGCAAATTGTCCTCGGTGAATTGATCGGCCTGAACAGCGAACCAGCGGTGGCAGTCAAGCAGGCGACGGTATCCGGGATAGCCCAATTCCGTGACCAACTTGATTGCTTGATTAGCCGTGATGTCACCGCTTGCGCCGCGAGCAAATAACATCACATCATCGGTGACATGCACCACCGCCTTGCCGCTATTGGCATGGTTGCCAGGTTTAAGGTTTGCATACGTCGTCGACGATAGAAACGGACGCAACGTGATCTGGGTGATCGAATCACCGGCACCATCGCCCTGGACGGTTGGACCCATCGGCGCAATGTTAACGTTGTGGTCGCCATCGATACTGGTGACGATTGATTCAAGAATCACGATGCGGCTTTTGAATGGAAGGTTGCGGTGATCGCAGCAAAGTTCTCTACGATCTTTTCACCCTGGGATGAAAGGATCGATTCGGGATGAAACTGAACTCCAAAGATAGGTCTGCTGCGATGCCGAACGCCCATGATCAATCCATTTTCATCGGACGCTGTAACGATCAATTCATCTGGAACTGATACGGGATCAATCGCCAGCGAATGGTACCTGCCGACATCCATGATTGCAGGACAGTTCGCAAATACACCTTGCCCATCATGAGTGATCTGGCTGGCCATTCCGTGAACGGGCTCGCACGGGATCACACGTCCACCGAAGGCGACGGCGATCGCTTGGTGCCCCAAACAAACGCCTAGCATCGGAACACCAGAGTTGAAATGACGCAGAACGTCCAGGCTACAACCCGCATGCTCAGGTCGCCTGGGCCCCGGCGAAATCACGATCGCATCGGGGGACAGTTGGCAACATCTTTCCAGATCAATTGCGTCGCTACGCACTACCAAGGTCTCCAGCCCTAGTCGCCGGAAATAACGAGCAAGGTTGTGAACAAAAGAGTCTTGGTTATCGAGTAGCAGTATCACTTTGTGACCATTGGATCCATCGCCGGGGCTATTTGCTTAGGCTCGGCATTTAGACTATCCCATCAGGACATTTTCAAGGGTACGCCAGTTGGCTTCAATACTGTACCGCTCAGTCACTAGCTTTCGCCCGGCTTGCCCCAAAGCATGTCGGGTTTCGGGGGAACCTAGAAGCTCCTTGAGAGCTTCGTACCATTGGTCGTCGCTATTAGCCAGTCGCCCCACTAAACCACTACCGATGATTTGAGAGTTGACACCGATTGGCGTAGCGATACCAGGCGTCCCGACGCCCAAGTATTGCAAAAGTTTCAGGCCGCATTTGTATTTCATCCATGGTTGGTCCTTTGGAAGCGGCATCAGGCCAATATCCATTTCGTGTAAGTCGCTGATCTCGCTATTGGGATGCCATGTGCGAAATTCAACATCTACACCTGTCAAATCTACTTCAGACAAACGTTGGTCAGTCGCCGATACGATTAACAACCGGTAAGGAGTTTCTGCTGCGATCCGCCGAAGTGCAGGTGCAGCGACCTCCAGAAAAGGGACATTGTGAGTTGTTCCCATCCATCCCACGGTCGGTTTCTCAATTTTACGAGTTTGAGAACGCGGCGGATAATTGGACATACGGACGCATGTGGGGATGACGGTAATGTCACCGCCAATGGGATCCATATACTCCGACAGGTATTCATTCCCCACAACGATCTTGTCACAAAGCTTGGCAATCGTTTGGAACTTGTCCGGGTGCCTTAGAAAGACGCCGTCGTCAACGTCTAGTATCAATCGATCGGTTGCAGCTCTGAATTTCTTTTCTAAGTCAACGGTATCGTCGTCAAACACTTCACGTTCGATCATGATCGCGTCGTAGGGACGGTGCTTGGCTAAAAAGGCATGCCAATGACGCACGCAACGCTTTAGTCGCTGACTAAGCCGCCAACCAAGAAATCGAAAAGATTCGTACTTCGATGGGAAGCTGTGCATGACATCACATTGATGGCCTGCGAGCCGAAGCGGTTCCAAATAAGCTGCGATTCGGAACCGGGTCGAGGGAACCTGAGGCCCCGAGGCAATGAACAAAAAACGCATTCAAGGAAACCAATCAATAATTGGGTAACGGTCAGTCATGCAGCTTAAACCGCTATCGCCGTGGCTTGGCGAATTTGATCTTTTCGATCAACTTGACGACTTGGTCGCCGTCTTTGTAGCCAGATACGGCGGTGATGGCTTCGATGACGTAGGCGTACCGCAGGTTGTAGTCAGTATCAATTTCAAGTTCGGGGCCGTCGTCTGCGTCGCCGGGGGTGGTTGAACCGATCAGTGAAACGACTTGTCCTCGCAGCTTGTCGAAGTCGGTTCCTAGGTTGATTTCGTTCATCGCCATCGAGGTGAGTTTGCCGTTTTCGTCGGCTCTTAGTCTTAATTTCAGCGGCAAATCGGTGATGTCTGATGGGGTTCCGCCGCCCGCCAAGGGCATGCGAACACTAAAGTCGCCTTCCATCTCGACGATCTTGAACGTCATCACAAAGAAGATCAGCAGCAGAAAGACGATGTCAATCATGCTGGTCATATTCAGCTCGCTGCCCTCGGCATCTTGGTGATTGCGAATCTTCATGATCGATCCTCTTTCACCCGTAACGCGAAGTTCTCAAGCTTCTGCTCTTGGGCAACCCGAATCACCTCTTGGACATCGCCAGCCGCTGCGTCTTTGTGGGCGCGGATGACTACGTTGGCATCCGCAGCGGTTTTGCCTTCCGCTTTAATGACGCTTAATTCCTGTCGCAATCCCACCACCAATGTCTCGGGCGTGTAATCGTCGCCGCCCAAATAGATTGCTCCGTCGATCCCCACATGCAGCACGATTGGAAATTCCAATGCGACTTCGGGAGGCTTTACCAATTGGCTGCTGGGCAGTTTGACGTGATCGTTTGCTTCGGTTTGCGCGAAGTTAATCAGCACCATGAAAAAAGCAATGAGCTGAAACGTCATGTCGATCATCGGCGTCATGTCGCCTTCGTGCATGTCCGGCTTGTTTTGTTTGACACGCATTACTTCTTGGCCGCTTTGGGTTGGACATCTTCAAACCGACTCATTAAATCTTCGCTGGTGACGCCGACTTCTAGCAGCAAGCGGGACACACGGTTTCGTAAAATGTTGTAAGCGGCAATTGCGGGAATAGCGACGGCCAAACCGACTAGCGTTGTGAACAACGCGGTCGAAATACCGGCAGCCAAATCAGACGGCTTTGGCGTCGATCCGCCGGTCGCAATGACCTGGAACGAGGCGATCATCCCTTGCACGGTCCCAAACAAACCAATCATCGGCGAAAGGTTCCCTATCAACGCCATGTAGGACAAACGGTGTTCCAATTTCATGCTCTCTTCTTCGCCAACTTCTTGCATTCCTTCGAGCGCTTTGTTGTATCCACGCGAAAGTTTTGCCAGCCCTGCGGAAAGAACCTGACCCAGCACCGATTCATCCGTTCTGGCGAGGTCGTAGGCACCTTGGAAATCTTTTTCGTTAAGCCGTTCTTCGAATTGGTCCACTAGCTCCTGCGGACAAAGTGTATCTCGGCGAGCTGCCAGCATGTTGGTCACAAACAGCGCTACTAACGTGACCGAAAGTGCCAAGAAGATGAACAGGTAACCGTAGCCGAGCGAGTTGATTACCCAAGTCAGCATGTTTTCCTTTTTCGCAGGTGCCGCTGTTCCGGCAGCATTGCCTGCGTCCGCGTTCTCGTCTTCCGCGTCCGCGACGGGATTGTCTGCTGCTTCGGGAATTGGATCGTCAGCGAATTCTGCCATCGCATCGTCGTCTTGCGCGCGGGCAATGGAAAGCGATGAGAAGCAGGTCATCAGGGCGACGAAAATAACGCTGACGTGAAGAATCTTGGTCAGCGGGCCGCGAGCGAAGATCATCAAATGGGCTCTTGCGAGTAGGAGAGACGAGGGCGGTTAAAAGGTCCAACCGCTAGTTTAAAGTATTTTCAGTTTCGTTGTATCTATTTGACGCCGGGATAACGTTGTTGCAATTCGCCACGAGCCTCGGCTGCTCGCGCAGGCTGCCCGACTTGCGGCCATAATTCAATTAATCGCAGCAGGGCCTCTGCGTGAGCATCTGGTTGTGATGAGAACATTAAATGGGTGTGGAGGTAAGCCAAAATCGCACCCTCGCTGTCACCGCTTGCTTCGTAACTAGCGCCTTGGGCGTTGTAAATCCGTGCGGCCATTTCAATGTCGTCTGGATTTAGTTCAGAAATCAATTCCTTGACAAGCTTGAGTCCTTCGGCCGACTTACCGGACTTCGTTAATGCAACCGCCTTGCCAGCCTTGGCCAGTGTTTGAATACGAGCGATTGCTGTCGTACCCGCAGCAATGCCAATGATTTTCTCGAACTTTTCAAGGGCTGCTTCGTCGTCACCGTCAATCAAATTCACGCGACCTTGCAGGTAAACCGATTCAACTTTGGTGTCGGGCGATTGCGACTGTGAAAGCAGCTTATAGTACGTCATCGCATTCTCGGGCTTGTTGAGCGCTAGTGCCAAGTCGCCAAGTAATTTGGCTGCATCAAAGATATGCCAGGAATCGCGGAATTTACCGGCAAAAGAAACCATTGCCGTTGCCGCCGCGTCCTTCGCACCTTTGCCCGCGAGCGCCAATTTGGCTTGGCACATTGCGGTGTAGAAAACCCAGTCGGCCTTGATGACCTCTCGTTTGATGTCGTCGGCGTCAACCTTTTTGAACTCTTCGAGCGCCTGATCGTATTGACCATCGAGAGCAAATTCGCGGCCCTTGGTAAGACCGGATGGATCACCTTCGAAAAGGATTTTCAGAATATCGCCCGACAAGTAGGTCTTATTGCTACCGCCTTTTTTGAGTTGAACCCCCTTCTTGTTCGTCGCGGTCACTTCCCCGGTGACGTTACCTCCGGTCTTTTCGTACAAACGATCAACCGCCGATGCAGTTCCGGCACCAAAGATGCCTGATCCCAAAACAAACGCAACAAGGAACATGCACTGAACGGCGGACCACGCGATGCGTTTTGTACGAGGCGAAAAGATCATCAAAGACTTGGGTTCAAAGGAGGATTTTTTACGAAGAAGGCGGCAGACCAAAGGCCATCCGTAGCAGATCCTGCCAGGGTTCTGACGGGTAGTGCAGGGTGAAAGCTGTGAATTCATTTGTCGAGCCCCGTCGGACGCTCACCTAAGTCTTTTTGAATCTGCTTGAGCAATGTATCGAACTTTCGCAATTGAGCCGGTCCACCCAACTCGGGATATAACGCAGCGACCTTGGTAATGTCACTGGAAGATCGACGAATCAGATCTTTGTCCTTTGCTGATTTACCCCATTGATAACGTGACAGTGCCAAATGGTATCGTGCGTCAAAGAAGGTTGCTCGGTTTTGGGCATTGCGGCTGGTTAGCTGGCTAATTTTGCCCCAACCCCAGATAACGTTCTTACCTCCCTGCGGCTTCGCGCCCCCGATCGCCTTGCTGTACGACTTGGCGGCAAACTTCGGTGGTAATGTTTGCGCCCACTGCTCGTAAGCGAGCGCTGCTTCAACCTGAGCGTCGATCATGGTTTCTTTGGTCTTCAGCAGCGACAGAAAGGTGTTAATCGCATCGCCGTATTTGCCGAGCAGTCGTTGGACTCGACCAATTTGGTAGCTGACAATGGGCGACTTCTTTTTTTCATCCGACAAACGTTCAAACGTTTCCGCTGCGGTTTTTAATAGCTCCGCTGATTGGCCTGTAGCCTTGATTCGGCCCGGCTGCATGGAGGATTCGGATAACTCCATCAACGTTTGTCCAATCCACTGCAGCGTCGCTTCGTCTTTGGTGGTTGCCGAAACTCGTTCCAGGAAAACACGAAACGCTTGGGTGAGCTTCTTCTTTTTGACCGGCGTCGCAACGTTTAACTGATCGCGAATGTTTCTCGCTAATCGCAAATAGATCGCAGCCAATTTCTTGTCCGCACCTTCGCCCGTAACACTTGCCCGCAGCTTGTCCATCGTCTGGCCAGCCCGCTTAAGCGACGCATCCATGTCCACGCCATCGTCAGTCATCTCCGCGACGATGATCTGCAATTCGGTACCGTGTAGATCGCTGGCGAATGATGAATCCGAATTGCCAAATTTTGGATACAGCGTCGATGCACCGTAAACGGGATGCTTTAATGTTCGAGCCGCTTCACTGACTTGATCCAAGCGAAGCAGGATCTTGGTTAGCACGAGCGAGGCTTTCATGGCACGCTGGTCAGCCAGCGCACCTTGAATGCCGTCCAATCCCGCCCTCAAATCCTCCCTCGCTTCCTTCATCAGCGCCGTGGCCTGATCGGGTTCTTCCGCTCGTATTTTCTTGATCGCTTCTGCCCATAAAAATTGCCCAAGCAACGTTCGTGATTGCGATCTGCTGGTGTCGTTGGCCAGTTCACCGATCAACCGTCTAGCCTCGTCCCAGTTTTCTGACTCAAGAGCCAATCCGACTAAAACATTTTTGGCAGCGGAGGCTTGTGGATCGTCAGGCCACGTTTTGGAAAGATAGTCACCAAGCGTTTTCAGTTGGTCAATTAAGGCAGTCGCATCTGGGGTATCTCGCAGCAAAGATTGAAGTGAATTCAGTGACAACAAGCCGCCACGCAGTCCCATCTCTGACGCGGGAGCATTTCTGGCTAGGAAATTGCCGACAACCGATGACTCGCGGTAACGCTCGCTTTGATAAAGAAGATACGCAAGCAATTGTCTGGCTTGATTGACCAAGTTGTCTTCCGATCGCTGGGTGACCATGCCAAGGCCAACCCGCAACGTTTCGATTGCCATCGTTCGCGTTTGGCCAAGTTGCTTTTCCAGTTCTTCTTTCTGTTTACTGTCCTTCTGTTTCTTGATCGCGGCGATGGATCGGTTTAGCTGTTCGGAGGCCTGGTAAAGCTGTTGCGATTTTTGCAACGCTTCCTCGAACGTATTTGACTCCGATGAAACGGGCACCGGCGGAACGACCTCGGTCTTGTCGATACCAATCGACGCTAATGTCTTTGTGACTTCTTGCGCATGTGATCCAGGAACCTTGGATGCGGCCAACAGCAACGTTCGTGCTTCGGTTTCAGAGCGTTTGATATCGGCGGGTTTCTGGTTTTTCTTGTCTTTCGATTTCGCTAGGTAGGCTTTGGCCAGTTGCAATTGCAATTCTGCCGCCGAAGCCGAGCGACGTTCATTGGGACGCAAGTTTTTCAGCACTGGTGCGCCACGATCAATTGCTTCTTGATACCGGGTTGGTTTGTCAGACAAGGCCAAGCGGATCAGCCCGCTGGTAGCTTGTGTCTTAGCATCACGAAGCTCCGGTGCATCCACCGCTTCTATCATTCGGGTAAAGCTATCGAGTGCTTGATCCCGTTTGCCGAGTTCTTCTTCGACAAGGCCGCGGGAAAGCAATGCCAGCGCGCCTTGCATGTAACCATCGTACTTTTCGCTCAGGTCGGTAAGTCGCACCAGCGACTTTTCGAGCAGCGGCTTCGCTTGTTTGCCTGGATTGTCGTACGTCGATGCCGCGTAACGAAACGCTTCGCCAGCCCGCATCATTGCTTCGAGGAATTCTGCTTTGTGTTGGTCTCTCAGTGCAGCCTTTTCGGGATTGTTCTTGGCATCAATTTTGGCCCCACGCATTTCCTTCAGTTTTTCTCGCAAGGTTTCGACGACTGACTCGAACGTTGCCGATGCTCGCACGTACGATTCCCGTGCGGCTTGGCGTTTCTCTTTTGACGGTTCCACGCTCATTAATTGGGCGGCTCTGACCATTTGGATCTTGCCCAATCGCAGTTGTGCCTCGGATTGTCTTGACGAAGTCCCCGTTTTCAGAAATCTCTGAAGTGACTCTTCTGCTTTCCTGAAATACTTGTCTTGAGTTTTTGAGTTGCGGGTTGCCGAGGCGGCGTCGATGAACGTTTGCGCTCGTTCCAGGTCCAGCGATTTGATGAAGTCTGCGGGCACGCCAGGATACTGATCGAGTCGATCCAGGTATTTATCAGCCATCTCGAAATACTTGGAAGCACGCAGCTGCTTTAAGAATGCATCCGCTGGTTCGCCCGCAGCATGAACATCGGTTCGATGCAATGCGACAACAATACAGAAGCTGATCGTCAAACGAATCAGGGTGCTATGCATGGGCGTCGACCGTTATCATTGAAGGCAGCTGATCATTTCCAGAGATTTTCGTAGGGAAAGTCGCTAAGTCTTTCGCTACGGTCGCAACCGAAGCCATAGGAGAGCATCGCTACGAAAATTAATCGGTAGCTCTCTTAAGGCAGGGCAACTCAGCTTTTCAAGCTGGGCAATGTCGCTTGGCTCTCCGAACCCGACACCGCTATTGTCTCGGAGAGCCGAGCGACAATGGCGAATACTCCAAAGTTAAAAACCGATTTGCTCTGTCTCCTAAGGTTAGAGTGGGGGATGTCACCCTTCAAGCGATCTGTTGATGAATCCCGTGTTTCGTCCCATCAAAAGTCACCACACGTGCGCATCCCTTCTCAATTTAACGACAGTAACTTTTACGCATCGCGAAAGGACCGGACCGAAGCGGGGGGGAGGTCTGGGCGGCTTAGCAAAAGCAGCTGGGTTGGAAACCAACGTCGACAAGTCATTCGCATGATCTTGGCGCTCGTTTTGGTAATGGTCGTCATGAACGCGGCGGCACAGCCCGAATTTTATCAGCCATTTTTTGATTCGCCGACATCTGATCCAGCAAGCTCCAAGCTTGCTGCTTCCAACACCAGCGAAGCTAAAGTCGAAATTCCACAAGAAGCTCGGCAGCAAGTGGCCCAACATGTGACATCGCTTTCTGCGGACAAACAAGTCAGTTTGGCGCGATCCTTGATTCGCACTTTGGATCGATTGCAAAACAATGAACTGGATTCTTCGTTGCAGGAAACGCTGGGCCTGATTCCGATCAATTCCGCTGCGGTTCCGCCGAAACGACTGGCGAGGTTGCTGATCAGCTGTTTGATCGCCGAGGCTGAAAAGCGAGTCGTCGACGGAGCTGTCTGGCGAAGCGGTGATCGTGATGCGTTGCGATTGCGATTGTTGATGACTCAGCAAACCGCTACGAATGTTGATTTGCGTCCCGCCGCGATCGTGGGTGCTTTGCCACTGTTGCAGCAGCCCGAAGTTTTTCGCGGTCAACGGGTTCGGATCCAAGGCAAAGTCGCCCGTGTCGAAATGATCCTTGAAGGTGCCACCAAGGATGATCCATTACCAGACTATTGGCAGCTATGGATTCGACCTTCCAGTGGTGCTGATCGCCCAGTCGTGGCTCTGGTCGCTTCTGTACCTGAAAACCTTATGCGATTCAAAGAAGGCGAACCCGATAACGGTGCTCCACGCGTGGTCGTCGATGGGACTTTCTTTAAGCGACTTGCCTATCAGTCATCCGTTGGTGCAGACTTAGCACCGGTGGTCGTGGGAAGACTTTGGCAACCGGAATTCGCAGCTTTTGCACCGCAAGGTGAACCCGCAGCAATAAACCAGGTCGGTGGTGTTCGCCCCTTTTTCGTCATTGCTGGTGCGATTTGTGCGGGAGCAATTTTGGCGTGCTTGGTCGTGTGGCGTACCGCAGTTTCGGCTAAACGCACTCGCCTGACCCGACGCCAACGGGATGCGGATGTATTGGTCGTCCCGCCCGGCATGGAAGATTCGTTGGTAAAACCAAACCATGAATAGTCAATCCATTATGAATCAATTTGGATCGCGCCCACTCATCGCGAGAATCTTGTGCGTGGTTGTCTTTTGCTGCATCGCATCGGCATCGCTTGCTGATTCTGCGATCGATTTGGTCGCCGGTTTCGATGCCCAACGTATCGCACAAGTCTTCCCGATCCAGAATGAGCAGTCCCTTAGCGAAGCGGCAAAGTTGTTGTACCGAGTTGGGAAAGTGAGTCCCGAATCGTTTGTCAGTCGGAAACCTGTCGGTGTAAAAGATGGTTCTGCGAGAGACAGCGTGGTGGGTGACGCAGTTCAATTTGAAGGCGTCTTTGTCGACGCCAAATCCTATGCCATTCCAAGCACTCTTGAAGGTCTGCTCGAACTCGCTTCGATTGCCGTGATCAAGATTGACGTTGGTAATGCCAACCCCATTGATGTTATTGCCGAATCGGTGCCGACAAGTTGCACGCCGGGCGATCTTCTAAAGGTAGTGGGCATGTTGTTGACGGATCGGGGTGCACTGCCGAGCGACGAAAATGGAAACACCATAGCGGTCGTTGCGTCCAGGATGACCTGGCATCCACGTGATGCGGCCAACGCCAGCTGGCAATGGTTGGCCGATCGCGATGTCGATATCGCCGAGTTGCCAGGCCTGAACACTCGAGATCGCAGACCGCTTAGTTCCGCCGATACCGAGCTATTTTATTCAATGATGTTGGCGGCGGCCCAATCGCCACCTTGGCCGCAGTCCACTTTGGCCAAACCTATTGATTTACTAAGCGATCCGAATTCTCTGGTTGCAAGATTCGTCACGGTTCCTGTTGAAACCGTTCAGGTCACTCGCGTGGCCGTGGCTGATGCAAGCCGACAACGGCAGTTGGGAAGTGACCACTATTTTCAGATTGATACGTTTGGCGATCTAGGGAACGTGATCGTTAAAATCGAACCATCGGAAAAAGATCCGGAAAGCGAGCCCGCTGTTTTTGAAAATCGATATCCAGTGTCGATCGTGATGCTAAAGTTGCCCGAGTTTTTGAAATCAGCGATTCGGGTTCGCGAAGGGGGTGAGGCCGTCGTTTCGGACGTTCGGGTCAGCGTTCAAGTCGAGGGATTCTTTTTTCGGTTGTGGAGCTACGAGACCGACTACGCGAAGCAATTCGGCTCTGAAAGGCAGTTCGGTCCGCTTCTGATCGCCGCCAACCTGAAAAATCTGGAAGGCGAATCCCCTGATCCGCTCGGTGTCAGCGCGATCGGTTGGATCGCCGCAGGCTTGGTTGGAATTTCGATGCTCGGGATTTTCTTGTGGCATCGCTGGACGACTGCCGGGGATGCGAAAATCCGGCGTGATCGACGCGACAAATCGGTCCTGGAAATCGATCTGTCCTCTTGACCAGACCGGGGAACCCGCCACGATGGCGGTCGCGGTTGGAAAACTGCGGAAACATTCACCTAAAACACTCAGCTATAAATCATTCGAGGCAAACAAATGCGGCGTGCAAAAATCACCATCATCGGGGCTGGTAACGTGGGAGCCACTTGTGCTCATTGGTGTGCTGCTGCCGAATTGGGTGACATTGTCTTGTTGGACATTCCACAAACGGAAGACATGCCAGCGGGCAAGGCGCTTGACTTGATGCAAGCGTCGCCGATCATGGGCTACGATTCAAATCTGGTTGGCACCACGTCCTACGACGACGCTAAGGACAGCGACGTGATCGTTGTCACCGCTGGAATCCCGCGTAAACCAGGCATGAGCCGCGATGATTTGCTGGGCACCAATGCAAAAATCATCACCAGTGTTGGCGAGCAAATTAAAGCGACTTCGCCTAATGCAGTTGTCATCGTAGTCAGCAACCCGCTTGACGCGATGGTCCAGCAAATGGCGAAGGTCACCGGTTTTGACAAAGCAAGAGTCATCGGGCAGGCTGGCGTGCTCGATACCGCTCGTTACCGTGCATTTTTGGCAATGGAGCTTGGCGTTAGCATCGAAGACATCAGTGCTCTGCTAATGGGTGGACACGGCGATACGATGGTGCCGATCCCAAGTTGCACCAGTGTCGGCGGAATTCCTGTCACGCAACTAATCGATACTGCTCGTCTCGATGAAATCGTCGAACGAACTCGCAAGGGAGGTGCTGAAATCGTTGCCCTGTTGAAAACCGGCTCAGCCTATTACGCACCCGCAGCAGCTTGCGCCCAAATGGTTGAAGCGGTCGTCAAAGATAAGAAACGAGTGATTCCCGTTGCGGCTTACTGCGACAAGGAATACGGAGTCGGCGGATTTTACGTCGGTGTCCCAGTCGTCATGGGAAGCGGTGGCGTCGAAAAAATCATTGAATTGAGCCTGACCGATACCGAAACCGCAGCGTTCAAGCACAGCGTGAATGCGGTCAAGGATTTGGTAGAGACAATGGATGGACTCTTGTCGGCCTAATTTCCGCCGTACCACGAGCATGACCGTGGTTGATGCCGCCACGGCCATGCCGGTCGGTTACGGTTCAGCCGGTCGGTTTCAGCGTACACCTAAGCCCCGGTCAGATTTGCATCGGGTTTTGCGGGCAGTTTGCCGTTTCGCGAAAACAAGAACTTCATTGACGTTGACATTGGCAGTGAATGCCGACTACGTTTTTAGCAGGCTGACCACGGTTAACGTCGTCAGCCTGTCCGACGCCAGATATGGAAAAGGCGGAGGAAATTTCTGAGACGGATTCCGCCTTGCCTTTCAGATTCGACGGTGCCATGAGTCGTTTTGAACCCTCTTTTTTCTCCGGCAAGAGCAACGCTGGCAATCACACGCTTTCAAACGACGTTGTTGGTGAAAACGAACGTTGTGAAACTCACTTTGTTGACAATTTCGCATTGGATGCGTCGTTGACTCATTCAGCGGCTCGAAGAGTTCGGTCGCGTCAGCGATTCTTTTATCCGCTCAATTTCCAATCAAGCTACAAGTATCCGCTGATTGTGTGGCTTCACAGCGATGGGTGTAACGAAGACCAGATCAATCAAGTCATGCCGCATATCAGCGTGCGAAATTTCGTTGGTGTCGGTGTTCGCGGTAGTCGCGCAGCCGATGCAAATGGTCTGCGTTTCGAGTGGGCGGAGAATTCAGCTGGGAAAGGTGCCGCGCACGACAACGTAATGTCTGCGATCAAGGATGCTCAGCAGCGGTTTTCGGTTCACAGTGATCGCATTGTGTTGGCCGGTTACGGCAGCGGTGGAACAGCGGCTCTGCGGATTGCCATGCAAGAGCCCAACCGCTTTGCTGGGGTCGTATCGGTCGGTGGTCCTATGCCCGGAAACTCGATCAAGCAGTTCAAAACGTTGCGTCAACGCCGTTTGCCGATGTTGTGGCTGTGGGCAAAAGAAAACAAGCAATACACGCAGTCACAGCTTCATGACGATTGCCAAATGGCAATGACAATCGGTAGCCAAGTTGAAATTCGCCAGTATCCAGGCGATGACGAAATGGATACCGTGGTATTATCAGATCTGAACGATTGGGTGATGCGAACGGTGATCCCTGGTGCCAGTCAAGTCACCAACACGGCGGATTCGCCTTCTTCGCATTACTCGGTCAACTGAAGTCGGATCGCCGACCGTTGCCGTTAATGTCGATTGAGATATGGAAAAGCAAAAAATTCTAATCGTCGATGACGACCAAGAAATCGTTGACACGGTTGGCTACGCTTTAGAAAACGCAGGCTATGAAGTCGCGATTGCTCGCGATGGAAATCAAGGCCTAGCTCTTGCTGAACGAGACGATCCGGACCTGATGATTTTGGACATGATGATGCCCAAACGCAGTGGTTTTCTGGTCTTAGAAAAGCTACGACGGATCCGCGAACAGCCGTTGCCGGTCATCATGATTACTGGCAATGAAGGCAGTCGTCACAAGGCTTACGCAGAATTACTTGGGGTCAGCGATTATCTGCAAAAGCCGTTTGCGATGGACCGATTGCTAACAGCGGTAGCAGATTTGCTGGCGAAAGATTCGTGAAAAAAACAATGGATCCGTTTTCTCGTCGCATGATCGTCACCGCTGCGATCTGTGGCGGGTTGGGTGTCGCGATCGGTGCCTTCGGCGCGCACGGGCTCGAAAGCCATCTCTCGCAAAATGGTGGCGATCTGGAATTAATTAAGCGCCGATTGTCACAGTTTGATACCGGCGCTCGGTATCATTTGATTCACGCCGTGGCGATGCTTACCGTTGCGGGTTTGCCTCTGGATTCTTCGAAGCTTTTTCGCTGGGTCGCTCGACTTTTTCTGATTGGAATCGTTCTCTTTAGCGGCAGTCTCTATTTGTTGGTAGTTACCGGCCAAACCAAGCTTGGCATGATCACTCCACTGGGCGGATTAAGCTGGATCATTGGATGGTTCCTGTTGGCGTTTGTTGCATTGAGAAATCGTTCGCCGGTTTGATTCCCCTCGTTGATTCGTTCAGCTTCATCGAATAGGCTCTCGCGGAAAGATTGTCGAAGCCGCCCTCCCTAGCGTTCTCTGTCCATGACTGACGCAGCCCAACTCGGAACCACTCTCAGAACCACTCTGGGAATCACCGTTCCCGCCGCCTGGAATCGTCGGCATTTGTTGGATTTGGAAAGCCTAAGCCGCGATGAAATTCTCGCCCTGCTAGACGTGGCTGACCAATTGAAGGCCGCGACGGGTGGTTGTCGCCACAAAATTTCTGTTCTGAGCGGGAAGACTTGCGCCAACCTGTTTTTTGAAAACAGCACACGGACTCGCAACAGTTTTTCATTGGCTGCGAAGCGACTAGGCGCTGATACCGTTGAATTTAGCAGTTCAGGGTCTTCGGTCGCCAAAGGCGAAACCTTCGTCGACACCGCCAAGACGATCGAGGCGATGGGCGTTGACTGGGTGGTGACTCGTCATCGTACCCCCGGGACGCCACACTTGTTGGCTCGTGAATTGGGATGCAGTGTTCTGAACGCCGGTGATGGTCCTCATGATCATCCGACCCAAGGTTTGCTTGACATGCTGACGATACGCCAACATCGCGGCAGCATCGAAGGATTGACCGTGGCGTTGGTTGGTGACATCGCACACAGCCGAACGGCTCGCGCAAATCTGTGGGGGCTCAGGAAGTTAGGCGCACACGTGATTGTTTGCGGTCCTCCTACACTCGTTTCCAAACGATGGGCTGAACTAGGATTCGAGGTCGCGCATGACTTGGACGAGATCCTGCCCAGGTGTGATGTTCTGAATCTGCTTCGAATTCAATTTGAACGCCAATCGGCTCGTCCTTTCCCAAGCGTTCACGAGTACGCCAACTTGTACGCAATGAATGTCGCGAGGATGAAAAGGGCCAAAGAGAACATCTTGATCATGGCCCCCGGCCCGATCAATCGTGGTGTCGAAATTACGCCGGAAGTTGCCGATGGACCTCAAAGCGTCATTTTGGAACAGGTCACTAACGGGATTGCCGTTCGTATGGCAGCGTTGTATCTAACGGCCACTGCGGAAGATCAAGCCATCGCTCATAGCCAATTAGGTGCATCATGAACGCGCCGATTCTCATTACCGGCGGCCGGATCATCGATCCGGCCAACCGAATTGACCAAGTTGGCGATCTGCTAATCACCGAGGGCAAGATTTCGGCAATTGATCCTTCAAAGGACATGATTCCGGACAACGTGGAGACGATCGATGCGTCTGGCAAAATTGTTTCGCCTGGTTTTGTCGATCTAGGTGTTGAGCTCCGCGAGCCTGGCTTCAATGAAGATGAAACCATTGCCACCGGATCCTCGGCAGCACTTGCCGGTGGTTTCACATCGATCTTGTGTTGTAGCAGCACGATGCCGTGCATCGATTCGCCTGGTGCGGTTGAGCTGGTTCGTCAAAAAGCTGCCCACGCCGACGGTGTGCGTGTGCATGTGATCGGATGTCTAAGTAAGAACCGAGATTGCGAACAACTGGCCGAGTTTGGACTGTTGCACGATGCTGGTGCGATCGCTTACTCAGACGCACCCAGACCGATTACCAACGACGCGCTCCTAAAACGCGCGCTTGAATACGCTCAGATGTTTGATCTACCGATCATCAATCGTCCCAACGTAATGTCGTTGTCCGAGGGCGGCGTGATGCACGATGGTCAAGTTTCTCTGGTGCTGGGTTTGAAGGGTTTACCAACCGAAGCCGAAGACCTTGCCGTCGCACGTGACGTTCGAATTGCAGAAGCTACTAGCGGTCGATTACATATCGGTCCGATCAGCACGATGGGTGCGGTCGACTTGGTGCGACGTGTCAAAGACCGGGGCATTCCTATCACGGCATCGGTTTGTCCCCACAATCTTTGTTTAGACGATTCCGAACTGCGTTCCTTTGACGCAAGATTTAAGGTTCACCCTCCACTGCGATCCCCCGGCCACATCAGCACATTAAAATCGGCAGTAGCCGACGGTACGATCGACGCGATTCAAAGCGGGCACATGCCGCGCGCGAGAGAGAAAAAGATGGATGACTTAGACGCATCCCCCTTCGGCTTAGCATCGCTTGAAACAACGCTCTCAACGCTGGTGACCTACATGATCAAGCCGGGGTTAATGGATTGGTCGTCCGTCATTGATCGCTTGTCGACGGCACCTGCTAGAATCGCTGGCGTGGGTGGCGGATCCTTATCCACCGGCTTACCCGCTGACGTGACCATTATCGATCCCGATGCCAAGTGGACCGTTAACCCACTTGAATTTAAATCCCGCTGCGTCAGCACACCGCTTGCGGGCCTGACGTTGGACGCAGTCGTCGAATCAACCCTTGTTGGCGGACGAGTTCGATTTCAAAGGCACAGTTAAAGATCTAACTTGTTAAACAACGGCTGCGGCCCCGCATCTTCACGGCCGCTCAGTTTTTTTCGCGACTGCTCAGTTTTCTTCGCGACTGCTCAGCGCGAAATTTTCTCCAAGCCATCAGGACGGCTGGCAAGGTGATGAAGCCGTAAACAATCATGATCGAAGCGCCCAGTGCGATGGCACCAAACTGAATTTCGCCTAGGACTACCGCTAGGGTCAATAACAGGTTGCTGACGATGGTGATTCGCCAAAGAGGATCTACTTTGTGCGACCGAAGATAGGTAGCGAAGCACTGCATTAAATGCAGGGGGAGCGTTGCGAACGCAATGCCAATCACCAAGGGAACAGGTAAGAAACGATTGGCCAATTTCGCCGTCCATTCATGATCAACCTTGCCCATCAAGAAAAGCATCGAGCAGAAAAGAGTCACCAATGCGAATAGCCCAGCAGTGGAGAAAAATGTTACTCGCTTGAATAAATGGTCCAAGGTTGACCGTTTTTTTTGTGCGATCAATTCGCCAAATTGGGGTGCTCGAGTACGTATCCACATCGACGCTACACCTAGCAGTTGGATCAGCGTTGAAAGTGTCATGCCAGCTTGTCCGGCGATTACCGGACCATGCCAGTGGTAGAGCACGGGGATCATTGGGGTGAAAGCGAGTTGGTGAACGAAACCTTGCAGACCAAGCTTCCACTGCAATGGCCATATCTCTTGTCGCCAGTTCAAACCCGTGTCCGAAGCTTTTGTAATCGTGATCATCAGGTTCCGATAGGTAAAACCAATCAGCTTCAATTCCCAAGCGAGCTGTGTTGCGAGTGATGCTGGAATTGCCCATAGCGTCCCACCACCGGCGATAACCGACCACACGACGAAACTGCCGCAAATCACTTGGCCAAGGCGATTGCGATTGACCGCGACGACTTGATTGCAACCTTCCAAAATTGCGACAAGGCCCGCCGAGATCAACGACGCGGCTGAGATCACGACAGAGCAAAGCAGGATCCATTGAACATTTGATTCCACTGCACCGCGAAAGATCAGCAACCCCCAAATCAATGCGATGATCGAAAAGACAATCCCGCATCCAAGTAAGCACTTGATGCCTCCTCGAGTCAGGGAAGCGATACGCCCGATGGCACCTGAATCGCCTGTTAGGCCTCCATCTTCGGCGATTTGCACACGAGCATATTCATGACTGATGGCGTGCATCAGTACCGATGTCAATCCTGCTTCGGCCATGTTCTGTAGCCCCAGAATCCCAAAAATGGCGTAGTAAACACCTTGGGTTTCTGGAGCAAAAAAGAAAGCAATCATCAAAAGCGTGATGATGCCCGAGGGAATCTGCCAGCACTTCATCAAAATGCCGTACAGCACAGCACGATCTAACCCAGTCTTACCAAGGATGGGGCGAAGCGGGTCAAGGAACACGATAGAGATCGCGATTTGGACTAGTGAGTGAGATTGAAAACAATGCCTTGTCCTGTCGGTAACGCGATAATCGATCGCCCGTGTTGGGCAAAGAAGTTTTCGACGCTGCTACGTTGATCTTCGTAACCATCCCAGAGATAGTCATCCAGCAAACAAATTCCACCAGTCGCCCATCGCGGGAATGCCCATTGAAGCGCTTGCAGTGTGGGTTTCGCCAAATTCAGATCGACGTGCATCATCGCAATTTTAGCCGGACCGGATTGGTCCAGGGTGTTGGGGATAAGACCTTCATGGGTATGAATTCGGTCTGCGAAACGTGACAAGCATTCTCTGACATGATCAGCAGACGTATCATTAAAAGCGCCCAGTAGTCCCACGGATCGTTCATGTTCTGTCATGTTGTTATCCGGGATTCCTTTGAACGTGTCGTAGAGATGCATCGACTTGTTCTGGGTCGCGTTTAACATGCAGTACGCCGTGGCCCCTCGAAACGTTCCAAATTCAACCAATTCGCCTTCGATCCCCATCGACAATTTGGCAAGTTGCCCAGCTAGATATAAGCGGTGCATGGTAATCTCACCGCGAATTGCTTGATTGAGTCCCGGAAAAGCGTTTCGGTTGTTGAGGTGTTCGATTGATCGCCGGAAATCTTGATCGTCCAACGCGGGCGAGCGATGTTTTGATACCACACCATCAATGGAACCGTTGTACCAACGGCCATCCGAAAC
>CAYVAN010000074.1:0-19950 GCA_964449225.1 uncultured Rhodopirellula sp.
CGTGCGTCTGTCGGTGTGGTCGAGCAGTTGCGTGGCGTTTCCGCCTGCCGCCTCGAAATAGCTTGCCGTGGTGCGACGTACCTTATGCCACTTCGAGCGACGGTTATTCGGCAAGCCAGCAGCTTCAAGGATTTTGCCGAAGCGATAGAAGAGGTGATTGTAGTTTTGCGGCCAGTCGAAAATGCGTTTGGTTGTCGATGATCGGCGTATCTTATCGATTCGTTGCAGCGTGATGGAGCGCAGACGAAAACGCTTATCTCGCGTCTTTCCTTTGCGAAACTCGCCTCGCACGGTCAACCATCCTTCGCGATCGATGTCGCCGAATTCGATCTCCATAACGGCTCCGATGCGCTCCGCTGTGTCGTAGACCACAGACACTAACGCCGGGAAGAAGTCGCTCGCATCGACGCTCGCATCGACGCTCGCATCTACGGCGAAGCCGACCACAGCTTGCTCAAGATTGGAGTAGCCCCAACGTGAGTGACCTAAGGGCGAGAGCCGGTAAACCAATCGCGGCAGACAAATGGAATGCGATCGTAGATCGATTGCCGGAATCTGCACAAAAAGGATTTGGTGAGGCGATCACTAGGCTAAGGCTTTGCCGAACAACCAAAACGATTTCAGCGTCATCGATCGACGCATCCGACACAGCCGATTCTGTTTATGAATCAGGCGTGGTGAACACATACGGACTAGAGAACAACGAAGACGGAGCGTTCTCGCCAGCACTATCGACCAGTCAGAGAATCATGATCAACGCAAGCGAGGAAGCCATCCCCTCAGGGACTGAGTTGTGGGCGATCGAATCATTCGACGGCATTCTGGTTTCAACAGTTTGGATTTGCTGAGATGTCAAACAAGCTCTTTTGCGGTTGCTGTGGTTGCCCCACCGTTGATCTTCACCCGGCGAACGCATGGCCAAGTTGGTCGAACAGCCCGACCACTGGTGCAACGCTTGCCGCTGGTTTCTCAACGTCTATCACGGTACCAAGGGCCGGCGGTGAATGGTGCGTTGATGTTGAAGTGACTGACGCAAACGATTCTCTTGGCACCAGGATTAGCATTGATTCGGGTGCTAGATTCGACATCATGCAATTCTTGGGAGGCCACACTCTGGGACACCACTGGCACGGATTTTGAACTGACGCTTGCCGAACAGGAAAAAGTAATTGCCGACGCATTGAAAGGTTTTTTTCCGTGCGATCGAACTTATGAATGGAGGCCACCTATTGTCAACTTTTTTGACGAAGTGAATGCAACAGAAACTGTGACGGAACGCGAAGGCGTTTTGAACTTTTTAAAAAACAAACCTTATTCACCCTGGAAGATTTGGAAAGTCGGGCAGCGAAGCCTGTTTCCGACTTTCGTGGTCCATAGCGGTGTGTCTGTTTACTGGCTGCGTTACCCAAGTGCAGCATCAACAACATTTGAAGCTGGCTATGCTGGAAACGAAAACCTGCTCACTTCGATTCCTTTTCTTTCTTGCAGCAAGGTCGCGAGTTCTGCGAGTTTTTCGGGTGGTCAATTCTTAGATAACGCAGCCAAGTACCTGCGAGTCAATGGGTCAGGGGGATCGGCCACGAACTACAACGGATCGGCAAACGCCTATCCGACCGGCGAAACGATCACAGTCTCAGAACTTAAAGAAGATAAGAGTTGGGAAATCGACTATGAAACAGTCGGCTAAATGTGAATGCGGCCAACGGCTCGATAATGTGACGGTGTTCCCGCTCCGCTGCCGGCGTGGTCGAAAGATAAAAAGTCTTCCGAAGGAATTTAAGCCGCAACCGAAGCCACGGCACAGGGCGAAAGAGTGCTGGAAAGAATGCACGTCGAACCAGTGCGGAAACTTCGACGACGGATGCAACCTGTTCAACGGGGCATCGGACTCACCGTTGAGTGTGGAGAATCGCAAACGCTGTCGAACCTTCGACCATATCTACAACGGCGACGGCTGCTTCGCCGATCCGCCGTTGTTCGGGCCAGCCGAAGAAAGCTGACCCGCAGGCATCTCCTTAGCTCCATCGCATTCACCATTCTTTGAATGGCAACCCAAGCTGGATGCCGAGAAGCTCGGTCCTCAGCCTGACGAAGATGAGGAAGAGCCTGATGAAGAAGAGGAATGATCAGAATCCGGGACCCCTGGGACCCCCGTGGCGGATGAAAGCCGGGGTTTTTGTGGCATTGCATTTATCGGTTGAGTCCGTGAAACACGTGTTTTACGAAAAATCTCAAAACTATTTTTCGACTAAGGATCTGGTGCCCGTTTTAGGGCGTGGAGGTTCAAATCCTCTCGGCCGCATCTGGAAACCTCGATCGGCCAAGTTTGGCTGGTTTCCGCTCATTTGGCTCTCTCTACTCTGAGCCCCTTTCTGGTCGTTGGCGATCCTGTTGGGGAACAAATCGCTGCTTGCTAGCGTCCAATTGATGACGTTTCGCCAGAATTATTGCCCCAAAATTCGGTTTTGGTAAACAATATCGGTTGTGATGAATTTATTCGTCTTGCCGCATTTTGCGCGTCGATAAGATCCCCGATGAGTCCCGTACTGGCATTCATTGCCAAGTTTCGCCGATTGTTTCACCGACACGTTTTCAAAGATTCACGATGCCTGCACGACCCAGTCGTTCAAACCAAAACCGTCAATCTCCTTCACGCCAATCGCTGCGTGAGCGTATCGTCTGCTTTCTTAGCGGTGGAGCCGATGCACCTGCCGAGCCGAAACGCGGCCGTTTGTTATTGGAATCGTTGGAAAAACGGCAGTTGCTGGCGGGCGATATGGAACTGCTATGCACAGATGGCAACAGCGTCCCAAACGATGTTTCCAACGCCCCGACGGTCTCGACTGACGGGGGCGGTTCGTTGCAGGTTGAAGGTGACGCCGAAGGCGAGGCGGCACCAGATTTGGTGCAGTTCGCCCGAGATTTGGCTGCCGCTGGTGTCGATTTCTATGGCGCAGCCTGGTGCCCAGCGTGCACTCAGCAAAGAGACCTTTTTAGCGACGGTAGAGACGATCTGCCATTTATTGAAGTCACTAACCCTGACCAAACTTTTAACTCAATCGCAACCGCGCAAGGGATTACCCAGATTCCTACCTGGGACTTTCCATCCGGACAAAGACTGACGGGTGTGCAAACGCTTGAAGCAC
Organism: uncultured Rhodopirellula sp.; assembly: GCA_964449225.1. GTDB lineage: Bacteria > Planctomycetota > Planctomycetia > Pirellulales > Pirellulaceae > Rubripirellula. The sequence goes on from CAYVAN010000074.1 coordinate 3,147, forward strand.
TCAGCGTGGCGTCGGGGGTGCCGATCCCGGTTTCGGATCAGCCGTCCATTTCGCCGATCGGTGATTTGACGGTCCGTACCGGCAGCCCGCTGCATGTCCCCATTGATGCCTACGATCCCGGCGATGGTCCCCTAACGACAACGGTCACGGTTGCTGATCCGTCATTGTTGACCGCTACCGTTCTAGCGGGAAATCGATCACTTCGGTTGGACTTAGCCGGATACGGCGATCTGGTGTTTGAACTTTTCGAACAACGTGCTCCCAGAGCGAGCGGACGTGTCGCTGATCTTGCAAGCGAAGGTTTTTATGACGGCATCATTTTTCACCGAGTGGTCGATGACTTTGTAATCCAGGCAGGTGATCCGACCGGGACAGGATCAGGTGGTTCCACCCGAGGCGATTTCGACGACGATTTCCACCCTGATCTACAGCACAACACCGAAGGCGTGTTGTCATTCGCTAAGTCATCCGATGACACCAACGATTCACAATTCTTTGTCACTGAAGTCCCGACGCGGTTCCTGGATTTTAATCATTCGGTTTTCGGTCAATTGGTCGAGGGCTTTGATGTTCGTGAAGCGATTAGCGAAACTGAAGTCGACAATTCGTCCAGTAATCGTCCCACCAATACGGTCACCATCGATTCAGCAAGCGTTTTTAATGACACTGAAAATTCGGTCGTGATGCTTCGACCGGTTGGCGACGCGACGGGAACAACGACGGTTACGTTTACCGTTACCGACGCTGACGGCAATACGTTTTCCGAAACCGTAACGGTCACCGTCGCGGTTGACAACGCGAACAGTCAACCGTTTCTTAACGAGATCACCACACCTGCGGCCACGACCGCGGGCCAGCCCGCTCAATTACAATTGTCCAGCATTGATGTCGAAGGCGATGCTGTGACCTACTTTGCATCGACTAGCAGTTCCAATGCATCAGCCGTCGTTGACGCGACGACTGGCTTGGTTACGGTCACGCCGGCGGCTGGGTTCACTGGAACGGTCGACGTCAACGTTGGTGTGCGTCCAGGCTTTGGAGTTACCGGAAACGGTTCAGGGGATTCTGACAACCAGTCAGTTACCTTTACATTCGAGACTCAGAATACCACCAGTGTACCGACCAGCGTTGACTTGCTGGCGACCAGCGACACTGGATCAAGCAACTCTGATAACGTTACCAATGCTGGTTCGCTTAGCTTTCTAGTTTCGGGCGTCGCCGACGGTCAGACTGTTGAATTGGTCGACACCAATACCGGCAACGTCATTGGCACCGGCAATGCCACCGGGCAAACGATTACGATTTCAACCAATAACATCGCAACGCTAGGCGATGGCACGTACCCGATCGCGGCACGATCGGTCGTTGGCAGCAGCGTTAGCAACCTATCACCGTCAATCCCGATCACTTACGACAATACTCAGCCCGCATCGGTTCTTAACAGCGCCGCTAGAACGGCCAACGTCGGGCGAACATTTATCACGGACTTGATCAGCGTCGAAGAAGGCAACGGCTTGGTGTATTCGTTAGTCACCGCTCCAGCGGGCGCGACGATCGACGGCGCATCCGGGGCCATCCAGTGGACTCCCACCGAAGCTCAATTGGGCAATAACTCGTTTACGCTTTCGTTGACAGATGCAGCCGGTAATACTCGAACCGAATCGTTCGATGTCGCCGTCGCCGGAGCCCCTTTGGCCGAGATTCGATTGGAATTGACCGATCTGCAAGGCAATCCGATCAGCTCGGTCGGTGTCGGCGATGAATTCTTACTTAATTTCATCGGTGTCGATGCGCGACGATTCACGCAGCCGGGCGTGTTCGCGGCCTATGCGGATATCCTTTTCGATAGCAACCTGATTCAGCCGGTGCCGGGATCTTCCATTGAATTTGATCCTGACTTTTCGGTCGTTCCCAAAGGAACCTTTTCAGATGGCTTGATCGATGAACTTGGTGCGGTGATCAACCGAAGCGTCGCCACCAACGAAAGTATCAATCCAATCGCAACGGTGCGAATGCAAGCACTGGCCGAAGGGACCGTCAACATCATTAGTGAACCAGCCGACGACAGTAACAGCGAAACATTGTTATTCGGAGTTGATGAGCGGATCCCGGCTGATTCAGTGGCCTACGGCGTGGCGACGCTTTCGATTGGTCAAAGCATTGCCATCGGCAATGACACTTTCACCGTTGCCGAAGATTCCGGTTCGACCTCGATCGATGTTTTGGCGAACGATTCGATTGTCGATGGGACTGGATCCTTGTCCGTCGTGTCGGTCACGCAACCAGCCAGTGGCGGAACCGTTTCGCTGACCGGTGGGGCAGTCAACTTTACGCCCGATGCTAATTTCTTCGGTACTGCCGCGTTCACCTATCAAGCACGCAGCACCAGCGGGGCGCAGCAAACTGCCAGTGTCACGGTAACGGTGACGCCAGTGAATGATCCGCCCACCGGTGTCGCTGATGCGTTGACCGTTGACGAGGATTCCAGTGCAAATGTCCTGGACGTCCTTGCCAACGATAGCATCAGTCCGGATGTCGATGAAACCTTGACCATCACCGCAGTAGGTTCAACAACCGCTGGTGGAACCGTCACGATTCAAAGCGGCGGTCAACGCGTTCTTTACACTCCCGCAACTGGCTTTACGGGCGACGATACATTCACCTACACGGTTTCCGATGGAACGTTGACCAGTCAGGTGACCGCAACGGTGACCGTAAACACATCCGACAATCCGCCGACCGCGATCAACGATACGTTTTCGATCACCGAAGATGCCGCCGAAGCAGCGTTTGATGTTCTTGCTAACGACACGCGTGACACTGACAATCAAGCGTTCACGCTAACCGCAGTTGGTAGCACCTCCGCAGGTGGAAGTGCCAGGATTAGCAGTGACGCAACTCAGTTTTTCTACACACCGGCAGCAAACTTTAGCGGCACCGAAGAAGTCACCTATACGATTCAGGACACCGGCGGTGGTACATCGATTGGTACCGTCACTTTTACCGTGACTGCGGTGAACGACCCACCGCCAGCATCGGACATTTCGTTCCCATCAAACCGTGGTGCTGGCGAACAGGTGGTCGTCACACTCGCTGACCAAGTCAATGTTGACCTCGGCGAAACGTTGACCTTTTCCGCGTTTGACAGTTCGACTTCCGCAGGAGGTTCTGTGCGGCAGGATACTGCCAGCGGAACGCTCCTTTATACTCCACCATCGGCTGACTTTACCGGCAGCGATTCGTTCACTTACACGGTCGCCGACGGTAGCGGACTGACCACGACAGGAACCGTGTCAATCGAAGTCTCTGACTTTGTCGCTCGTACGATCTCGTACAACCTATCGGTCAACGCAAATTCATTGAGTGCCGATGCGTTTCGTTTAGTCGGTACCGATGCGTTGGGAGCAGCCGTCGATGTCGCTGCGTCGGCCAACGGTGACTCGCTTGATTTCGAAAATGTGTTGCCAGGAAACTATTCAATCGAAGTCCCAGCGATTCCTTTCTTGCAGAACGGCAGCGAGCCGAGATCAATCGCGATTGATAGCTTGCCTGAAGATGGCAATGCATCGATCCAAAGTGATCTTGGCCGGCTGCGCCCCGAATACATTTCGATTCAGGACTTCCTGCGTTCGACGCCTCGGCAATCGATCTTGGTTGCTGTCGCTGATGGGCAAACCGGAATCATGACCACGCCCACCAGTTCGGTTGCCACGATCGATAACCCAGTGGTGGAACTCGATTCCACGGGTGCAAACCTGACGATCCGTGGTTCTCGGACGACGCCAGCCGATGGGACAACGCCTGCGTCGACCGAAAACGTGCAAGCATCGATTGCAACGTCTAATAACCCGGCCGTTCAGCAACGCGGTGAAGTCGATGGATTAAAGCTGTTCCGAATCAGCGTTGAACCATCCGCAGTGACGTTTTCTAACCAAGCCGTAACGACAGCATCCAGCAGTGCATCCGCCAGCCCTGCTGCCGCTGCTGTTTCGACGCAAAACTCGATCGCCTCTGGAAGTGCGGCGGCGGAAGGCGAATCGTTTGTGTTGAATTCAGCCGTGCAGGCTGATGTGTTTAGTCCAGCGCCCAGCGAATCGACGGCGGCTGAAATTCAACGAATTTTAGATCCGCAAAGCACAATCGATGCGGAATCTCTCGAAAGCTTGACCGCCGGAAGTTTGACTTCCGCCCAATCACCAAACGATGTTGCGATGCAAGCGGTGGCTGACGAGTTAACGCGTCGGTCAACTACCGAAGATTCACTCGCTGAACCACGTTTATTGAGTCAAGATAACGTCGACGGTCTGCTGAGATTGTAAAAGAAGATCGGCAGAGAATTTTCCAGGGGCCTTTAGGTCTCGCTGTCTTCTTTGTCAAGCAATTCCGGCATCGCTGGATCTTCAGGGGCTCGCTTGCGGAGCTTCCGTTGGAGTGATCGACGGTGAATCCCGAGCCTTCGTGCGGCTTCTGAGATATTTCCGCCGCAATCGGAAAGGACTCGGTGAATGTGTTCCCATTCGTTGCGTGCCAACGACGGTGCTGGAAACGCGAGCGCGCCTTCTGGGACCGACGGGTCTTCGCCGCGAACAAAGGCACCAAGGATGTCGTCCGTGTCTGCAGGTTTACTTAGAAAGTTGACCGCACCGGCGCGAATCGCATCAATCGACGCGGGAATGCTTCCGAATCCCGACAGAATAATGATCCTTGTCGTTGGCTGGATTTGCAGCAGTTTACGGAGCAGCTCTAAACCGCTGCGCCCTGGCATTCGCAAATCCAGCACCGCCAAGTCAGTGGGTGATCGCTGAAAAACGGCTACCGCTTCTTCGTAACTGCCAGCCGTTTCGACGCGAAATCCACGCTGCTGCATCGCCATCGATAAGCGTTCGCGAAGCACATAGGTGTCATCCACCAAGAAAATACTCTCGGCACCCACCATGGCCGCATCGTAAACCGTCGTATTTTCTGACTTTTGGTCGTTAATCATAATACTGAAACACCATTCCTTGCCTGGCCGCACCCCATCAATTTGCTACCCGTTCCTATTCTAGCAGAATGGTCAAAACTTTCTGCTTCGATGCTCTCTAATGACGGCGGGATTCAGCCGATTAAGGGTCGATTGCCAGTTCGATCTGGATTGGCTCAGTCCGGTCAGTCTTGTTTAGAAAACGAAGACCGCTGGTGGCGTAGTCGGCATAACGACGTGCAACGGTGTGTCCATGTTCGTGCAGGTGGGCGGGCAGGTCTTCGGTCAACACGATCTGAACCACGACCACTTCGTATTCGCCTGGTGCGAAATTGGGTTGGCCTTGATTATCAGTCAATTTAAAACTGCCATCGGATCCAATGCGACTAGCGTACGCTGCGCCGTCGTCGAGCGAACGGAACTCAATGCTGCCCGATTCAACGGCGGAACCGTCGCTGAAACGAACCAGGCCATCGGAGGGACTATGGGGAGCTCCACAACCCATCGTCAAGAGAAGTGCGACCGATGCAGAAAACAATCCAATGTATGGGTTCCCGAAGAACGTTTTCAATTTAAAAGCTCTACCACTTTCGCGTCATGGCGGTTGGCGAGTGACCCGAGAACTTGCGTGTCAATCTGTACGTGAAGCGTTCGGACGCTTCCGTCAACCAAGGCAAAATGGACACCTGCTGGATGCCAACTTCCAAACGAAAACATATCGGCAAGTAAATCACGCGGCCCATGTGCCAACCGAAGTCCTGGGCCCGCCAAACGAGTCGACGCTGGTAAGTGGTCACCATCGTAAGCCGGGGAATCTTCGGGAAACTGCTGAAGCCGATCCGAGTGGATGAACTTTTCACCCAAAAGGAAAGTGCTAGAGGTGCCATCGCGTACGGATGTCATCTTGATTCGGTCTTTTGGACCAACCGCCTTTCCGGCTTTGCATTTGGGGCGAACGCTGATGATGACACCGGTCCCGTTTCCGCCAAAGTTAAAGTCCGTTGGCTCACCGGTCGCACCGGGCGATAGATCACCATGATTCCCGGCATAGTCGCTGAGGGCACCCTCAACGTCAAGGAATTGTTCATCCGGTGGACTTGGGATCGGACACCCGCAAGGTAACTGTTCTATCTCAGAAACAACGACGGTTCGCGATTTTATCGAGCCCACTGGCCGGGTTCCGCTTCGCCGCGAAGGGCACAAGAAAATGTCCGGTGCGATTAAGCGAATTGATTCGGGATGCTCATGCCAAGGTTTCGAAAAATCCCAGCTCTGCCCTAGTGCCTTTTGTTCGATGAAAGGCATCACCCTGGAAAACCAAGTTGGGTTCTTTGCACCACACTGGTCCGCTGAATCTGAATCAGGCCGTCCCTGATATCGGGCTGGCGGAAAGTACCCCACAGCATCGTGATGCAGGTGCGCGCCCAACGCCAACTGACGCAAGCGATTCTTGCAATCCGTCGAGCGGGCGGCTTCGCGGGATGATTGGACCGCCGGCAGCAGTAACGCTACCAAAATTCCCGTAATCCCGATTACGACCAACAATTCGATCAGCGTGAAGCCGTCGCGATTATGGAATTTCTGTTGATGCATGCGGACAAAGGTTCAGTATAAGAATTGGCGAAGCATGTGACTTCCCAATTCTAATAGGTAACTTGCCATCGCAGGCAAGTCACCTAAAAAATTTCGCCATTTGTCAATTATCCGGCCTGTTGTTATCCGGCCTTTCGCACATTTAACAACCGTGGACCGTAACAACCGTGGACCGGGGCCATTACAAGTCGGTGACTTTTCGACGGCGACCAAATGCTAAACAGCCGCTGGCTAAACCAAGGATCGCAAAGGAAGCTGGCTCTGGAATTGCAGTAGCGCTTCCCACCAAAAAACGAAACGAAGCGGTATCCGTTAAGGTGGTCGCCCCGATCCTATCGGCTTCAGCGGTGATCTCTAGATCGTAAATCCCCGGTTGGCTAAAAGCGTAGAAAAAGTGGTCATGAGCACCCGGTCCGGCACCGATATCGATCACGTCATCGGCGGACAATCCATTATTGCTTTGCCAGAATATGGTCTCAGGTTGGCTAAGCGCCGCTGCTTGTCCTACGGCCACTTCGCCGCCAACGGGTCCGCTTAACCCAGTCAGGAAAAGTCTGGCATCGGAAAACAGAGCATTGCTAAGCTCCTCGCCTGCCAAGCTTAAAAATGGAACACCCGTTTCGTTGTCTTGGGGAAGCACCCAAACTGACGCATTGGGAGCATTCCCAAGATACCCAAGCGTGTTTGTTGGTGTGAATAGTGTCGTGCCCGGAACGTCAGCAACTCGGACATTCACTTCATTGGGTTCAAATTCAATTCCTTCTTCCGAATCAAAACCCGGTAAAGAGTCCGCTGTCATTCCCCCTAGCACGCCACTTCCATCGAAATGCCAATGCAGTTCGAGTTCGGGCCCGTCGCCTTCATCGTGGAATGCCAAGCCGATGTCGCCGTGCCCTGACGTGTATTCCAGCGCGTCGGCCGAAGCTGTCGTGCTAAGCAAAGTCGTCAATGCAAAAAAAAGAGATTGGTAAACGAGAGTGTTCTTCATTGAAATACCTTCAGGTAGTTGAGAGTTTCTAAAAACAAAATTGGTAGGAAACTTCACGGGCTGCTTTAAGCCGTGAAGTCAAAGGTTCAAAGTTCTTCGGAGATGACTTCACCGCCGTTGTTGCTGCCAAGGGACCAGTACAACTCTGCGTCGACTGACTCGGTTAGGAATTTGACACTCCCATCAGCCATGGAGATATTGATTCCACCGGGGTGATGACCGCTGGGCGTCACTAGGTTCATGCCGTCATCTTCGCCCCCGTACACGTGACAGTTGCGTTGATTGATTGGCATGACTGGCATGAAGTGATTCCCGGCGAATGTCCAACCGGTGATCCATGCATGGCCATGCGATTCGCTGTACTCCGCATCGGCCAAGGTGACTCCGTTGCAGACATCGACCCATTCAGAAATCGGTCTAGCCCTGGAACCGCCAGCACAGAATGACTGCATGTGGAGCGGTGTAGAGGAAGCCATGACTGAACCGCCAAACGAGGTTCTGGTTTCGTAGACCGACGCGATCACGCGTTCAGCGATCGCAATCGTATTGGAGAGACCGTCACGAATATCAGCGAACCGAATCTTGGGTTGCTGCCATGTATCGCTGCTGACGGGATTCCATAAGCCGATCACACCGTTCTGTCTGATCAGCGGTGCAGTGATCCCAGGACCGGTAGAGAGTCTTGGCCAGCCAATGTTTGCAGCATAACTACCGGGACCAGAAGTGATGCCAAGGCTTTGTTGAGGGACACTAAGCGGATCGCTAGGACACAAAAAAGTTGGTACTAGCGTGCCTGTTGCGACTTCATCAACGTGGCCTGGGGAAAGCGAATAATCTAGGTAGTCACCATCCGATGCATAATTGGTTCGATCTGAAAGAGGTTGTTCAAAGTGGATTCGCTCGTGCAACGACTGCTGCTCGATCTGTGGCAAAATTCTTGCCAGCCAACTATGGAAGCCACTTCCGGCACCACCGGGATACTGGTCCGCGCCGGTCATGCTGGTGGGCATGCTCAGGTGCATGTCGTGGTAATTGTGTAACGCCAGTGTGATCTGTTTGAGATTGTTCTGGCACTGCATTCGTCTAGCTGATTCACGCGCAGATTGAACCGCCGGTAACAGCAAGCCGACTAGGATTCCGATGATCGCGATGACGACTAACAGCTCGATTAATGTAAAACCCGAACGTCGGGTGACAAATCTTTGCAGCGTCAAAAAACTCTTGGGTCTGCTCGCATCAACAGATGATTTAATGATTGGCATCGACGCGTTCTATTAAAGATTTTGCGGAAAGTTCAAACAAACTCCGTGGCGCAATCGGCCGTGATTCGACACTGGAATTGGTCGGACCGATGTCTCGTCACGGACCCGAAGGCGCGCACGGAGCCTTGATCGAACGAAGGTTAAGTAGGATGAAAGTTCACGAACTCTCTAAACAGAAGTGCGTCTCAAACGCTCTGAAAAGACGAATCTTCCGCGACGGTCGAAACGGATCTTCAGCGATGGTTCAGCCACAAAACCTGAAAGAAAGCGTGAACTCAGACGCCCAGAATTGGCGGTCCGCGAGAGTGCGGAAGAGATTGAATCGACGAAACCGTTGGTTGGTTTGGCGGTAGCCAAGCCCGATGGCTTGCCGCAGAAACCACAATGGGCGCGGTGTGACTGCTTGGGAAACCAAACGGAGTCGCGAGCGATTGACAAACGGAACAGTGATCCGAATCGTGCGATGGGCAATCGGGGGCGTTCGGTGGGCAGGATTCACCTAGATTGGATTCACCTACGTTTGATTTTTGGTTCGCCTGATTTGTAACCTGACGACTGCAATGACTACAACAAGAATGAGCAGCCTTGCATTGCACCGGAGCAGTAGAATTAAGCTGACACGCTGGGTCGTGACAGTTTGCTACGTGAATCCACGCGGGCAGATGCCCCACTAAAAGTAGGACGCCAAGCAACGAAGTCGTTAGATGCCGGAGCGTGAACACAACCCAAGAAACCGAAAGCATGGATTTCAAATGTGTGGCCCGACCAAAGACTTTCATGATGTTAGAGGTTAATCATGGGGACAGCAAGACCTTCACGTATTTTTCACAAAGGTGTTTGCCGTGATGCTGATTGACGAACGCCAAATTATGTGGGCCGTATTACGTGTGATGGTGCAATGGGATCAATACAATTGCTTCGGTCCCAGTGCCAGGTTTAGAAATGAAATTGAGCTTACCACCCAACCCATCAATCACATTACGGGTAAGGAACAAGCCTAATCCGATTCCACGTCCAGGTTCTTTGGTGGTGAAGAACGGATCAGAAGCACGCTGTAGGATTTCATCGCTCATTCCAGCTCCTTCGTCGCTAACGCGGAGCTCCAGGGATTCGCCCACCAGTGTCGGCTTCAAGCTGACTCGGCCTTCTTGGTTGCATGCGTCCAATCCGTTGTGAACAAGGTTTCTGACCGCTTGGGCTACTGCTTCCTGTGGAACCCATAACGGAGTGCTTTCAAGTGAATCGGCAACATCGGGTACATCAACGCGGTGTGGATCGCGAATGCCCTCTAGCGTCGCATCAATCAATTCACCGACTGTGGTTTGCGCCCATTGCGGTGCCATGGAGTCACCGGCGGCGCTTCGCATTCGTTGTAGCACTTGACGGCAACGTTCCAATTCGTCGTCAATCAATTCCAAGTCAGTGTTAACCGAATCGGGTTTTTCACAGCCTTCTAAGTGGCGGGACAATTCCCGAACAACCACATCGATCGTTGACAATGGAGTGGCCAATTCATGCGCCGCACCCGCCGCCAAAGTTGTTAGACTTTCGAGACGTTGGCTTGCATCACGTGCAGCCTGAGTCGCCAGCAGCTGTTGTTGGCTACGACGAAGTTCACCCGCGGTCCGGGTCACGAAATACGTAACGACCAGCGAGCACGCTGAAAAAGCAAGCATCAATCCCGACGTCTGCAAGCCTGTGCCAGTGGCAATCGGCGAGCTAATTCCGTTGACCGGTGGCGAAAACAATAACAGCATGCCGTAGCCAATAATCGCAACCAACGCCAGGATTCCTGCGGCTCGGCGACGGATCATCACGCCGCCAACTGCTAGGTTAACAAAGTAGAAAAAGCAGAACGGATTGCTTGCACCACCGCTTAAGCCAAGCATCGCTGTTAGCGTCGCCAAGTCGATCACCATCAATGCGAGTGCGACCCATTGATGCACATCGGACTCTTCAAAACCACCGAGATCTTGTTTGACCTTGTGTCGCAACCACCACGCGTAAAACATGTTGCTGATTGCGGTCAGTCCAACCAAGCACAGCAGCGGTATGAACCGTATTTCAACCGACGTAAAAAAAAACGTCGCAAGGATTGTCAACAATTGACCAACGACCGCGAACGACCTTAGGTGCAACAACCAAGTCGAAGAACCAAGTCGAGCTGGCGAGATCAGCGAAAAGGTTCCTGATTCGGACAAAGTAAAATAGACCTAGTGTTTGCTTTCGCCTAGTTTTGATTCCGTTTACTCAGTTCGTCACGCAGCTGCGCCGCCAGCTCGTACTGTTCTTGTTCAACTGCTGCGGTCAACTTTTCCTTCAGCGTTTGGCCGACATGGTATTCTGACCGAAGCGACTCGCGCAGTTCGACCAAGCGAACTACCAACTCGTCATTTTCAAAATGTTCTTCGGCTTCGTGTTCGATGAAAAATTGACGCATCGTTTCCAAGCCACTGCTTATCGCTTGGACGGCATTTTCTGCGGTGTCTTCTTCTAGTTCGCCCAATGCCGCCGCTTGTGTCCGGTGAAATAGCACAAACGGACGATACTGTTCGTGGGATTGAGACCAATCCTCTTCTGGGCTGACTTTGCTTGACACGTCCATTAGGCGAAGCGTGTGGTCGGCATCCATCACAGCGCGATGGTAATACTGAAGCCGCAGCCAACAAATTCGCCGGTGATAGAATTGCATGAATTCACGGTCGACTTCACCGCACTGATCTTCATCCAGTTTGAATTCGGTGTCTTCTAACCTGCGTTGCTGCAATAGTTCCAGCATCGATTCGTGGCCATTGATCAATTCGCCGTCAGGCCGGCCCGTCGTTTCCAATTGCAGGACGCCCATGTCGACTCGCATTTGCAGCACATCGCGGCCGTCGTTACCCTTTGCCATCCGCACATTGAGCGTGTCTGGGTCGAACTTCCATTTCAACAACAAGTCATCTAAGTGAGGTGGCTTTTTCATCAGTCCGTTCAACAGGCTAGTTCTTAAGTTGTCAGCTTTTAAAGGCGAATCGGTTGCCTCTATTGCGAGTATAGCAGGGCCGTCGATTGAGAGAAGGTTTGTCGGTTTTGCGTTGGTAGGATCAATCGTTGGACCAGTTCGTTTTTCGCGATTGTTTTTTTTGTGATTGCTGGTTTTTTCGGTCCAATCGACGTCTCTGACTCGATCGCGATGGTCGAGTCGCTTTCCGTTTCTTTGGAGCTTCCTGGCAGTCAAGCAGCAGCTCAACTAACTTTCGGCGGGCATCCGCTAGGTTCCTGCCTTGGTCGCGATACTTTTCACTGTGAATGACCAATTCGCCGTCGCGATTGATCCGATTCGCGTACCGAGAAATAAAACGGCGTTTCCACGCTAATTCCATTTTGTCGCAGGTCGCCGGCGCCCAGCGAAGGGTCACCTTCGAATTGACCTTATTGACGTTTTGTCCACCTGGCCCACTGCTTCGTGCAGCCGACATTTTCAGTTGGTTCGACGCGATGGTTAAGCGGGCGCTGACATAGAGATCTTCCATGGGCTCAAGAATACCGTCGTTGGAAGATTGTGTCAGTCCATCAAGAACACTTCGGAAAACGGGATGCCTAACCTTTTCCGATGACTGCTCCGACCGAGTCTTTTGCGTCGTTTGCAACAGTCCGCTGCGGAGGGTGTGGATTCGGAGAGTGCCTTGAACGGTTTGCGGCAACCGGTAAATCTTGGACAGGGTCAGCGTAGGCCACCGCTGAATCAGATCCGAATAAAATTCGTTTGGACATTCGTTTGGCTCGCCTTAGCGTTCGCAGCGGCGACATCGACATCGCAAAACAAAGCCTTAATGATCCTCGTACAGATCGGCCGCTGTAAATTTCAGCGACCGCTTGTCGATACTGTCCAATCGAATGGCTGTCGATCGAAAACAACCAGGACGTGGGCCAACGACTCGATCGGTGATCGCTTCGAAATTCCTCGAACGAAGTGCCAGGTAAATTTTTTCGTCGTAGCCGCCACTGCGACGCAGCGTATTCATTGAACAATTGGGCTTCTACGATACGGCGACCGTTGATACTGCCACGGTGGAAACGATAAGAAAAAAGAACTCGGTCCAAATTTGCCAAACGAGATACTTCGGCCATCCGCAAGAACATGTCCCAGTCTTCGGCGATGTTGTGTTCCCAGTAACCGCCGATTTGTTCGAAGAGCGAACGTCGAAACACAATGGTCGGATTGCAAATCGCATGATGGTTTTGCAACAGCGCCGAAACAATTTCGTTGTGCTCGATCGGAAAGCTGGATTGTAAGCCGGACCTTTGATCGCCTAGACGACGGATCTGAGTGCCTAGCAAGCCGACGCTGGGGTTATCCCGCATAAAGACAACTTGTTCCGCCAAGCGATTTGGATCACACACATCGTCCGCATCCATCCGCGCGATCAGTGGTGCCCGGGCCAACGAGATCGCGTGGTTGGCGGCTGCGTTCTGACCTTGGTTAACTTGGTCAATCACTCGAATGCGGTCATCGCGATCGGCCAATTGCTGCAAGTATTGCGGCGAGCCGTCCGTCGAACCATCGTTAACAACGATCATTTCCCAATCAGTCAGTGATTGGTCCAACACAGATTCCATTGCCGCCTTCAGGAATGGTTCGGCGTTGTAGCAAGCAACAACAATCGAAACCTGAGGAATGGAAGAGCGAGGCATGGAGAAAATACTGAGAAGTCGTAGGTGGCTAGAGTCTGCAAATAGGGCAGAACGCTACCCACTTAGCATCATCTGTTCAGGTTTGTCTTTCAACGGAAAAACCCGAATTCAGGCGGCCTTTTCAGACCCAGCAAGCAGGGCTTCGCATGCCCAGGTCATTAACCAGCACGGGATCAGTATCGCTGATGCGTCCGCAAAACGACCCAATGGAGGGCTGGTAAGAACCACAAAACTCACCATGACCACCGAGTAAGAAATAGCAATCACCGCTAACAGCGTTACTATTGTCGATTTTGAATCCTCTGATCCCAGGGGCGGCTTGTGCCGATTATCGCGATCATTCACCCGCCAAGGCTGATTCGTGATGACGTTGGCAATCCAACAACATCCAGCGATCAGCCAAAAGCAAAAAAACAATGGGTTCATCAGAATGTTTGCGGCAGTTCCCCACACGGCTCGGCGGAAAGCCAGTGCCAACCAACGAAGATATCGAACTGGATACCGCTGGACGATTTGTCGGTTCAAGTGGCCGATCACCCGATGCCTGGTAACCGGATCGCTTGGATAAAGATGGAATGATGCTGGCACCGCTGCTCGATAGATGACCTCATTCCATTGACGTTCGATCGTCATGGTTGAAAGTCCCGGCCCAGGCTGAAAGCTGTCTCCGAGTGGAAGCTCTGAACCCGAATCTAAACTTGCCCAACCACGATGACGCTCGGCAAGTACCTGGTTGACCAACCGCATTGTCATCGGGTCGGAGTCTTCCTTTGCGATCTCTTTCAACTCTTCATCGCTGACCATCTGCAAGGTCAAGCCGGCGAGGTTTTGGTGACCAAAAGGCAAAAGCCCAAAATCATCGACCACCACCCACCGCATCGTCATCCAACCTAGCAGTAACAAACCGCAGCAAGCCCAGACACGCGTTACAGAAAAAACACGTGATTTCAAAGTCGGTGCCAAGGCTTCCACAGGCGGCATCAAAACAATTCCCACACATCCAATCCAAACAACGATTGGTAAATACGCGGGCCGCAACATGATGGCGAACATCGCCGCAGAAATCATGATGACGGCGTCAATGTGCCGATGGCCGCGGCGAATCCATCGCAGTGTTGACGCAATCGTCCCCACGCCGACTGTTGCTGCCAACGCATCGGTCGCTAAGGTCGATTGATGATCCAGCGATGTGCAGCCAAAAACAATGGCAAATGCGGAAACCCACATCGCTAGCCGTGACGCTTTCCATTGCCTCAGTTCCATTGCAAAGCACCATGCCGCAATGCACAGAACGATCCACTGGAATGCAGGGACCGCAGCGAGTCCTACCGTGCGTTGCAACGATTGCAAAACCAGAGGATACCCCGGTGTGCGAATGCTGTTCAGCGCAGATGAGAGTGAATCGAAAGGGTATGCAAGATAGCTTGGCGTGTCGTCGACATGATGCGGCGTTAAACGTCCCGTGGCAGCCGCAAAGGATAGCGAAGCGAAGATCAGGATCGCAAGAAGTGACCCGTGCCGTTCGTTCTTTCGGTCCGTCTTTGGCAATGCTAAACCTCGATTGTCAACGATCGTGTCCACTCGTTTACTTCAAGATTGGACACACATCAAACCACTCTCGATTTTGTGATTGAATCCAATCAGACGATTCCGTGGGGCCCCACATTCCGGTTGGATAGCGGAATAGCTCAGGCGCCGCAGGACTCTTCCATGCTGCAATGATGGGGTCGATGATGCTCCAAGCCAATTCCACTTCGTCGCCGCGCGCAAACAAGCTTGCATCACCTTGAACCGCATCCATCAACAATCGCTGATAGGCATCTGGAATGGATGCGCCGCCCTCTGTGTTTCTAAAGCTGAAGTCCAGCGTGCTGGTACGTGTCTTCATTTCCGAATCTGGCACCTTGGTTTCAAAGTGCAGTTGAATACCTTCGGCTGGCTGGACCTGAATCACCAGACGGTTGCCCAGCGGTTCGCGAGTTTTTTCGCCAAACAAAATGTGGGGGACGTTCTTGAACTGAATCACAATTTGAGTGGTCCGACATGACATGCCTTTGCCACTTCGCAGGTAAAAAGGAACGTTCTTCCAACGCCAGTTGTCACAGTACAGTTTTAATCCAGCAAACGTCGCCGTTTCGCTGCCCGCGGGAACACCTTCTTCTTGAAGGTATCCTTCGTACTGGCCTCGGAACGTGTTCTTTGCAAAATCGCTGCCGTGCATGGTGCGAACGCTGTGAAGCACCTTTACCTTTTCGTCGCGAACCATGGCCGCATCATACTTTGCTGGCGGCTCCATCGCTGTGATCATCATCAACTGCAAAAGGTGATTTTGAAACATGTCACGCAAGATGCCTGACGTGTCATAATAACCTGCCCGTCGCCCGATCACGACTTCCTCCGCCACGGTGATCTGAATGTGATCGACAAAATTGCGGTTCCAAATCGGCTCGAAAATGCTGTTGGCGAATCGCAATGCAAAAATGTTCTGCACGGTTTCTTTGCCAAGGTAATGATCGATGCGATAGATTTGATCTTCGCGAAACGCGTGGTGGATTGATTCGTTGAGGGCCTGAGCGGTTTTAAGATCAGTGCCAAACGGCTTTTCAATGATGACGCGTCGATAGCCCTTCGAATCGTCTGCTAGACCTGCCTTGCCCATTTGCGTGATCGCGGTTTCATACAACTGCGGCATCGTTGACAAGTAATAGACTCGTCCGCAGGTTTCCTCCGGTTCGATTGACTGCAAAAAGTTCTCCAGCGAAACAAAATCGTCTGGGTTTTTGATGTCACCGGCATGGTAGAAAACGTTTTGGCTGAATTCCTTCCAGGTCTGGTCGGTAAAGGAATCGCTCGAGAATTTCTCAGTGGTCTCGCGAAGTGATTCCCGCCATTGATCATGTTCAAACTTGCTTCGAGAAACACCAACGACCCTGGAATCTTTTGCTAGCCGATTCTTAGCAAACAGGTTGTAAAGGGCTGGGATGAGCTTGCGACTGGTGAGGTCACCCGAGGCGCCGAAGATGACGATAGTGTCAGACATGAAGATGCAGCGGTTGCTTGGAGACGAGCGTTTGGGAGTTGAACGGCCTTTAAGTTTAGAGTTCGCCCAGCGTTGGGCATAGCCGAGTAGCTCTGAACCGGTTGCATTAATGCAGACTGAGCCTTCCGCATGCAGGTTCAGCCGCTTGCGCCATGTTATCTAAGCTGGACGCCCTTTAAAACTTGCGCCACCGCTACATAAAGGCCAATCACTTTCTCGCTTTGCCGTGTTCCCCATTGTCGCTCGGCTCTCCGAGCCGTTAGCGTTTTCGGCTCGGAGCT
>CAYVAN010000075.1:0-1776 GCA_964449225.1 uncultured Rhodopirellula sp.
GTCGATCGTCAGCTATCTGCGGCAGAAACCAAGTGCTCAGGTGGTTACCGCTGCAAGGCAGCTATTGACCCACCAATGGTGGAGTAACGAACGGACGAAATTTCAACTTGTCGCGTCTCAGTTCGTGATCGACGAAGCATCCGCAGGCGACTCAATACTTGCCCGTGATCGACTCGAATCGCTTGAAGGCATCCCGCTTCTGCCACTCGTTGATGAAATTGCGGTCATCTCTG
The DNA here is from genome assembly GCA_964449225.1 of uncultured Rhodopirellula sp. Lineage (GTDB taxonomy): Bacteria > Planctomycetota > Planctomycetia > Pirellulales > Pirellulaceae > Rubripirellula. The sequence continues at coordinate 234 of CAYVAN010000075.1, forward strand.
ATGAAATTATGTCGCGGGCAATCTTGCCTGAAAAAGCCCGAACCGATTCGCTTCATATCGCAACCGTAGCTCATCACCGAATACAATACTTGTTGACGTGGAATTGCCGTCACATAGCGAATGCACGCATTTTGCCACGCATTCATAAGACACTTACTGATCTTTGTATTCCGATACCAGTTATCTGCACGCCAAACGAAATGCTCGACAATGATCCAGAAAACCGCTTCGACTGACCCAATTATCGACGAAATCCATCGTACTCGGCGTAGCATAGCCGACCGTTTTGGCGGCGATATTCGCGCAATCTTAGCTGATGCTCGGAAACGCCAAGCCGCATCCGGTCGTGCGACTTGGCAACCCGGGGAAAAGAACCACCCACTGCATCAGAGTGGCGGAGATGATGAAGTCCAAGCAAAGGATATTTCTCCACCATCACAGAGCTAATAACATCGTCGCAAACTGCGCGGAACTCACCAGCGATGCACTGCCTTACGTGTATCAATTGCAAGGCAAGCAAATTCCAAAGGCAACAGCTGTTTAGAATGGTAAAATCAACCACCCGCATCCAAGCCAATCTTTAGCGGCTAAACTTTGGGGATGACACGCACTTTTAAAATGACGGTTGCTTATGATGGGACCGATTTTGTTGGTTGGCAGATTCAGCCCAATGGTCCTTCGATTCAGGCCGCACTTCAAAAAGCGATTGGGAAGTTTACGGGCGAGGATGTCAATGTGGTCGGTAGTGGCCGGACTGATGCGGGCGTTCATGCGATCGCTCAGGTGGCGGGCGTTGAGATCCAATCATGGAAGGAACCGGCAATCGAACTTCGTCGAGCGATCAATCGTTTCTTGCCCGATTCAATCGTTGTTCGCGATGTTGTTGATGCTCCCCAGGGCTTTCATGCGATCCGCGATTGCATTGGGAAACGCTACCGTTATCAAATGCTGCTAGGCCGTGTCCGTGATCCGTTTAGCCACCATTATTGTTGGCATCTTGGATACAAGATGGATTTAGACGCCATGAAAATGGCGGCGGAAAAGCTGATCGGCAAACAGGACTTTGCATGTTTTGAAGCCACCGGTGCTCCCCGAAGTTCAACTGTGCGCGACGTGCGAGCTTGCGATTTGATCTTGCGGAAAAGTCCGCCTGATTCACCGACCAGTGATTCCATTCGGCTGGATATCGAGATAGAAGCCGATGGCTTTCTTTACAACATGGTTCGAAACATCGTCGGTTCATTGATTGACGTCGGTAGGGGCCGAGAATCGGTGGATTGGATTGACAAATTGATTCAGGGCGGTGATCGGAACTTAGCGGGGCAAACTGCACCCGCGAAAGGGTTGTTTTTGTTGCGAGCTGACTACGAATAGCTGGCTATTGGTTTCAGCGGTGTAGAAGTAGCTCATTAGCCTATCCCATCATAGTTTTCGGTGATTATACTCGCCTGGATGTCTGATTCCGCCGCCACTGCCGCTCTTTTGGATCTCGATGAAAACGAGGTTGGGTCTAATGCGCTGGAGATCCAATCTGATGCGAATC
>CAYVAN010000075.1:1786-19765 GCA_964449225.1 uncultured Rhodopirellula sp.
CTCTGCAATTGGGGCAGGGAATCTTACTCAATCGACTCTTGGGGCCTGAGGGTCGCGGAGCCTATGCGACGGCTGTGCTCTACGTGCAAATGTTGCTTTACGTCGGCTTGATGGGCGGTTTAGAAGTCGTTTGCCGCCACGCATCGGATCATTCGGTGAATCGACTGAAACTGCGCCGTTCGGCGTTGTGGTTGGGATTGACTACAGGCACCATCACGACGTTGATTGTGGTAGGGCTAAATTTAGGAGCGTTACCAGTCGGTAAGCAGGCTCTTTTGCCGATGGCGTTAGTTTGCACGCTAAGTTTGATTGGTCAGCACGTCATGCTGATCATGACGGCGGTGGATCGCGGTAGCGGCGAATTTGGCAAATACAATTTGCGAAGGTTCATCGCAGCGGCGGCATTTCCAGGTTTACTTTTGGGTGCAGCGGCATTGATTGACATGACGGTGATGTCGGCAAGCATCTTGTTCGTATTGGCGTCACTGATTTCCATGATGACGTGCCTGATCGGAGTGAAGAGACCGCTAAGCGGTGAAATTGCGATCTCCACAAAACGGCTGCTGAAAGAAAGTCGTCCTTATGGTTACTCGATGCTCGTCACCGATTTATTCGAGCGATTGGATTTATTGCTTGTTCTATGGATGGTTCCGCTGATCGAACAAGGGCTCTACGCCGCGATGGTCCCTGCTGCGTACCCATTAACCGTGATCCCAAACACGCTTGGCTTGTTTCTTTTCAATGCCGGCGCGAATAAACAGAAACAACTTACTCGGTGGGATATTCATCGAATCTTAGGATCGTCGATCGCTGTTCAAACTTTGACGACAGTCGTGTTCATGCTTTTGATTGGTCGTCTGGTCGTACTGGCGTATGGCGAAGAATTTGAGCCTGCGATTGAGTTTGTGCTTTGGTTAGCACCAGCTGCGGCCATCAAGGGGGTTTTACAGGGGCTCGACAGCTACTTGAAGGGGCGAGGACGGCCGTTGGCACCAATCAAAGCACGCGGCTTTGCGATGCTGGTGATGCTCGTTACCGCCTTAGCCTTGGTTCCGCACTACGGCACCGTCGCCATTGCGATGGCTGCACTCGCTGGGCAGGTGGTTTGCTTGATTTGGTTGTCCGCGATCGTTTACGGCGATGTGGGGCGTAATCAGATCAGCACGGATACCACCGAGGCTCGGCCTTAGTTACCATTGCGGCATGAATTCGCATGCTCCCACGCCGCCGAACGTCCAGCGTCTGCACGTCGTTTTTTTGGTCAATTTCGTCGCGCCGAATCTTATCGCTGTGATGCAGGAACTATCGAAGCGAGTGGGAAAGTTGACCATTTTGTCTTCAGTCGCAATGGAGGCCAATCGCGATTGGAAGGCCGATTGGCAAGGCTTGGAAGTGGTCGTCCAAAACACATGGACACTGACACGAAAGCCGGTTCATCCATCGGGTCACCAAGAGATCAACTACATCCACATTCCATTGGATACATTCGGTCAGCTCAGGCGGTTGAAGCCTGACGTGATCGTGTCACTGGAAATGGGCGCCCGTTCATTCTTGTCGTCGCTGCATTGTCGGTTCATGAGACGTAAGACAAAGCACGTGCTGGCTGTCTATGCTTCGCAGCGTAGTGAAGCTGGTCGCGGTCCGCTGCGTCGATGGCTAAGGCGGCGACTGGTAACAAAAGCTAAAGTGATCACATCCAACGGTCCAAGCTGCACTCGGTTACTAGAAAGCTACGGTGCATCAACGGAGAGAATCCTTCCATGGAATTATGCTGCCGATCCACGAAAGCGTTTTGCTGATGAAGTTCGAGGTCGTTCGAACGCGATGCAACTGGAATTGTTAACCGTCGGACAACTGACGCAGCGTAAGGGAATCATTATTGCTGCCGAGCAACTTGCCGATTGGGCAAGTGAGAATCCAGCAGCGAAGGTGCGGTGGAATGTCGTTGGTACTGGGCCACTCGCGGAGCAGTTAGAAACGATGGGCCTACCTGAAAACCTAAATCTAGTCATGCATGGACACCAATCGCCTCAGCAGATGATCGAGCATTATCGCGATAATGATTTTCTGTTGTTTCCGACTTTGGCTGATGAGTGGGGGCTGGTGACTGATGAGGCATTGCATTCAGGGTTACCCGTGATTGGCAGTGTTCATAGCCAAGCAGCTGAAACATTGATCGCCGAAGAAGAGAATGGTTGGACTTATGACCCCGAACATTCGGACCAACTTTTGGCGATCCTTAGTGATGCCCAGCAGGTCGTGGGTGACGTTTATCAAAGAATGACGCAACTTGCACGCGATAGCGTTTCCGGTCGAACGCCTGAAATGTCCGCGGAACAATTGGTCAATGCGATTGCATCAGTGGTGTCAACATGACAGCGACCGCGACGATTTCATTGGCGGTCTATCTTGCTGACCAAAACCCGAGACGCGATCGCAGTTTGGGTATCACGTCGATGACGCAGTCTTTGTTGAATTCATTTGCCCAACGTGACGATTTGAAGCTCACTCAGGTGATCTCGAAAAGTTCATTCAGGGACGATAATGCCGTCAGTCAAACCCGACAGTTGCCGTTCCGAACCGACAACCCGATCGGTCGCCTAGTCGCGGACAAAGGTCACAGCATGTTCGCAAATCCAAAGGTGGATTTGTGGTATTACCCCAAAGGCTATGTGGCGCATTTCCGGCAGCCCAAAATGCCCCAGGTCGGTACCATGCATGACACGATCGTGCAGCATTACGCGGACCACTACCCAGAAACCCGCAGCTCGCGAGCCTTCGATTATTGGATCGGAAATACCCAGCGAAGTCTTCAAAAGCTTGATCGGGTGCTAACGATTTCTGAGGCTGCGGCAAACCAGTTGCGTCAGTTTTGTGATCGATACAAGATTAAGATTCCAACGATTGACATCACGTACGAAGGCAGTTGCTGGGAAAATAGGCGGGGCGAGCAGTTTCAAAAACTTGGTAATGCGGTTCACTTGGCCTCTGCTTCCCCGCACAAGAGAACCAACCGATTGCTTAGCCTTTGGAAAGTGCTGCAAGAGAGAAACAGCGATTTACCGAAGCTATTGCTGGTGGGGAAGTTGGATCGAGTAGGCCACGAAATTTCTAATCAGCTTCAGAATGTCGAGATCAAACCAGTTGAACAAATTGATGAATTGCAGGAGACCGTCGGACGAGCATCGGTTCTATTGCTGCCCAGCGAGATTGAGGGTTTTGGCTTGCCCGCGTTGGAGGCTTACTATGTGGGAACACCGGTTTGCTACGCGAGCGGCACGTCGGTCGCTGAAGTGGTTGACCCATTGGGGCATCAGGGCTCGTTTCAGATTGACGATGTCGATGATTTTGAGCGTTCACTCGATTGGGCACTAAATCTTTCGCCAAGTAGTATCAATCAGGTGGGGGATTCCATGTACGATCGGTTTTCAATTGCCAAAGTCACCGATCGCATCATCGAAGCTTTCCGAACGACCTTGGACGCCAATTTTTAGAAAGTAGTGCCGGTTTTGTTTTCGCTGATCCCGGCAAGCTTCAGGGAAAACTGAGCCTTGACGGAATTGGCGAAGCGGAATTCGATTCTTTTTTACCTACCACTTCAAAGGATCGTATCCCATGGCCTCTTTGTTGTTATTGATCGATGGCTACAACGTCTTATCGCCTGTTGCCGCGCCGACTCGCGGTGATCCGATGTGGCTTCATCGAGAACGGATGCAGTTAATTTCCCGTTTGAAAAATTACCTTACGCCGGAGACTTGCCAAAGAACTTGTGTTGTCTTCGACGCCGCCAATCCGCCGCCCGATCGGTCAAATCGTTTTGAAATCGCCGGGATCGACATTCGGTTTGCCGTTGATCATCCGGAAGCTGACGACTTGATCGAAGAAATCATTCGCGATCATCACGCGCCAAAACAACTGACCGTGATCTCTTCTGACCACCGGGTTCAGGCTGCAGCCAAGCGACGCGGCGCGACCGCATTTGATTCCGAGCCTTGGATCGACGACCTGCTTGACGGAAAGGTTCGTTTGTCTAGTTGGACAAACAGGGCAGGGCAGGGGAGTAACAGGAAAGAGAACGCGGAAGATTCCAAGCCATCAGTCGAACAGAATGAGGTGAATGATTGGATGAAAAAATTTGGGTTTTAGAGCCGTGATTGTTCCGCTGGCCGAGAGAGAGGTGCGACATCGACTGAAACGCTTAGCTGCGTCGAACCTCCGCCAATCACGACGCCCCGCATGGGGCTAACTTCGCTGTAGTCGCGTCCTGTGCAAATTGGAATGTGATTAATGTCTGAAACGCAAGCGTTGGTGGGATCAAAGCTAACCCAACCCCATTTCTCACCCGTGTAGACACTGATCCACGCATGCGATTCATCAGCACCGACCAGTCGTGGTTGACCTTCCAGTGGAATCGTTCGCAAGTATCCGCTGACGTAGCGTGCTGGGATCCCAATCGACCTTAAGCAAGCGATTTGCACATGAGCAAAGTCTTGGCAAACACCAGCCTTCAAGTCGAACGCGGCATCTGTGGTCGTGTTGACATCTGTTGCGGCTGAGTCATATCGGAAATCCTGATGGATTCGTTTTGTCAAATCGAACGTGGCTTGCAGAACTGGTCGCCCCGAAGGAAAAGAGGATGCTGCATAACGTGCAAACCGTGCATTCCGTTGAATTCGTGGCGAATCATAGAGATATTCTTGTGCTTCAAGCCAATTCGGGTTCTCGCCATTAGTGATCCGTTGGCGAACCACTTCCCAGGGTGGTGAATCGAGTTTCATCACTGACTGCTTGCGTGATACGGTCACCTCGCTCAGAACACTAACGGTCAGTTCGCGGTGCAACAGTTCGATCGAAAACGACGTCACTTGATTTCGGAAATAGTCGAAGTGGTTTTCAAAAAAAGTTGGCTCAGGCGAAATGGTCGTTTCGGCCTTGTGGCATTGCATTGAAAAGCAGGGTGAATCAATGCTGTGCGGCATCATCCTTAATTGATTTTGGCAAATGGCCACGGCAGATTCGTATCGGTAATCGGTACGATGGCTGATGCGATAGCTGGCGGATTCAGACAATGAGTTACTCAACGTTGGGTAGCTTTGGGATAATCGGACCGGAAACACCGGTTCCAGACCTGGATGCCATGGGCGCCATCCGGCCGGTCAATTCAACAGTCGCCCCGGTATGAATCAAGTATCTCGCAGCGATCGCGTCCGATAGATCGGGCAAACTGTCAGTCAATTTTGCTAATAACTCATTCAAACTTACGCGGACGCCGCGGGTGTTGGCCTGAGCCAATTTCGATGGATCACTCATGGTGACGCGGTGCAGAACTTCGCGAGCCATTTTTTCTTCCGTCCCCAAGCTGACTTCGTGATCATCCGAAGGAAGCTCACGAAGATGTTGATCAATCATCAATAACTGGTACCCAATCGATCGCGGATTGGTTTCATCGTTGACTAGCAAATCAATGACAGCCGTGGGCTGCATTTGAAGCAGGTACCGCGACCGATAGGTCATCATGCTGTCGGTGGTTTGCAAGATCGATTCCAGCACTGGATATTCGTCGTCGATTGGATTGACCAGCATCGCTGAAAGTAATTCGGCTGTTTGGTAGGCTCTTTCGATACGCCGGCCAAGCTCTAGGAATCGCCAACCATGCGTCCGCGTCATGCTCTCGCTCGCCAATCCAGAAAAAGCTTGCAAGTCGGTCACAATCCCATCAAGTCGGTTGATGACGGCACCGATTTCAATCGCGTCGGATTGATCATTGGTAATCAAGTGGTCGCCAATTTTCTTGATGATTCGATAAGCATCGAGTGATACTCGGTCATGCACCGACATTGCCTTTTGGCCCATGTCGCGGATCCCTGCTAGCAGTCCGCCCGGCTTTTCGGTGTCGAACAAACTTGCTGGCAGAACTTTTTCCAATGACGGCAACTTCTCACCCAGTCCAGCGATCGCGTGATCGGGTTCTAATTGTCCAAGAGCAGCCAGCGCGGCGACCATCCGTGGAAGTTCAACAATGTCTTGGAGCTGCGTTTCGCCCGCAATCCGAATTAAGGTTGCTCGCAGCAATCGAGCGATGGATTCGCTGCGTTCGGCACTGCGTCCAAGCCAAAATAGGCTTTCGCCAACCCGGCTGGGCATCTCTGCGCCGCCTCGCGCCAATGTGATGCTGGAGTGTGATTGTCTGAGCAAGGTAATTTCTTGATCGACTGGTTTGTCGTTTGCGATCCAGCAATCAAGTCCAAGTCTTCCGCTAGCGGGACTTTGGTCCAGCGTTCGCGGATCGGGACTGACTCTAGCCAATCCGCCGGGCATGACTTCCACGCCGCTTGCCGTTTGAACTTGGAACGATCGCAATGCGACGTGCCAAGATTCCAACTTGCCTTCATGCCAAACCGGAGTGGTGCTCCGCGAAGGACGATACTGCGCAACGTAGCTGTGGGGTTGAGCTTTGATTTGGTCGATCAACTTACTTTTTTCGGCCGTCGTCATTTCAGCGGGAACGATCGGAGGCGCTGGCGAGACGTGGAACGCAGGTCGCAAGATCAACTCGTCAAGATTTTCCAGTACAAACGTGCGTTCAGATTGCCCACCGCACCAATAGGTTCCGATGCTGGGCAACGAAGGTTCTTCGCCGAATAAGAATTTCGATGCCGCAGGCAAAAACGGCATCAGAGCGGGCATTTGAGCAAGCGTGCTGCCGATGCTATTGGCCACGGCAACGTGACCGCTGCGGATCGTTTGCAGCAAACCCGTTGCACCTTGCTGCGATGATGGTTTTAGTTCAAGCGGATCGCTTTTACGGTCTGAAATATGCCTGCATAAAACATCGATTGGCAAAAGCCCACCAAGCGTTTTAAGATTTAGCCTGCTGCCGCGAACTGCCAAGTCACGGCCCTGGACCATCGTGTAGCCTAGGTAACGGGCTAGATAAGCGTCTTCGATGTAGCGATAACTGTGTTGACCAGGAGTCAGAATTGCAACGCGTGGGTTTTCTGGGTTTCCCGCTGCGAGAGAATTAAGGTGCTGTTGCAGTGATGAGAAAAACGAAGCGACGCGAACGACGTTGTTTCCACGCAATAATTTTTGGAAAACGCGGCTAGTGATCACCCGGTTTTCTAATGCGTATCCCAGTCCGCTTGGGGCTCGTGTTCGGTCCCCGGTGACCCACCAAGTGCCGTCCTTGTTGCGAGCTAAATCAGTTGCGGTGATGTCCAGACGAGGCTTTGTCTGAGGCAGTTCGTGGTAAACGCGAAAATAGTTGTAATTGGCACTCAATAGTTCCGCTGGAAGAACGCGTGCCTTCAACAGCTTTTGTTCGCCCAACAAGTCGCCAAGGATTGCTTCAAGAAGACGCAATCGCTGCTTCAGCCCAGCTTCAATTGATTGCCATTCCCGCGCGCTGAGGACTAATGGGATCGCCGCCAGTTTCCAGGGCCGCGCCGACTGCTTGATAATGTCGGAGAATTGAAAATTCGCACCACTTTCGCGAACCAATCGTTCAATTTCGTTGGAAGCTTTGGAAATCCCAGCCGGGCCTAGTTCATCCAGGCTAGAGACGAGTGATTTCCAAGCGGGACGGACGGTGCCGTCCGCAGCACGACATTCGTCATACTGATCGCTGCCAGGCATGTACTTAGCGAAAGGAACAGGGGATAGGGTGATTGGGTTCAATTCCAAAGCCGCCAAACATGGAATGGGAAAACAGGGAGCTTAGTTTGCGTTCGAGCTTAGCAACATAGTAGGTCCACGATTGCATGTGATTCATTGCCTTGGCGGGATCACCTGCTGAAAAACCTGAAAGCGACCAGTGGTGCGTCAGCAGTATGTATTAGGGTCCGAAAAACCGGAGGGCTTGCGCCCTGCCGTTAATTTATTAGCGGAACGGCACCAACCGTCCGGTGTCGATCCCTGCGTTTTGCTTTGACGCACCACTAGCCCTGTCGGCGCAAATCCAGCGTCACCGGGTACGGACGGTAACCCGAGGGATGGATGTGCGTTGGAATCAAAGCTGGTACATCGATTGTGCCACCCGACATGCCGAAGTCCTCAAACCGCGCGGCCCGCCGCGACTCGGCTTCGTTGGCGTTAATCGGAAAACGATCGGTTCCACGGCCGCCTGGATGAGACACGTGGTAGGTGCATCCCCCAATCGAACGTCTGTTTCGTGTATCCACCAACTCAATCCGAAGCGGCGTGTGATTTGCGATGGTTGGATGTAAACAACGTGGTGGTTGCCAGGCGCGAAAACGAATGCCGGCAACAAACTGGCCCGTTGTTGATGTACTGTGCAATGGCACGTTGATTCCGTTGCAAAGCACCGCGTATCGCGTTGTGTCGAAGTGATCGAGCAAGATCTCAATTCGTTCAACCGATGAATCAACAAAACGTGCTGTTCCGCCACCACCGGGTTCTTCGCCCATGACGTACCACGGTTCGATCGCTGAACGCAGCTGCATCGCGATGCCTTGATAGTTGACTTCGCCAATCTTCGGAAAACGAAACTCAAAGTGAGGCACAAACCACTGGGGATCGATCTTGGTGCCCTGCGATCCAATTTCACTGATTGCATCACACAGATCTTGCCATACGAAATGCGGCAACATGAACTTGTCGTGCAAACTGTTTTCCCAATGCGTCAGCGGTTTCGCGTAAGGCTGTTTCCAAAAGGTTGCAACGATTGAACGAATGAATAATTGTTGAGCCAAGCTCATGCGGGCATGAGGCGGCATTTCAAACCCGCGAAGCTCGACCAGCCCCAATCGCCCCGTCACGCTATCAGGCGAATAGAGCTTGTCGATGCAAATCTCAGCTCGATGAGTGTTCCCGGTTAGATCAACCAGCAAATCGCGGAACAGGCGATCCACTAACCATGGCTGGATGAATTGGCCGCGGGCAGGTAGTTGGGAGAGCGCAATCTCCATTTCGTAAACCGCGTCACGGCGGCTTTCATCAAACCTTGGTGCCTGACTGGTTGGACCGATGAATCGGCTACTGAACAGATACGAAAGTGCGGGGTGGTTATTCCAAAACGAGATCACGCTTCCCAACAGGTCGGGCCTGCGAAGGAAGGGACTGTCCATCGGCGTCGCACCACCCATCACGATGTGGTTGCCGCCTCCGGTTCCGGTATGGCGACCGTCCAGATCAAACTTGTCAGTCCCCAATCGACACTGCTTTGCCTCTTCGTACAGCGTTTCGGTCAAGTTGACCAACGAATCCCAGTTTGAAGACGGTTGCGTATTGACTTCGATCACACCTGGATCGGGCGTCACCTTAAAAAATTCAACACGGTGATCTGGCGGTGGCAGGTAGCCTTCGATGACGACGGGAATCTTCAGCGCCTCGCACGTGTCTTCGACCACACTGATCAAGTCCAAGTAGTCTTCCATTCGTTGGGTTGGCGGCATGAACACATGGAGACGCCCGTGACGACACTCGACACACAATGCGGTGCGAACAATATCCTCGCTGGTCGGCAGGTCATCATCGTCCTCGACATCCAAAGTCTGTTCGTTGACCTGCCCGGCACTTGAAGAAAACTCATCGCCGGAAACGCCGTCGCGGACGACTTCATGTTCATTGCCTTTGGGCATCTTACGGAAAGATGGCAATGAACCTCGCAACGCCGTTGGGTCTTGTGGCATGGTGTAGATGGAGTCTGCCTTGGCTGATTCCACGGGCAGCGTGTCGAGTGGCAAACGCAATCCAAGCGGCGATTCACCAGGCAACAGATAAACCTTTCCGCCCCGCACTGGCCAACGACCACCGATCCAACCTGGGCGCGATTGCCACCAAGCACGTCGCATCGGGATGACAAAACCAACCGGCGTTCCCAGACCACTTTGGAAGGTGCGGATCATCATCGCACGCTCGTTGGGATCTTCCAACTTAGGATCGGTCGGGTCCACGTCGACCGGTAGTTTTTGTTCTCGCCACAGATAGTGAAAGGTGTCTTCGTAAACCGGAAACGTCATTTTGGCGCTGATGTTTAATTCGCGAGCCAAGTGACGGACGAATCGGTTCGCATCATCCGACGTCAATTGATAGTCGTGTCCCTCGTCGGCCAGCCACTGGGGGTCGCGCCAGATCGGCACTCCATCGTGACGCCAAAGGCATGTCAGCGCCCAACGCGGCAGGGATTCACCCGGATACCATTTTCCCTGACCATAGTGCAACAATCCACCGGGCGCAAATTTGTCTCGCATCCGAAGCAACAAGACATTGCTAAGAACTCGTTTTTCTTCGCCCACCGCGTCGGTGTTCCACTGCGGGTCATCCATGTTGTCAATTGAAACAAAGGTAGGCTCGCCGCCCATTGTCAATCGCACATCATCTTCTTCGAGTTGTTGATCAACCTTGCGACCAACCTGCAAAATGTCGTCCCATTGTTGGTCGGTGTAAGGCATCGTTACCCGCGGTGTTTCGTAATATCGCGACACCGACATCTCATGCGAAAAAGTCACCTCACATGCTTCGTGACCACCGGTGATGGGTGCTGCCCCCTCGTACGATGGCGTGCAAGCCAAGGGGATATGTCCTTCACCCGCAAAAAGCCCGCTGGTGGGGTCCAGTCCAACCCAACCCGCACCGGGCAAGAAGACTTCAACCCAGGCATGAAGATCACAGAAGTCTTCCGTCGGTCCCGATGGCCCATCCAAAGGCTTTTCGTCAGCGGCAAGCTGAATCAAATAGCCCGACGCAAATCGGGCGGCTAATCCAATTTGCCGATAGGACTGGACCATCATCCAAGCCGAATCTCGGCAAGATCCGCTATTGATTGTCAGCGTTTCTTCGGGGGTTTGAACGCCCGGTTCCATTCGAACGAGGTACTCAACCCGATCCTTCGCCATTTGGTTGGCCTCGACCAGAAAATCTACCATCCGGTCAGAGGACTTCGGAAGCTGATCGACCCACTTCGCGAGCGCGGGAGTCATCGGCGCGCATTCCAAGTAGGGTGCCAATTGCAATTTCAGTGCAGGATCGTAAGTGAACGGCCAATGATCCGATTCATCTTCGATAAAGAAGTCAAACGGATTGATCACCGTCATGTCGGCAATCAGATCGACCGTAATTCGCAAGTGATCGCAAAGTTCGGGGAAGACATACCGAGCGATGGGATTACCGAACGGATCCTGTTGCCAATTGCAAAAATGCTTGCTCGGTGAAACGGCCAATCCGTAGGAATCGATCGGCGTCCGGCCATGATAGGCCGGACGCAAACGAATCAATTGTGGACCAACCTCAATCGGGCGATCGTAGTTGTATTGGGTCTTGTGATGAAGTGCGACGCGAATCGTCATTGGGTAACCGCCGAGTGAAAGAAATCTTGATTCATCGCGATGCCGATGGCATTGATATCTGTTTGTGTCTTGTCAATAAATTCATGCATGCCTTGGTCTAGGACGACCTCGACATCCGCGGAAGACAAACGAACCTGAAGTTCGCTGGCCAAATCGAATGCGTGCTGTTCGGAATCATCGCTGGACATGCTTCCAATCTTCAATAGCGACTCACAGACGCCATCGACACAAAACAAGACCGAGCGAGGGAAGGTCGAATTGAATAGAAAAAACTCGACAACCTTCGGCACACGAATCAGACGATGCGTTGATCGATACGATTCGAATCCACTGATTGCCGAAAGCAGTGCAGACCATTGAAGATCGTCGACGGCGGTTCCAACATCATCGAGTTGCGGCAAGATGTTGAAATACTTGACATCTAAAATCCGTGATGTCTTATCGGCTCGCTCTAGCAGTCTTCCAACGTTGGCAAAGTGCCAACCCATATTCCGCGACATGGTGCTGTCCAAAACACCCGTCCATCGAATGGCAAATCGGCGAACGGCGTCAAAGAAGTCGGTGGGTGAAAGTTGCGCCGGATTGACTGCGGCATCTCGAACGAAGTAATAAAATTCATTGAGCTGTTCAAAGGTTTCCGAGGACAGCGATTCACGGACACTCCTTGCGTTTTCGCGAGCGTGCCAGAGATTTGAAATCATCGAATTGGAGTACGTGTCGTCAAACGCCAAGAAATGCGTCACCGATTCAACATCCATGACGTCGAATCGCTCGTCAAACTTTTTCTGGTCAGCGGTGACTTGAATCAACGGCGCCCAAGGGTCCACCAAGTTCTCGGGTTGATCCAAGATTAGGTTGTGCGTGACCTCAAGAAAACGAGCTAGATTTTCAGCCCGCTCGACTTGGCGGCTCATCCAGTAAATTGATTCAGCGACTCTTGACAACATGAAGCGGTACTTTGTCAAACAAAGAAAACAGGACAGTAACTGAACGAAGCAGCAATTGGCGATACTATGGTTAGTAACACTGTGGTTAGTAATTTAGTAATCCTAGGCAGTGGCCGTTAAGCGGTCCTTAACGTGATTAGACTTTAGCGATGGATTGCCCAGGCTCCGCCGAGACCCACGTGTCTTTACTGCCACCGCCTTGGGATGAGTTGACGACCAACGACCCTTTGCGAAGCGCGACTCGAGTCAGTCCACCTGGCATGACCCAGACATCGTCTTTTCCACACAAAATGTAAGGCCGCAAATCCACGTGGCGTCCTTCGATGGTATCACCAAAAACCGTTGGGGCACGCGAAAGTGACAGGGTTGGTTGGGCAACAAAGTTACGTGGGTTTTTACGAATCTGGTCCGCGAAATCTTTGCGTTCAGTATCGGTAGCGTGGGGGCCAATCAAGATTCCATAACCACCTGATTCGTTGGCAGCCTTGATCACCAGTTGGTCCATGTTCTTGAGTACGTGATCACGATCGTCATCTCGCAAACACACATAAGTCGGGACATTGGGAAGAATCTGTTCCTCGCCGAGGTAGTATTCGATCATCTGAGGAACGTACGCATAGATCACCTTATCGTCCGCGACACCCGTTCCCGGTGCATTGGCAAGCGAGACGTTCCCCGCCCGGTAGGCGCGCATCAAACCAGCCACACCCAGCATTGAATCGGCACGGAACACCTCAGGATCTAAGAACGTGTCATCGACTCGACGATAAATCATGTCGACCCGCTGTAGACCTTCGGTTGTTCGCATGTAGACGAAATCTTTCTCGACGACCAAATCTCGACCTTCGACTAATTCAATCCCCATTTGCTGGGCAAAATACGAATGTTCGTAGTAGGCGCTGTTGTACATCCCAGGTGTTAAGACCACGACTTTGGGGTCGTCAACGGTCGGTGGTGCCATTTCTCGCAGCATCTGATAAAGACGCGCTGGGTAGTCGTTAACCGGTCGAACCTGCGACGCCTGGAACGCTTGCGGAAAGTTCTTTTTCATCAGGAAACGGTTCTGCATCACATAGGAGGCACCCGATGGGCATCGCAGATTATCCTCCAACACAAAAAATGCTCCGGTATCGTCGCGCACTAAGTCTGTTCCGGTGACGTGACACCAAACGTCGTTGAATGGTTTCAACCCCATGCATTGCGGCAAAAATGTGGGGGCAGAATCGATCAGCTCGCGAGGTATGACTCCTTCATTGACGATCTCTTGCTTCGAATAAATGTCCGACAAGAACATGTTTAGAGCTTTGATGCGTTGCCGAAGTCCTGCATCGATATGCCGCCATAAGATCGAAGGCACGATGCGAGGCAAGATATCGAACGGCATGATCTTTTCCGTTCCAGCATCGTCGCTGTAGACGGTGAAGGTGATGCCCATCTGATAAAGCGCTTTTTCGATCGCTGCTTGCCGTCGAAACAATTCACCAGTCGGCAATTCATTGATCAAGTTGATCAAAGCGATGGCGTCAGGCCGAGATTGTCCATCTTCAAAGACCAATTCGTCAAAAAAACCGTCTGTTTCATAACCGGCGATCGCAGAATGCTGAACCTGCGCCGATTGGCTTTGAGATTGCGACTGTTGAGACATCATGGTGCCTAAGGAGCGGTCAAGAGTGGAAACGACAACAGAGCTTAGCAAAAACTAAGCTTATCGAATCCGTAACCGCCTCACGGAATGCCAGAGTTTAACCGTAGCTGATCGATGGCAATAGTCTGAACGTTTGCAAATCGAATGACCTACGCTGACGGGTAAAATTTGTCGCCTTAGATCGTTCGTTCACCGGCCAAAGCTACGCATTTAGCCCGCACGCTTAGCTTGGTTCGATCACAGGCCTGCTACAAGTCCGCGAACGTCAACTCAAATTCCGGCGGTCTTCAGTTGCACGCCGGCCCAGGTTGCCGTAGCGATGGTAGTCGTGCGAGATCGATTGCTCGTTCATGTAGCGCAGGATCTCAACAAGTGCATCATCAACGACCGGTTCGCTGATGATCGTGACAAATTGCTTGGTGGCTGTCTTGGCGAAGGGCGAATCGCTATCGAGTCGCCGCAACAGCCTAAGCCGATCGATTTGATTGTTGGCGATGCGATCGGCCAATTCAGCGTCGCTTTCAACAATGATCTGAACGTAACGGGGCAGGGCATCCGCAATCGGGTTCCAAGTCGCCAGGAATTCGGCGACAAGTTTTGGTTCCATCGACAAGCAAATGGGCGTCATCGCTGCGATGCCACAAATTGCCGCTACCAAGGCGTCTTCCTGCAACTCGGCGCGATCCAATCGAATGGTGACGGACGAAAGCGATCGATACCGCCGAAGGTTATCTTGCCCGAGTAATCGGACGCTGTCGTGTTCACTGGAAAACTCATCACGGTATGCAATTCGTGCTGATTGACTGACTGTCAGCAGCCTTGTTTTCAAAGGCTTATCTAATGATGAACAATCAATCCAATTGTCGATCGAATCAAGTAGAGGATGCGATGGTGAATCCGTGTTGAGGGTAGGCGGTTCTTTGTTGGTGATTTTTGCGAGCGCAAGAACGTAATGTGGGCCGCCGGCTTTGACGCCCGGTCCATAAGCACTTAATCCAACACCGCCAAAAGGCTGACGCAGCACGATCGCACCCGTGGTGGGACGGTTGATGTAAAGATTTCCCGCTGGAATGGATTCTTTCCAAAGCTCGATCTCACGATCGTCCAGGCTTTCCAGACCGCTAGTCAAACCGTAGCCGGTGCTTTGAACGATCGCGATCGCTTCTTCAATTTTTGAAAAACGAATCACGCTGAGCACCGGGCCGAACATTTCGTTCATGTGAGCAAACCCGCCTGGCTTGACGTTCCACTTAACGCCCGGACGATACAGATTTGGATTGCCTTTTCCAGCATGCATATCCCCCGTGTTGATATGTTCGGGGGTCACCAGCCATGACTCATTGTCCTCAAGTGTTTTCAATCCGCGAGTTAGCGTGGGCCCAGGCGGAGCGATCAGTGGCCCCATCTTGTTGTGCAGATCCCAAGCAGACCCGACGTCGAGGCTGTTCACTGCATCAGCGAGCGATTGCCTAAATGTTTCGTCATCGAAAACTTCATCTTCAAGTAGCAACAACGAGGTGGCACTGCACTTTTGTCCTGAGTGGCCAAAAGCTGACTGCAGCACATGCTTGATTGCCAATTCCCGGTCCGCCATCGCGGTGACAATCGTCGCATTCTTGCCGCCGGTTTCCGCCAATAGATGTAAATCAGGTCGAACGGATAACATCTTCTTTGCCGTCGATGTGGCTCCCGTCAAAATCACGGTGTCCACTAAATCATTCTCGACCAAACCTTCCTGAGCAACGGTTTCATCACAGGGCACAAATTGCAAAACGTCCTGTGGCACCCCCGCATCCCAAAATGCATCGCATAACATTTTTGCGATCAGCGTTGTTTCGGCAGATGGTTTCAGCAGCACACGATTTCCCATCGCCAGCGCTGCGGCGATTCCACCGCAAGGGATCGCAAGTGGAAAGTTCCATGGTGTGATGACGGCGACAATGCCTCTCGCTTCGATCGATAGATTAGATCGCTTTTTCCAGTCGATCACCGTCAAAGGATAGAATTCACAAAAATCGATCGCCTCACTGATTTCCGGATCTGCTTCCAGCACGGTTTTGCCGCCTTCTGCCACCATCGCGGCAATCAAGTCGCCTCGTCGGACACGAATTTCTTGAGCGACTGATCGCAGGATCTCGTGAATTTCCATCGCTGACTTACGCTGCCATTCACGCGGATCCTGGTCCGCCAAGCGGACCGCTGCGAGGACTTCATCCATCCTGCGGTTTCGGTAACGACAGACAACGGTTCCAGGACGTGAAGGGTCGTCGGTCGTTTGATCACCGTCATCATCAATTGTGACCGCGCCTTTTGATTTCCACTGATCCAGAATTTCTTGGATCCATGGACCGTTTTCGGGAACGGCCCAGTCGGTATCGGGTTCATTCTCGAACGATTGCCAACACGGACTGACTAGCGGTTGCTGCGGAGCTTCGAGGCGGTAATTACGGCGTCTGGGGCGACTGTCAAGCGACGGTACCAATTTGGCTGACTGCCTAAAGTCGTCCGCTAGCCGATTGAAATCTTCGCTATCACTTTTCAGCTTGAACGCGTGACGCAGGAAATTCTGCTCGCCCGTGTTTTCGTCCAACCGTCGGATCAGGTAACCGATTGCGTTGATGAAGTTTTCGTGGCGACACGCGGGCGCATACAGCAACATGGAATCAAAGTGTTCAGAAATGGCTCGGCGTTGATGATTGGCCATCCCTTCGAGCATTTCAATTTGAATGCGACCCGACAAACTTGCGTCGGCGCACCAGACCAAGCCCAGGGCAACGTCGAACAGGTTATGCGAGGCGAGACCGACACGAACGACGCCATCGATCGCTGCGGCAATCAATTCGCGGAGCATTTTCTTATAGTTCGCGTCGGTTTCAATCTTGGTTTTAAATGGTGCTTGTGGATGTCCACTGATTGAGGACTCGACGCGCTCCATTTCCAAGTTGGCACCCTTCACCAAGCGAATCGTCAGGGGTGTTGCACCGGCGGCGACTCGGCGGCGTGACCACGCAATCAAATCTAACATCACCTGATACGAATCCGGGATGTACGCCTGCAACGCAATCCCTGCGCGAGTGTTTTCTAAACCGGGACGATCCAACGTTTCGATCAGCACTTCGGATGTTAAATAGAGATCGCGGTATTCTTCCATGTCTAAGTAGATGAATTTCCCTTGGTCGGTCCCGGGAACCTTTTCATGATTGGCGGTTCGGTAAAGCCTTTCCAGCCGATCGGACACTTTACGGACCGTGTGTTGGCGTGCAATCGAGGATATCTGACTATCGATGGTTGAGATTTTGATCGACACGCACTGGACTTCGGGCAATCGCAAGGCTTCGACATATTGCGTCATTCGGTTGCGAGCTTCTTCTTCCCCCAAGACTGCATCGCCAAGCAAATTCACGTTCATCCCAACACCCTGATCCAACCGGGCTTTCAAGTGCGGTCGTAGTAAATCGGGTTCGGCGGGAAGAATCGTGTTGGCGGTTTCTTGTCGCATCTTCTCTTTGACTAGAGGGACCATCACGCCGGGCAAGTATTCGCCGAAGGCCTGGAAGCCCCGCAGCATGGCTTGCTCGACTGGGCTGAAGAAACGCGGCACGCCTTGAACGTCCAGCAAGTGAGTCAACTGATCCGCGACACGGGCAGAGCAGTGCGTGCGAAATGCCTGATCAGTGATTTCGACCAATGTCGCCTTGTCGTCAGGATGCTGAATCATCCGGTCCAGTTCAGCCTGCTGGCGGCGTTCGGTGGATGTTTGCAATTGAGCGGCTCGATCGAGCAAGCTTCTCGCTAGGTCGATCGACGAATCAATCGTGGCAGCATCCAAAGCGGGGAAGGGCGGGGGAGATGTTGGTTGCATGTTTTTGATTGCGGATCGTGAAGGCGCGATAGATTACCCACAAAGTGTAGCGGAGGTTGTCTCAGCAGCGTTGGTAACGCTTCGTAGCAATTTGGGTTTAATTGTTTCCCTGTCTGAAGCGTTAGGCACAAGGCGTACAGCCTTGGCCGCGCAATGCCGAATTGCAGGGCAAATCAGTTTTTCAAGCTGGAGACTGTGTCGCCGTAGCGAAGCTCGCGC
>CAYVAN010000076.1:0-19756 GCA_964449225.1 uncultured Rhodopirellula sp.
TTTTCATCGTCAGACCCCGCGGACCCGTCCTTCATCCGCAGCGGATCTGACGCGTGTGAATCCGGGAATACGGTGGTCAGCCAAGACAAACGTGGCGTTGGGATTTCTGGCAGCGTTTCAATTTCCGAAAGACGCTCTCTCGCATTTTCTGCGTGCGGCGTATCCCCAAAATCTTCCAATATCCTGCGATAGTAAAACGCAGCCGCACCGTATTCTTTGCGTTTTTCGCGGTAACTTGCCCGATAGGCAACGCGTTCGGCCTTGTGGAACGTGATTTCCGCCGCCGCGCGAGCGACCATTTCGGCATACTTGGGTTGACCCATTTTGTCTGGGAACCGTGTCCGGGTTTGCTTGACTAGCTTGTCCGCGTCTTCCAACACGAGGTTGCTGTAGCGAGGTCCGCCGTAAATCTTCAGCTTCGTGCGGATGCCAAGCAAGTGAGCCAGGAACAAGTGCTCGCTATCGGTGAAGGTTTCACGTAGGTCGGTCAAGAACTCGTCTGCTTCGACAAACTTTTCTTGACGGATGAACTCTGCCGCGGCCGCCATCGTGGCGTCATCGGCAAGTCGTCCGGTTGGATCGTCGTAACGGATTTGATCCAGCACTCGGATGGCGTGCCCATCGGTGTCCATGGTTGGCCGTGAAGCGTCCGTGAAGTTGATCGGCGACCAACTTTTGTCATCGGACTTTTCAGTTTCGATCCAATAGCGGCTGATCGAAAAGAGCCTAGCCGCGACGCGATCGTTGTGTCGATTCCGCGAGTGTTCCTTTTGCAGCGTTTGGTAGACGTCGGTTGCATCGCTAAGCCGATCGGCAAAGAACAAGCTTTCGGCTTGCATGAACAAGGCGTCCTGTTCGATCGCGGAGCCTGGTGCTGCTTCGCCTGCTCTTCGAAACTGCTTGGCCGCTTGATCGAACGTTGCTTTCCGCTCATCCACCGGCTGACTAGCTGCCTGTTTGAAAAGAGTGTCGCCGGTTTGGTAGTAGTTTTTCGCCTGGTTGCGATTCTCTTGTTCTCGTCCAGTCACGAAGTTCTGTAGCTTCTGGGCGGCTTTCTTTGATTTTGCAGCGACCGATTCATCTTCGACCACGTTGGCAACGAGGTCACCCGTTTCGTCGGTCGATGCAATCTCTGATTCTGCGGAGACTTGGCGGACATTTGTGCTGCTAGTACCAGTGCCCGCGTCAACAAAGGTTCCTTCGCTGTCAACCGATTTGGATTTGCCGAAAGGTCCAAAACTGGGGGGGCCGGCAAGCGATCGGCATCCGCTTGATGCGAACACAAGCAACATCGCAAGCGTTGCGAACGAAAAGGGAATCGTCGCAGGCAAAGAGTCTACGCGATCGGATTGTATTTTATAGTTTGCCGACATTGTCATTCCGTGACGTGGGTTGGCTTGCGTTTTCAGTGGTATCAGTTCAGTGGTATCAGTTTGGCTAGATCGCTTGGCTCAAACGTGGTCATTTCATTCGCATGGGTAGCCCAATCGCATGGGTAACGATGACTGCATCCGTGGAACACGTCCCACAATCGTTTGCACGTAACGATTCATCGCGTTACGAAGTTCGCCATAGATTTCTTCTGCGATTGTTTGGGGCGATCGCAGGAGCGGATCTTGAAGTCTTCGGATTGCTTCGATCATTTCGCTGCGCACCGAAATGGTTTGTTGTTGTTTTGATCTGCATTTACTGCAAACGATTCCACCGGCTGACAACGAAAACGCAATGCGTGCCGTCATCGCGACGTCTCCACCACAATCGGTGCATCGATCGGTCCCCGGTGCATGACCAAGCAGTTTAAGGATTTGAATGTCAAAACACAGCAATGCCATCGCGACATTACCGCTTCCGTCAATCTGGTCGAGTGTTCGGATGGTCAAATCGTAAACGTCTTGATGAGGATCGTGATTTTCGGTCAGCAGACGAAGCATTTCGGCAACGTAGTAACCGGCGTAAAGTCGTTCGAGCGAGCGCTCGCCACCGCGAAAACGCCGATGCAGTTTCGCTTCGGTCAAAATATCGAGGTTATCCGACGCTTTCCTTAGAACGACTACACGACAAACCGCTAACAGGTCAAGCGATCCTTCGAACGGTCCCTTAGGGCGACGAGCACCTTTGGCGATTGCCGAGATCCGTCCTAGGTCGCGAGTCAGCAGCGTGACAATCAAGCTGGTTTCGCTAAATTCGACTGCCCGCAGCACGATCGCAGTGGATTGTTCAGCCGCCACGGCGTCGGATCCTTTGAAACCAGAACGATTTGTCACCCAGCTTTACCAGCTGATAACAAGTCATCGGCTGGCATCTAAGCGATTTCGGTTCGGGCAACCGAGTGACAATCGTCCAAGATCGGTTGCTACAGCTCACCGTATTGCCCCAACGATGCTAGCAATTCGCTCATTTCTGCTGCCGCGTGAGCGTCACCTTGAGCTCTGGCTTGATCGATTCCGTCGCGTAGTTTTTCTCGTGCTTCGTCGACTCGGTCGATTTCAGAAAGCAACTGACCTGACATGAAAAATGCCTGCACGTGCGGCGGATCCGATTGCATTAGACCATCAAAGATCTTCAAGCTCGCCTCATGTTCGCCCTCAGTCCGCAGTTCCATCGCCAGTGAATAACGCAGGAACGTGTCGCTGGGGTCGTCAGCGAGCATAGCTTCAATTTTTTCGCGGCGAGACATTTTGGGAAGTTTGCAGATTGAAGGGTGAAGGGTGAAGGGTGAAAACTTGTTCGGTTCATTGAACGTGATTGGGTTGAGTTTGGCAATCTGATGGGAAGTTTGCATGCTTTTCACTCTTCACCCTCCAATCTTCAAACTTCCAAATCACTACTTCTTTCGGCACAATCGTTAAATTTGATTCAACTCAATCGCTTGGCAAAGCCGATCCACACTGATGATAGGATCTTCTTGCCTCGACTTGAGATGATAGACGCATGGACCGCGCGAACCGCAGATTTTTGGTCGCATCGACTTTGATTGCCATCCCAGCAGCCTTGCTGATGGCTTCGCTTTCGATTGGAACCAATCCCGAAGTTCCCTTTTCGACCTCGCACGAGCTTGCTCTTGGCAACCCCGTCCAAACGGCGGTGGGGAGACCAAGTGGCGCAGATGAAAACTCCATCCGTCAAGTCATTGGGAAACAGCCCAAAACGGGGCCGCGAAGAGCTCTGTTTGGCGACTCCAGCTCCAGCTCATCGCGTTCGTCCAACACGCGTTCGTCATCAGAACCACAGGGTCTGTTCGACACGCTCTTCGGCAGTCGTGGTAAGCAAGCTAGCACGAATCAATCGAAGACAAGATCCAACGCGACGCAGCCACGCGCCGCCAGCACCACAAAACCAAACGTTGACTGGGATGGAATTCCCTTCCACGACGTCAAGGGGAACACCGTCGGACGCAAGGGATCGACGCCCCTCGCAAAACCAATCCGTTCCGCTGCCAAGACTCGTGTCATTCGGGGTGGCAGCGATTCACGCAAACTGACAGCGCGTCCCACGATTGCCAAGAAACCCAGTTCGGCAATTCCAGTTCCAACGCCGCCAGCCGAGTCCAAGATAACGCCGCAGTCACGAGCGTTTTCATCGAAGGCAAGCAGCCGTCGTAGCAAACCAGTCGCGGTTGCTTCACCTCGCTCCACCAATTCAACGGTCGCCTCGATCTACGGGGACACGGCCAAGTCAGACGCAAATTACCGTGACGATGAAATCGCCGACTTGGTACCACGCGTGCGTCGCCGCGTCATCAAGCCAACACCGCAAGTGGTCGCGAAAACGCAGCCCGAGGTCAACAAGGTCTCCACCGATAGCAAGGTTGCAAAGAAAAGCGAAGCGAAGCCCGCCGAAAAGAATGACTTGAATAAGCTTGCCGTATCAAAGGTTGAACCCAAGAAAGAGGCAAAGCCTGCACCGGTTAAGAAAATCGCCTCGGCTCCCAAGGCGGAATTGCAAGCACCTACCGCCGCCGTTGCAAAAGCTGACGCAGAGCGTGCGACCAGCTCCAAGACTGACGTCGCTGCGAAACCGGCTTATTCGACACCGGTGAATCCTAAAACCACTTCGATTCCTCCAGCCCCAGCCTACGCAGCTTCTGGTGGAACCGATTCTTCACTTCAGGCCGAAGCAGCCGCTACTGCGACCGCCACGCTACCGAAACCTTCCACGCCTGCGGCATCGGTATCCCATCGAACGGGACCACCCATGGCGGCGTTTGTACCAATTCGGCAACCAGCCAGTACGCCTAGCCCCGCAAACGCCAGCTATCCGTCTTTCGAGGACCGAACACCATCAGGCGACGGATTCAACGCGG
Organism: uncultured Rhodopirellula sp.; assembly: GCA_964449225.1. Classification (GTDB taxonomy): domain Bacteria; phylum Planctomycetota; class Planctomycetia; order Pirellulales; family Pirellulaceae; genus Rubripirellula. The sequence goes on from CAYVAN010000076.1 coordinate 4,304, forward strand.
TCGGTTCGGGCGTCGCTCAAGACCAACCGGTTTACGAAACCGCACTGGCCCGCGATCGAAATCACGCGATCCGTGGCAACTATGATCCCTATGGATCGCGAGGTACCTATCAAACGCCTCGCATGTCAACCTATGGCCAAAGATCAAGCAGCCGACCCGGTCAAGTCGCAGCAAATTCAAACCCAGCACCGGCCGAGCGCGAGCTAGCTCCCACACGTCCGTCGCACGAAACCGCTGCCTATCCGATGCATCCCATTCCTGGGTATCAGATGGATTCGGGTTTCGAAAAACGCGTTGTCAAACGAAGTTCACCCAACCAACGCAAGGCTGATCAGTTCACTGATTCGTCGGGTAACCGAATGCGACCCAAGGCCGCAGGGGTGGCCAAGTTGCCTGCTGCGGGCGCACACATTGTGACGTCGGAATTGCCAGGCATCCGTGTCGTCACCAACGGTCCATCCGAAGTCATGATCCGCCAAAACAATGAATACGCTATCCGAGTTGAAAACCGCGGTTCAATCGATGCGAAAGGTGTCCTTGTTCGTGCATTGATTCCTGACTGGGCTGATGTCCAAGGGAAGAATGCAACCGTTGGCAAAATCGACAGCCAAGGTGAAAAGGGATCCGAACGATTGGTGTGGATCATCGATCACTTGCCCGCCGGAACGTCCGAACAAATGTTCGTTCGATTGATGGCAGCTCGCAGTGGTACTTACAACCTCGATGTTGATTGGACGCTGCAACCGCAACGCAGTCTTGCTCAGGTCAAGGTTCACGAACCGCGTCTTGAACTCGCAATCGAAGGCCCCGACCAAGTTGTTTACGGTCATTCGCAAACTTACAAGGTCCGCGTATTGAATCCCGGCGACGGTGTCGCACCGAATGTTGTATTCACCTTGTCGCCAAATTCCGCGACGCCGCAAACACAACGAATCGGTGACATTCCAGCCGGCAAAGAAGCCCAATTTGAGGTCGAACTTACCGCCCAGGATCTTGGTGATTTGAAGATCCAAGGCTTGGCGATGGGTGATCTGGAACTTCGCGCCGAAGGTGCCAAAACGATTCGCGTTTCGGCAGCTCAATTGGAAGCCATTCTGGGCGGTCCCGAACTGAAATACCAAAACACGGAAGCAGTCTATAGCCTGCAACTGCAAAACCTTGGTTCAGCGACATCGGAGCACGTGATGGCATCGCTTCGGATCCCACCGGGCATCAAGTATCTTGGTGGTATCGATGGTGCCGTGCAAACACGTGAAACGCTGACATGGGAAGTCACTGATTTGGCACCCGGTGCCAGCCGCGACTACCAATTCCGTTGCAACATGACCGCCACCGGCGACCACATGTTTGCGTTCGACTGCAAAGGAACCGCCGCAGGTCAAGCAAGCGTGGCCATTGAAACATCCGTTGAATCGATTGCTGACCTGGTGTTGACCATCAACGATCCGCCAGCACCAGCCCCAATCGACAGCGAAGTCGAATACGAAATCGTTGTCCGAAATCGCGGCAGTCGCGATGCCACCGAGGTGCGAGCGATCGCTCAGTTCAGTCACGGCATTGAACCGCAGCGTGTCGAAGGACAAAGCGGCGAGGTTGTGACCGGGCAAGTTCTGTTTGATCCGATTCCACGCATTGGTGCGGGCGAAGAAGTGCGACTGCGAGTGATCGCGATGGCCGCCAAGGCTGGACATCATCGTTTCCGAACTGAAGTTCGCAGCGGAGATACCGTGCTGGTTGCTGAAGAAGCGACACATTACATGAGCCCGCGATCAGATCGAGTCAGCCGACGCAGCAGCGACGCACCGCTGAATCGATAGTCGAGCCAGCAGTCGAAGTCTGTCGTTCAAACAAACAAAACACCCACGCGATCCAATCATCGCGTGGGTGTTTTGCGTTAGAAAAACAGGCTCAAAGGAGTTTTGATGTTGCCAAGGCGGCATGTCCATCAATCGCCAAGCAACACTGCTGCAAATTCAATTACCAACCCAACGTTGCTGGACCGCCCTTAAATGGGCCTTTCAAATTTGGTGTGATCCAGCCACCATAAAAGTCACCTTCTTGTGGCGCTGCACGTGTTTCCCCGACCCAGCACTCGTCAACTTTCGATGGGTAGAATGCCAAGTAGCCTTCGATCGCTGCGTACCTGCCAGTGATGCTGGGGTAAGACCAGGCCAACGATTCAATGGTTCGCTTGGGTGTTTGGTATGTCCAGTAAGACGCCCGCCCCTTCCATTCACAAATACTGCCGCCCGGTGCCCGAACCAACCGATCGACCAAAACATCCGTTGATCGAAGGTAGTAAACCGGAGGGTGACTCGTTTCTAAAATACGCATCGAAGCGGTTGAGTCCGCGACACATTCGTTATCGATGATGACTCGAATACGGTCCGGGACCGGCTCTAACGCCGGTGGTCGCGGATAGTCCCAGACGTTTTCAGTGTTTGATATCGAAGACTGCATCACCGACTTACTTTTCTCTAAAACCTAATGTGGACACCCGAACGCGGATGTGACATGCGGCGGCCACCATGGCGTCCGTGGTAGTGGCGATAGACTGGCACTGGGTAATGCGGAACCACCACATGTTCTTCCACGTAGACTGGGGCGGGTGTGTAGACGCGCTGAATCGCAACCGGTTGGGGTGCGTTAGACTGCGCCAGTCGCTGCGAAGCTGTGGGAGCCTGTTGCATTGCTGAGATAACCCGTTCGCTCACACCTTGCTGATGCATTGCGATGATGTCTGAAACTTGTGGCTGATTGAGAACACCGCGAGACTGAATTTGATTGATGATCACCGTTTCGCTTAAACCACTACGGCTCATCGAAACAATATCCGCGATCGAGACCGACGACTGTTTGACGACCGCCTGTTGTTGCTGCTGGACGTATTGACGTTGATTGTCCTGGTAACGGACTTCTTTGTCCCGTGCGTTGCCAAAGATGCCACCAGCAACCGCACCTAGAACACCACCGATGGCAGCACCGGCTCCTGCTTCGCCGTTGTTATCTCCAATCAATCCGCCCGCTACCGCACCCGCGATTCCACCGGTCACCGCACCACGCTGTTGATTGGCCGTTGATGATCCAAACGGTGCCCCAAACTGAGCTTTGGAAATGCTGGGTGAAAATGCGGTCGTGATTGCGACAGCAGCGGTGCAAAAAGTAAGGCGTGGCCAGCGGGGCATCGTTCAGTCTCCGAAGGTTGATGAGATTGGAACGATTACAGTTAACGGCACGTCAAAACGGCGGCAATCCCATTTTGTGTTTCACAGAATGGGTCACACGCGATCAGACTCAATTCGCCATCAAATTTCGGTGTCGACAACTTCGGAAATTGCTCTCACAAATTCTTGTGCATCGTCAAATTCTCGATAGACGCTAGCAAACCGGATATAAGCAACTTGGTCTAGTTTGGCTAAGTGCCGCATGACGATTTCGCCAACTTGTTCAGAGCTAACTTCGGAATCAAACGTCGAATAGATGTCCGATTCGATTGTTTGCACGGTGTTCTCGATTGTGTTGCTGCTGATGTTTCGCTTTGAACAGGCACGCTCGATTCCGCGGCGAATTTTCTCGCGATCGAGTGGTTCACGCGTTTGGTCACTTTTGACGAGTCGCACATTCAGTTTTTCGATCGTTTCGGCAGTTGTGAAACGACGCTGGCAAGAATTGCAGATTCTTTTTCGCCGAATCAAATATCCGCCGTCAGCATTTCTAGTATCCAAAACGCGGTCATTGTCGACTTGGCAGTAAGGGCAACGCATGGAAACCGAGTGCTCGGAACTTTGATGAGATGAAGATGAATCGGGGGGGAGGCAGCCACTGACAAGAAACCGTTAGACTGATATGGCACGGCTCTTATTGTGTTCATCTGGACCGGTGCCGCAAGCCAGAGTTTTGCTTCTATCTTTAGCCTACAGCCTAACGATCTGTTTTCATGTCCAACGAAAATTTCAGCGAAAATCCGTCCGACGAAACCCATCGACCCACGACGAGAACGGCACAGCAAGAATTTCAACAACAGGTGGCGTCGAGAAAACAGGCAGAACTTGATGGCGATGAAGATGAAACGACTCTCTGGGAAGGTGGTTACAGCCCCAAAGCAATGATTGGCACATGGATTGTCATCGCGGGCATTTCCGTCGCACTGCTGGTTTTGTCTTTCTTTATCGAGCAACTTACAGTGTCGATCGCGATCGGAGTCACCTTATTGATTTGGATCATCGCCGGACTTCGCTACGGGTACCGTCGCTTAGGGTATCATTATGAACTGACGACCCAGCGGTTCATCCATCAATCTGGTTTGCTGCATCGTCAAACTGACCGCATTGAGGTCATCGACATTGATGACGTAAGTTTTAAACAAGGACCAATTCAGCGAATGTTCGGCGTTGGCGATATCAGCTTAACCGGTAGCGATCGGACTCACCCGACGTTGATGATGTATGGAATCTCTAGCGTACGCGATGTGTCGGGTTTGATTGACGACACGCGTCGTAAAGAACGCAAGCGTCGAAGCTTGCACATCGAATCGATCTAATGAGATAAGTCATGGCAGAGTGGTTTATCAAACGCGACGAAGAATCAGGAGATCTGGGGCCACTGCGTCCACCGGACCTGCTAAAGATGGTTCGCGAAGGCAGCGTGACTCGCCAGACAATGATTCGCAAAAATGACTCGGCTTACTTTGAAGCCGGGCAAGTCGGCGGGTTGTTCGAGGCAGCGATGCGGCCAACGATCGAACACTTCTGTCCTGGCTGTAAACACAGCGTTAGCGAACCGCCAACGGTTTGCTCTTACTGTGGCAAGGAATTACACCAGGCGATTACGAAGATCACCGAGAACACGATCTCATTGCCAAGCGAAAAGCTTCCCAGCCAAGCCGGTCGAAGCGTTAAAAACTGGCTCAAGAAAAAACGAATTGTCAAAGATAATTCGGACGAGTGATGCAGCATGCAACAGAGGCATCGGTCATCGATCGCATCTTCGCTGATGCTGACCCAAAGGTCTTTGCATCGCCATCACCGACTCTGAATGGGAAACCTTGATTGGTACCGGCGACGCGTCTCTTTGTCGTTTCCTTTTCAAGATCGCTCGCAAAATCAATTCCAGCGACGATGCGAAATCGGTTCGACGTAAGAAACGCCCATCGCCCAAGCCCCATCGCCCAAGCCCCATCGCCCAAGCCCCATCGCCCGGGCCCCGCCACCCAAGCCCCGCCGCCCAAGCCCAGTCGCCCGTGCAACGAAGATCGCAACGCAACAGTCACGTTTCGACCCAGAAGCTACTAAGCTCCAGAAAAGCCACCAAAAAACAAACGTAAAACGCCCTGGCTCGGAGACCGCGATAGCGCTGTCGGCGCGGAGAGCCGGGCGACGTTGTCCAGCTTGAAAAACTGATTTGCCGGATGCGGAAGTTGAGCGAATCGACATGACTGGGATGCTGGCCTACAATCCGTTGCGACGATCTTCTTCGTTCGCGATTCCTAGTCCATCTTTCACAAAATATGCTGACACGAAAACCTATCTTTCCTGGGATTATCGAACTTAATTTTCAAGCCGGTGAAGTTTTGGGCTGCAACGTGTATTTGATCCACGATTGCGATGAATGGCTTCTGATTGACATTGGTTACGAAGACACGGTGGAGGATTTCGTTGAAATCATACGTCAACTTGATTTTCCGTTATCAAAATGCAAAACCCTTGTCGCAACTCACGCGGACGTGGACCACATCCAAGGGTTAGCAAAGGTCAAGCAAATCCTGAAGACTACCGTGACTGCCCACCCCAATGCGGTCAAGCCGCTGGAATCCGGCGACACGCTCGTCACCTTGGCTGAAATCGAAGCACAGAACCTTAAGCTGGATATGCCGCCGGTTAGTATCGATCATCAAGTCAATGATGGGGATGTCATTAAAGTCGGTAACATTGAACTGGAAGTCTGGCACACACCAGGCCACACCGACAGCCAGTTGGCTTTTCGCGTAGGAAATGTGTTGCTTAGCGGCGACAATATCTACCGAGACGGTTGCATCGGTGCGATTGACGCTCACCACGGCAGCGACATCAAAGCGTTTGTTGGATCGTTAGAAAGAATTCGCGACAGCGATGTCCAGTGGTTAGCGCCCAGTCATGGTCCAATGTTTCGCAACGATAAAGCGTTCATGAACAAGACCATTGACCGAGTTCGTGGCTACCTTGAAATGGCCGACTTTGGAACGCTCGCTGAACGCTGGCCATTGATGGACCAATGGGATGACGAAGTAGCTAGCGGGACTTTTCCAGAAGGCCTCCAACAACCTTCCTAGAAATCAATGTCGCTCGGTTCTCCGAATCGGCAGCGCATGCGGTGCTTACCGGTGGACGCAATCAGCTTGGAAAGCCGAGCAGCGTTTGCCAGCTTGCAACCCTAACGAATCGGAGTCTTCACGCCGTCTTTGATCGTGAAGGGTGGTTCAACCTGTTTCCCTGCAACCGGCTTAAAGTCTCTCACCCAAACGTTGCGGAAGCGAACCGGGTGACTGTGGTCCTGCAATCGAATCGGTCCAACTTCGGCATGGGCGCTGTACTCCGGCGGACGCGTGTATGGCGTGTCACCCTGAAGCTCAAAATGATTCAGAATCAGCACTCCGTTATGCATCGCCGTTATAAAGGCAGGTGATTTAAGCTTCCCCGCTTGGTCAAACCTTGGTGCTGTCCAGAAAATATCGTAGACGTTCCACTGACCGGGCGGACGCGTCGCATTCACAGCGGGAGGCGTCTGCTTGTAAATCGCACCGGCTTGGCCATCGTAGTAGGTGTCGCTTTGATACGAATCCAGCACTTGGATCTCGTATATTCCCATTAAGAAAACACCACTGTTTCCCCGGTGTTGCCCCGTCCCAACAGCGGGCATCGGTGCTGACCATTCAATGTGCAATTGGCAATCGCCAAAACTCTGCTTTGATTCAATGGTCCCTTTTCCAACAATCAATGCACCGTCTTCAATTTTCCAATCTTCGACGTTCTTCCAGGCTGACGCATCGGTGCCGTCAAACAAAACCGTTGCATCTGACGGAGGTGCGCCGGCCATTGCACCAGGAACCACAACGGCAGGCTTTTCCCACTCGATTCCGTTCTTGTATTCCTGTGCCGTCAAAGTTGCATTAAGAGCTGGGCTTAACAGTGCTACAAAAATTAATAGCGCAGTATCTTTCATGCTGAACCGTAACGAGGAAAGGCGTAATGAACGACGTGGTTTATGGTGTGGCGGTTGCAACGGACTCATTGAATCCAAACGCAAATAAGACTTCGCGAAGCTGTTCGGCTTGCGCTTCATCGAGCGGCGTCATTGGTAATCGTAATTGTCCGCTATCGCGTCCAACCATTTGCATCGCTGTTTTGATCGGAATCGGGTTCGTTGCAAGCCCCAGCATGCTACTACATAGCTTAAACATGCGATGGTGAATTTCCTTTGCCGTCGCGAAGTCTCCGGATAAAGCGGCTGTCACCAATTCAATCATTGGTCGCGGCACCACGTTCCCAACAACTGAAATCACACCCTCGGCACCGACGCTCATCATCGGCAGTGTCAATGAATCATCGCCCGAGAGAACGGTCAAGTCAGTGCTGCCAATAATCGCCGAGCATTGGTCAAGCTTACCGGTCGCTTCCTTGACCATCGCGATGCCGGGAACATCTGAAAGCCGCTGAATGGTTTCAACTTCGATTTCTTTTCCGGTTCGTCCGGGAATGTTGTAAACGCAAACTGGAATGTCAACGTGTTCAGCGATTGCCTTGAAGTGCTGAAACATTCCCTCTTGAGTCGGCTTGTTGTAGTACGGTGCCACTTGCAACGTCGCATCGACGCCTTCCTCTGCGGCCCGCTTGGTTAGGCGAAGTGCCTCGGCGGTGCTGTTGCTGCCAGTGCCAGCCATGACCTTGGCTCGACCGGCAACGCACTGGACGACTTCCGTGATTAGTCGATCGTGTTCGTCATGCGACAAGGTCGGTGATTCACCGGTCGTTCCAGCCGGTACGATGCAATTGGTTCCCGCGTCGATCTGGAATTCGATTTGTTCGCGAAGGCGTTCGTAATCCACCTCTTCACCGGAAAAAGGCGTCGTGATCGCCACGGACAATCCGGCGTACTGAGCGCCTTTTCGTTGGGAGCCTGTTGAATCAACCATGAAAAGAAGACCTGCTTTGAATTTGAAATTAGGGTTCGGTCGGGATTTTAGGCCAAGACCGGAGAAATGACGATAGGCGAACCGCTAGCAAAACAGGGTGTTCCTCTTTCGTTTCGAGCGGTGAATCTGGTAGGTAGTATTTCTGCAGGTGCAACGACACTCAATAACGCGATTCTGTTCGCACCCTTATAATTTCCGCCAACCAACGAACTTCCCGCAGTGCCAACCCGTCTGACGCGATATGTCGTGCTGGAGATTTTAAAGATCTTCGTCGTTTCGTTGATCGCGCTGACCCTGCTTTTTCTGCTCATTGGCGTCGGTCGCGATTTAATGCGACGAGGACTAGGTCCGGTTGCAGTGCTGCAATTGTTGCCGTTCGTGCTCCCAATCTCGCTAAAATTCGCATTTCCTGCGACCGCGTTGTTCTCTGTCTGCTGCGTTTACGGTCGAATGGCTTCCGATGGCGAAGTAGCGACAGTGAAAGCTTCGGGAGTCTCGCCGCTGAAACTGCTTCAGCCGGCGTTGGTCTTTGCAGCACTGCTAAGCCCTTTTGCGGTGTTCGTTTCAGATCTAGCAGTTTCCTGGGGCAGGCCTGGCGTCAATCGTGTCGTGTTAATGTCGATCGAAGACATTGCCTACCGAGTCCTGAAGTCTGATCACTCGTACACGTCCGATCACGGATTTTCCATTCACGAACGCGATGTCGTGGGTCGAACCCTGATCCAACCCCCGGTCACCATGCACAACAGCGGTGGTGGTGCCCCCATGAAATTGACCGCGCGCGAAGGTGAACTGGGGCTCGATCCGGAAACCCAGATGTTGCGACTGAAGGTTCTTGATTACCAACTGGATGCCGGATCGTCATTGAAAAGCATCATGCCAGGCGAAGAGGTGATCAAGATTCCACTTGCGGGAGCATTGACGCAGAAAGATATCAGCGAACAAAGTCCCAGCGAATTGCCATTGCGACTAATTAGCAGCGAACGTATCCGCCAGGATACTCGCACCGATGCAACGGCCGGGCGACTTGCGACGCACACCGGTTTCTCAGTTATGACTTCGCGATTTGAAGATATCGCTGGGTTGATTGGACGCCACGTCGAACGCGAACTCCATTCGAGCAAACGTCGCTTAATCAAATTGCAAACCGAACCGTGGCGTCGATGGGCTTGGGGTTTTAGTTGTTTTTTCTTTGTGATGGTCGGCGCTCCGTTGGCCATGATCGCGAAAACCAGCGACTATTGGACAACCTTCGGCCTCTGTTTTTTACCCACGCTGCTGGTGTATTATCCGCTGTTTATCCTGGGGCTTGAGCAAGCCAAAGACGGCAACGTCCCACCCTATGGAGTCTGGCTAGGTAATGCCATGCTCTGTGTTATCGGTATATGCTTGATTGCAAGAGTTCGCCGCTATTAACCGTCCATTACCTTTCAGCAGCACCACCTTTCAGCACCACCGATGAGTTTTATGAAGTCCGCAAAAGTCGAAGCAGCGATCAACCAGCAAATTAATGAAGAACTCACCTCGGCCTATACCTACTTGGCAATGGCTGGCGTCGCTGATCGCCTGGGCCTTCCGGGGTTCTGTAATTGGTTCAAAATGCAATACCAGGAAGAGCTACTCCACGCGGATAAGTTCTTTCAGTTTTTACTTGAACGAGATGGCGAGGTGAAGCTAATGGCGATCCCTCAACCCAAAGTTAAGAACACAACCCCGTTGGGATTGTTCGAGGATGCACTTGCGCACGAACAGCATATTTCCGACTGCATCTTTAAGCTGAAGGATTTGGCCAGAGCTGAATCAGATCACGCAACCGATGTATTCCTGGAATGGTTCGTGGCCGAACAGGTTGAAGAGGAAGCCAACGCGCGTGGCGTGATCGATCAGCTTAAGATGATCGAAGGAAACAAAAATGGGCTCTTCATGATCGACCGCGAACTCGCAGGCCGAAAACTCGAATCCGACGAGTAGTCTGATTCGACCCTTAGTGTGATTCATGAAAAGACCAAGAAGCCGAGCAACCAGCAAAACTCGCGCACGAAAGTCCGTTTAGACTTGGGGGTAGGCGAGTTTAGTTTTTAAACAGACTTGGTTGGTAACGACCTGGTTGCCTTCTTGCGATCGCTACATTGATTAGCGTGCCCACGCGTGTCTGATCCCTTGTTATCATGCCATCATTGCGAGGACTTGGCGTTGGGCTCGGTCTTTATTTGACTTGGCAGGAGATCATCCATGCAGATTGGCGTCCCCAAGGAACGTTGGCCAGGCGAGGCGAGGGCAGCTTTAGTTCCCGCCAGTGTCAAAAAACTCGTCCAATTGGGTTTTTCAGTTGTCGTTGAATCCGCCGTGGGATCCCAGTGCGGATTCGCTGATGTCACCTACGCAGAGGTGGGGGCCAACATCGAATCGAGTCGATCTGCGGTTCTTTCAAACTCCGATATCGTGCTCAGGGTTCGACAACCGGAAATTGACGAAGTCGCGATGCTGAAGCCGGACGCAATTCAAATCAGCTTCCTTGATCCGTTCAATGAAAAAGCCTTGATCGGTGCGACCGCGGATGCGGGCGTAACATCGATCTCGATGGAGATGATCCCAAGATCAACGCGAGCTCAAAAAATGGACGCGTTGTCTTCGCAAGCCAACCTGGCAGGCTATGTCACGGTGATCCAAGCAGCCTACCATAGCCAAAAGATCTTCCCGATGATGATGACGCCCTCGGGCACCATCCGTCCGGCTCGTGTATTTGTGATTGGTGCCGGTGTGGCGGGTCTGCAAGCGATTGCGACCGCCAAGCGACTCGGTGCCAGAGTGGACGCCTTTGACACTCGCCCGGTCGTTGCAGAGCAAGTCCGATCGCTGGGTGCAAAGTTTGTTGAAATAGACTTGGGCGAAGTTGGGCAAACCGAACAGGGGTACGCCAAAGCTTTAACGCCCGAACAAATCGAGCTTCAAAAAGAGGGTCAAAAAAAGATCATCGCCGCATCAGACGTCGTTATCACAACGGCTCAACTGTTCGGCCGCCCGGCACCAAGGATCGTCACTCGCGACATGCTTCAAGCCATGCAATCGGGCAGTATTGTCGTCGATATGGCGGTTGAAACTGGCGGCAATGTCGAAGGTTCCGTGCTGAATGAAATCGTCGATGTCGAAGGTGTCAAAGTCATTGGTCAGGGAAACCTGCCATCGGAGGTCAGTCGCAACGCCAGTGAAATGTATTCCAATAATTTGACAGCGTTGATCGAAGAATTCTGGGACGCTGAAACCAAACAATTCAGCCTTGATCCTGAAGACGAAATCGTTCAAGCCGCCGTCATTACTTGCGGTGGTAAAATCGTCAACGAAACCATCGCCAAACTTCATGCCTAAAGGTTCCCCATGGACGCCGTTCTGCTCGCCTTTATCCTGATGCTCTCGGTCTTCTTGGGCTTCGAGCTGATTGCCAAGGTTCCCGCGACACTGCACACGCCATTGATGTCTGGGGCCAATGCCATTTCAGGAATTACCGTTGTTGGTGCCATTATCGCCGCCGGTGCGAACATGGGCCCCTGGTCGACCTGGTTAGGTGCATTGGCGGTGTTCTTTGCAACGATCAATGTCGTTGGCGGCTACATGGTGACCGATCGCATGCTAAGCATGTTCAAGAAAAAAGACAGCGACGCGCGAGGTGATTCGTGAGCCCTGAAGTTCTAGGCGGCGTTTATATCGTCGCAGCGATTTTGTTTGTCTTTGGACTCAAGCTAATGAGTTCTCCCGCAACGGCAGTTCGTGGAAACTGGCTGTCATCGGTCGGTATGTTGATCGCAGTCGTCATCACCTTGTTGTCCAAAGAAATCATTGACTACCGGTACATCGCCGGTGCCGCAATCTTAGGTGCGGTTGTCGGTGCCATTGCCGCACGTCGCGTTGCCATGACGGGCATGCCGGAAATGGTCGCGGTGTTCAACGGGTCGGGCGGCATTGGCAGCCTGCTGGTTGGCTGGGCAGCACTTTACGGTGCGGATGGTGGCGGCGATCAGTCCGCGTTCACGCTGATCACCGTGATGATTTCCATCCTGATCGGTGGAGTTACTTTTTCGGGTTCCTTGGTCGCGTGGGCGAAGTTATCCGAGACCATCGGTAGTGGAGCGATCACGTTTGGTGGTCAACGGTTCGTCAACGTGTTTATTCTTTTGGCACTGTTGATTTGTTCGCTTTTGATTGCCTTGAATCCTTCGTTGACGTTCCCGCTTGTCTTTGTCGTGATCGCACTTTCGATTGTGCTGGGCGTGATGGCGGTGATTCCCATTGGCGGCGCGGACATGCCCGTTGTGATCTCGCTGCTAAATAGTTATTCCGGCTTGGCCGCATGTGCAGCCGGTTTCGCGATCAATAATACTATCTTGATCGTCGCCGGTTCGCTGGTGGGTGCGGCGGGTTTGATTCTGACAAACATCATGTGCAAGGCGATGAATCGATCGCTCAGCAATGTTTTATTCTCGGGCTTCGCAACCCCAGGCAAAGCCACCAAGGTCGAAGGCGAAGTCAAACCGATCACTGCGGACGATGCTTACCTGATTTTGGAAGCGGCTTCGTCAGTCGTGATGGTCCCCGGCTACGGAATGGCAGTTGCTCAGGCTCAACACGTCGTTCGTGAACTCGGTGAACTGCTAGAAGAAAACGGAGCCGATGTCAGCTACGCAATTCACCCAGTCGCTGGACGCATGCCCGGACACATGAATGTTTTGCTGGCCGAAGCGAATGTGCCATATGATCAACTGATTGAAATGGATGACATCAATCCTCGCATCAGCAACATTGACGTCGCGATCGTGATCGGAGCCAATGATGTGGTCAACCCAGCGGCACGCCAGGACGAAAACAGCCCGATCTACGGCATGCCGATCATCAACGTGGATCACGCTCGAACAGTTTTCGTATTAAAACGATCAATGGCTTCAGGGTTCTCCGGCGTGGACAATCCATTGTTCTTTGGCGAGAACACACGAATGCTATTCGGCGACGCAAAACAATCACTTAGCAGCGTGATCGCCGAATTTAAATCCTAGTGCGTTCGCCTAGCGTTTGAATCATTTCTTGGATTGGGATCACCGTCGATTGCAGTGCCTCGCCGATCGCATCTTTTAGCGTGTCGTCGACTTCATGGGTCCATTCGTTCATGAAGAACTTTTTGACTTCGATGCCAATTGAGATTCCCGAGCCTGGAAAATTCTCGTGAACCCAGCGTGAAAATCGGGTCGCGCGAAATCTTACATTTCGGCGAACATCAAGCGGACCGCCGGGAAAATCAAACTGCTTCATCGTGTCCTCGAAACAACGGACGACGGGTTCACAGCGTTCCAGGTCCATTCCACCGGTGCAGATATTGATTTGCGGGTTGTCTACGGGATCCGACGGTTTCGCCATCGATCCGTCGCGGCGATGGTTGTAGCAGTGCAGGTCATAGACAAAGAACCAATCATGCCTGCGTTCGATTTCGGTGAACAAATCGAACATGCGATGATAAAACATGTCGTACAAATCCAACGAACGTTGGACCAATGCTTCGCTGGGCGGCCGCTTCCAAACACGGAGTCCCCAGGCGTCTTGCGGCGTTTGGTAGACGGCACGATGCCTTGGCCGATTCAGGTCCACCTCAAACCGGCTTCGAAGAACCTCGACACGCGTTGGGGCGATGAAGGTCCAATCGCTTGAACATGCATCCTCTTCACGTCTGCGATCCGAGTCGCTGATTGCCAATAGACCGGCGACTTCCTGTCGAACGGCGTGACCGTCGTGGACAGCAACAGCAACCATGGGACCATGGCCAACCTGCATGTCCATCAGTTCATTTATCGGATCAGAGGACATCAGGCTTTCGCGGCTAAGGGTGTGCAATCAATTTGGCGATTCAATTAGAATCAGGCGGACCGATAATGAAAACCTGAAAGCCGCGAAACCCGAAAGACCCAACGTGCATCCAGACCAAGCTACGGACCTAATTCAACGTCGCCGCACTATCAAGCCAAAGTGCTTTTCTAACCAACCAATCGATGACGCGATCCTCCGTCAAATTCTCGAAAACGCGACCTGGGCCCCGACTCATGGAATGACCCAACCCTGGCATTTTTCGGTGTTCGTCGGATCGGCGAGACAGCGATTGGCTGATTTTTTGGCAGCGACTTACAAGGAACTAACAACGCCGGAATCGTTCAAACCGAACAAGCATGAAGGCATGAGCCGAAATGCGATGCTGGCCCCGGCGGTCGTTGTTGTTTGCATGAAAAGACAAGTCAGCGAGAAGATCGATGAACTGGACGAAATAATGGCGGTCGCTTGCGCCGTGCAAAACATGCATTTAACTGCATCCGCCTACGGTCTAGGTGGATTTTGGTCCACCAATGTCGCGGCAACCAGCCCAGCGATGGCGCGCTTTGTCGGACTTTCGGCCAAAGATCGGGCGGTTGGCGTTTTCTACCTCGGATACCCAGCAATTCAGTGGCCAAAGGGTCAGCGAGAAGCACTCGAGCAGAAGGTTCAGTGGTTTGATGGTCAATCGCAATGAGAACGAGTGCTTCGATCGTTTCCCGCTCATTGCTACAAAGATTCATACCGATGAATATGAAATACGCTGAAATTAAGAAGGCAGCGGTTTAAGGAGGTTTTTCTCGGTCGCTGATGCCCAACGTGCGATGTTAAAAACTCGCTAGAACGCGTAGCATTGCCGCTACAGTGAGTCCAATCCGCCTATTTTACCCATTGAACCGACCACGTTTATGGCTACGCCCAACGACGATCAAAGTGCGGCCTTTCGCCAGGAAGTCCTTTACAAAGTACTGACACGCCTGGGTTTTGCGTTTGGCATCTCGGTTGAACAGTCCGATATGCAGGCTGGCAATGACTTTAACGAGGATGCCATTTACGACCCAATGTCACCATTGGTCGCAAGCGCAAAGCACACCGGTTTCTATTTGCGTGAAACAGAAGTCAATTCGGCGGTCGAGATCTTCGGCTTCGTCCGCGAAGGATACCCCGTCGTCGTCGCTTCAACGGAAAGCGAATTCTTGGTGCTGGAAAGGCCATCGGGGCGTCGTCTAGAAGGATCCTTAATTCGCGAAAAAACTGACACGCTTACCGTCAGCAAGCGAATGCTGAGAAGACGTCTCGCCACCAGCCCACCGCCGCGAATTTTCGTTGCGAAAAGAGAACTTTCGATGGCATCCATTTCTGCCACATCGGATCATCAACCTGGCGATGATCGTGGTAAAAACCATCATGGCGGGCACGGGCACCATCATCCATCACCCGTC
>CAYVAN010000077.1:0-6604 GCA_964449225.1 uncultured Rhodopirellula sp.
TCCGTTGCCGTCCGCATCTCCATATTTTCGGAACAGTCCATCGCGAGCATCGATTTGGTAAGAATCCCCGGCGCTCCCGTCTTTGTTGCCATCCAAATGAATTCCCTGCGTCGAAATGCGGGATGAATCAATGGTTAAGCGGTAGTCGCCATTTATGAGGCTTCCGAAACTTGTCACGTATTGATCGGACGGATCAAAGGTTAAAACAACGACGGTTTTCTGACCAGAATGATCGATCGCTGAATTAACAAGAATGACGTTGCCGCTATCGATTTCAACCAGCTCGAATGGCTCTCCATCGGCGGCGTCAATCTGTACGACGCTGTCAAAAGTCACTCGCAAGGAGTCCAATGAAGATCGCTGGGCATCGCCACCGTTAATCTGAACACTCTCCACCACGGGCGGTTTGATGATGTCAATCAAGTAATCTTCGACTTCACCATCGGCGGCCGGTCCGCTTGGTCCTAGTCCACCGTCGGTGCTCAAGCGTACTCGAGCGTATGTCGGTCCAGTGGAAACGTTTTCTGGCAGGTCGTAATTGAGCGTTTGCATCGGTTGGTCGACTAGGACGCTATCGAGAACCTTTTCAGTGGCGTCCCAAATGCCGTCTCGATTAAAGTCGATCCATGCATCAACCCTGGCTTCTTCTCCACCAACCAGTTCGACGTTGATTGCGGCGTTGTTACTGTTGACGCCAATTTCACCGAACAAAACTCCATCGTCGTCGTCACTATCAGCAAGTGAAGACGGTACGCCTTCGGCTTCGGCATTGCGCAGTTCGCCGAGTTGCGGCCCGGCTGCGATGTGTCGAGCACCATTGTCGGCAAGCAGTGTTCCGTAAGAGCTAGGAGCGTCACCAAAATCGGATGATGTTAGGGTGATAATAATTTCACCGTCACTTGTGACATCGATCTTATCAACGGTGGTTGAGGTGATCCCGTTGGAAGCGGTGATCTGATATTCGCCCTGAAAGAGCCCATCGTGCGAAGTCCATTGCCCCTCGTTGTCGACATCAAGATTGATCAGGTTGGTCTTCCACTGGCCCTGCACCAGATCGAACCATGGCGAGGCTTCGTCTTTGACATTCCAATCTGCGTCAAAGAGAGGTCCATTGCCTCGCCAATGCGCCGAGTCCCAAATTCCCCACATGCTGAATCCATTGACTGCCGGATGTTCAAAGGCAGCTTCCAGAATGTTTCGAAACAAGGTCTCTTGGTTGGCAGCAGAAATCTGGTTGGCGTCGTCTCTCATGTCGAATTCGCTAATCGCAATCGGCAGTCCGGTTTCGGCCAGGATATCGAGCCGACGTGTCGCGTCAGCTTTGCTGATCACTTGCGACATATGGGCTTGAACCTTGATCTGATCAATCGGTGCCCCTAGTGCCAGCAGATCAATGACCAGATCACGGTATTGCATCGCAGCAGCATCGCCACCAGAACTGAGGATGTTAAAGTCGTTGATCGCAAGTTTCGCGTCTGGGCGAATTGCATCGGCTCGGATGAAATAATCAGCGAATGCGTGATTTGCGCTGGCGTAGATTCCAGCATCGACAAAGGTGTCTGAGTAATAGGTTTCGTGTAGCGGTTCGTTCAGAACGTCCCAGTCCAGAACGTTCGGTCCGTCACCCAGCTCGCTAAATCGAGCCATGATTCCCTTGCCACTGAGACGCTCATCGATCAAAGCGTCGTAAAAGATCTGCGGATTAGGATTGGCATCCAATTGAAATTCCGGCGGTGTGGGCCAGTGATCGTTTTGCCAAACCACCGCATGACCGGTAACACTTAGGCCTCGGGCGGTCGCTGCTTCAATGGTTCGATCGAGTGCTGCCGGGCCTTTGTCGCGATACTCCACCCACTGTATTCCATTGGTCGGAATGATGTGATTGAAATTGTCGTAAACCGCCGTGCGGTAGTTGACCGCGTCTTGCCAAACCGGCGTTGGAAGCACTTGGTCGTAGTCGCCAATTAGGTTGTGTTTTTGCCACGTCGCCAACGCATTGAATTCAGGTTCGGTGATCGTTAAGAAACGATCCTGGACCTGGGTTCCAAACTGGAAAGCGTGCTGGTTCATTTGGATGTCGATGATTGCATCGGGAATCGGATTGCCAAGCGAATCTTGCACGGTAACGGTCAAGTTCGATAAGCGATGTGATAACACATCGATCACGCTGATCTGCGATGTCCCAGCGTCGAAGCCGGTGGCTGACGCCGTCAGCGTGACTGTCTTAGCTGTGTCAGGAACGCCGTCATCAATCGCATTGATCGCAAATGCGGGCGAAGATGATTGTCCTGCTAAGATGGTGACGGAGGATGGCAACGTGGCTTCCCCGTTGTCGCTGCTAGACAAATCGACAACCACTTCGTTGGACAGGTCACCGGTCCGAGTCACCGTTGCTGTTGTTGCCATCACGCCATCAAGCTCGGCAATTTCCTGATCGGCAACCGCAATGGTAAGCGTGGGTTCGCCGATATCGGTCAACACCACGGTCACATTGGACGTGCCCGAATCGTCCACCTCAACCGTGGCGTTGTAGTTTTGGCCGTTGTATTGGACCAGGACATCGTATTGACCGTGAAATGCTTCACTGGAAACCGCACCGGATCGCGTCGTTCCCGTTGTGTCCGTCCACCAGTTGCCAAAGACAAGGTCTTCGTAAGCTTGGCCATTAGGCTTGATGCTAAAGTCGCTTCGATACAATGCAGCGTGCGGCAACCAATGAGCGTCTTCCCAAAATCCCCAATGCAGAAATTGATTGACGCCGGACTGGCTGAACGACATTGTCATATAGTCGCGAAGGTAGTCCGCCTGCAGTTGCAAGTCCGTCGTATTGACATCAAATTCGGTAATTGCCACGGGGGCTGAGTATTCGGTGCTGTAGGTCGTGATTAATTGACCAAGTGTGGCGATGTCAGTCAGGTTGGTTTCACCATAGTGACTTTGTTCACCGATCACATCCAACAGGTTGGCATCGGAAAGCAACTGAAGCCAGCTGTCAAAGTCATTGCGGTGTAACGTGTTGTTTCCATTGCTGGCGAAAATCTGGAAATCATTCAGCGCAAGTTCTACATTTGGATCAGCGTCGCGGAACCGCTGGAACCACTCAACCACGACTTGGTCGCCCAGAATGTCCATCACGTCATGATTGGTGAACAGTTCATTGGCGACGTCCCATTCAGTGATGCGGCCCCGAAAAGTGTCAGCAAGATAGTCGAGATGGTCTTCAATTGTTGCTTGTAACCAAGCGTTCGCTGCAACCGTACCGTCGCTTTCCTTCAACGAATCGTACTGGTTCCACACGCTCGCTGGCATGTTGTTGCGACTGGGCCAGATTCCCACATGGCCACGCAGGAAGATGTCGTTATTTTCGGCGAAGTCCACTAACTGTAACGCGCGAGCCTCATTATCGATGATTTGCGGCCACTTCAATGAGTTTTCGGATACCGCAGCATTAAAGAGTCTTTTGATTTCGCTCTGATACTTCAAAGCCGAAGCATTACCGCCCGGATCTAACCTTCCGTTGAAAGCGCTGATGGCAGAACCAAAACGGAAATCGTGCTTGGTTTGTCGCAGGTTGACCACGGCACCGTCGATCGCTTGATTCGCATTGTCGACGACGTTCACTGTCACGTTAGATTTTCGGATCGAATCAATCCGTGCATCCGCCTCGGTCCGCCACGCATCGTCACCATCTCGCCCGCCGTAAGAAACTGCGGCAACTTGCCGAGGCAAGTCTTCTAACGCGATGGCGTTGTCGATGTTTTGCCAATTGAATCCACCAATTTCAATCGTCTGTAATCCTTGGCCTAGGCTAATCGCGACTCGCAGGTCGCCCGCGTCGTAGTTCTGGTCCGCATCGATCTGAAAAGTATGCTCGACCCACTCGCCAGTGACAGGGATGTGTTCGCCGAATAATCCCGAGAATGAATCGTTAATTCGAGCGACTTGCACGTGGGCCTGTGGAGCGTTTCCAGCGATGGCTCGAATCGAAAAATTCAGCTGCATCGTGTCGCCATTCTTGACCGGGATCTGGTTTGTTTCGATCGCCTGGAGACGCCAACTTTGCGGTGGAACCGTCAATGTTTGAACTTGATGCGCGTCGTCGAAGGTCTGTCCCGTGACGGCGATCGTTTGCGACGTGCCCCAAAAACCGTTGATGTTATTCAATTGCAAGGAAGCTTCGGGCGCGAGCAATTTGGGTGGACCAAAGTTTTGTAACTGCAAGTCGGTAAACTGCAACGTCTGAGCTTGAAAGCCGAGGTGGAATCCAGCGGTTGCTTCACCAATGGCATAGTCAGTAAGGGCGGTAAACGGAAGCTGGACTCGCTGCCATTGAGTGGTGACCTCGATTCCTTTGGACAGTGACTTATCAAAATTAACGACGTCTTCAAAGATCGCAGAAATGATTCCCGGACCGCCAAGGGATCTTACGCGGAACTCCAAATACAAAATGTCGCCCGCCGAGACCGGCTGGTCGATTGCCTGTCGTAATTGCGAACTAAATTCGCTGTTAGGCTGGCTTTCGATGCGAGCCTGAATCACGTTGCCGACGCCAGCGACGTTTTCGGTGCCAAAGTTAGCGCCGAAGCGTTGGAAGTCGCTCAGTGATACACCGTTCCATAAAGCTTGACCGGTCGCCGGAGCGTCTCGATCATCTTGCAACGTTACCAAGACTTCGCGTTCGCTTTTCTGGCCGACGTCATAACCAACGCCATCGGTCAGAGTAAATTCAATGGTCTCGTCGCCCTCGGTCAATGCGTCGATCGCTGGCGAAATTTCGACCGTTACCGAACGTTGCCCCGCCGGAATCGTGACGGCACCGGGCAGCAGCTGATAGTCCGTTCCATTTTGGGCTGAACCCGAAACGTCATACTGCACCGTCAGTGGTTCACTCAATGGACTCCCATCACGCACGACGGTAAGACGCGCCGGGGTGGCCGAAGATTCCGAAACCACCGGCTGCTGGGCGTAAGCTTTCACCGTCGGTAATACTGGTGACAGATTGGTTCCCGGAATAACCTCGATGGCGTTGCTTCCTGGCAATTGCCAAGCCACGGCCAGATGGCCGCTACCCTGTTCGCCTACGGTTAATGCTTTGATGAAATAGGTCTGCCCCTGGACTAGGTGTACCGTCGCGGATTGCTGCTGGGCGTTCGCGGTGAAATCCAGCGGCGATACTGCGGAAGTTAATTCGACAATTTGAACGCTCTGTTCAGCGTCGGGCGTATTGCTTAACCAAAGTTCAGCCTGATTGTCGGCAGCGACATAAAATGTGTAGTCGCCTGATTTCGGCGTATGCAACCGTCCTTGAATTTGTTGACCGACACTGGCACCGCTGTTTTCAGCGGCAGCATTGTTGGTTGTCTCAAATGCAGTGAGTGTTGCGGTGGTGTCGGGACTAGCGAGCAAGGTGGTGTTGCTGCGAAGGTCATCTATTTCGCTGCTGTTTAGGTCGTCGAATCTTGCAAACGAAATTCCGCCACGCTCTGATGCAAATAGCTGGTTTTGAGGAATGACTTCGCGTGCAGTTGATGGGCTAGACCATTCTAAGCTGACGCCTGCTTCCCCGACGGCTTCGCGAAAATCAAGTTGAATCTCGTAGCGACGTCCCGCGACTAAATCGATCGTTGCGGAGGCGTCAATCAAATTACCCGCATCGAATTGATCAATCAGTAGCTGTCCATTGACCCACAATCTTGCACCATCGTTTGCATTAACAATGAAAGAATGCGGCTCAGTAAAGTTGGCTTCAATTTGTCCTGACCATCGCGCTGAGAAATTATCAGTGCTGATTGCCGAGCCTGGTGAACCGGCTGCCCAGTCAAAGTCAACGTTCGCGTCGGTGCGCACGATCGCTGGCGTGCCGCTAAGGTCGTTCGAATCATAGTACTGGCCCAGTAAGCCGCCGCCTGCCAGCAGCTTTCTTGATTCAAGTGTTTCTGAAAGAAGCAATCGCGGCCGTTGAGTGATCATGCGGCGTTGACTTGAATGCCGTGTGCTTGGCCATTTGGACCAACGTTCCCAAATCGCTTGAAGCATCCGAGTCGGATACTCGGCTTGTTTTCGCGGTTCTGTTTCCCAAGACCGATGACTTACGGGAAAACCAATATCTACAAACAGGTCCGCAATTCGCATCTAGACGCCTGGTAAATAAGAAAAGAGTGCCGCTAGAGCATTTTTAGAATTGAGGTTGGCCGGAACAAGCGAAGGGCAGTTCTGGTAATTGGACCAGTTCAGGCAATTGGACACCGTGCAATGCAATTGCCTGAACTGCGCTTCGCTTGTTCCGGCCTACAACTACAACCCCTACACAAATTTGAAAATGCTCTAGGAATCCAGCAAAGGCAAAGTGAAATACCTTGGCGTCACTAAGATCCAGAACGGAGATGTTCAGTGATGTGCTGAACTCCCTAATTTTAGTGCTTGCTGGCAGCGTTAACAAGCTTTAATCCCCGTCCACAGGGCCGATCAGTTTTTCACTTTTGGGGTGTCGTCAATTAGGTAGCGATCGCCGCGTAGGCGTTCGGCTTCCCCGCAATCGGCTTCGCTGCAATCGCCGAAGCTCTACGCGAGCTTCGCTACGGCGGTATGGGCTTCAGCTTGAAAA
>CAYVAN010000077.1:6614-14092 GCA_964449225.1 uncultured Rhodopirellula sp.
CCTCGGCTGTTGCTCTCTCTGTCTCCCCCCGCGCGTGATGGTGTCTTCGGTCAGCGCTTCGTCTCAGTGCGTCACGATTCCAGGGTGGCCATCCTTTATCGCATTTCGGATTCCCCTCGGTCTGTGCCGCGATCAATCCGCCTTAATGTTTAATTCGTAGCACACCATTTCTTCGGCGTTGCGAACAAACAGTTTGCCGTCGGCGATCACGGGATGGTTCCAGGTGATGCCTTTGACCGATGGAATTCGAGCGATCTCATCTAGCTTGTTTGGATCGGCCTTTGCCAAAACCAGGTCACCCTTTTCGGTCACGATTAGCAACGTTTCCATGTCTTTGATCAACAGCACCTGACCATGTCCATAGCGTCCACGCTTCCACGCCTTCTTTCCCGTGTCGGCATCCAGACACATAAAGATTGGGCCGTCGAATCCATACAAAAAACCTTCGTGGTACACACAGTCGTTGAAGTAGGGCTTCATTGGTCCGGTCCACGCCTCTTCGGTTGACCACTGATCGCCATCGCGGGTGATGTCAATTCGTTGTGTTCCGTTGCCGTAGCCAGTGCCAAGGTAGGCAGTGTTGCCAACGACGGTCGGTTGGGTGACTCGGGCCATCACGTCAATGTCCCATTCGTGATTCCAAAGCTCGTGTCCGGTTTGCGGATCGAGTGACTGTAAGCCTCGATTGCTGCTAATCAGAACTTGTACGGTATCTTCAATCGTTGCAAGTTGCGCCGAGCTGTATCCATGATTTCCACCAGGCGCAGACCAAGCAAGCTGTCCGGTTTTTCGATCGAGCGCAACCGTACCGTGCTCTTCGCCTCCGCCTGCAAAAACGATCACTAGATCATCTTCGCTGCTTTCTTGTTGATTCTTGTAAAGCAGCGGTGAACTAGCAAATCCCCAAGATGGTAATGGAACATCCAATTGTTGCATCAAGTCGAATTGCCAAATCGATTCTCCCGATTTGGCGTTGAGGCATTGCACCAAACCGGACGCACCGGTGACAAAGAGTTGCTGGTTGTCGTACGTCGGTGTGGCCCTTGGGCCCAGACCACCCATTGATGCTTCGAATCTGGACTCTGTTTCTTGGATCCAAACATTCCGACCGCCATCGACGGTGTACGCCGATACGACTTCCATGACGCCGCGTTGCTCCTGAGTAAAAAAGAACGGCCCGACCACGCAAAATGATGACCAAGCAGGACCGATCGGGTGTCGCCACAGCTCAGCAGGTGGATCCGATTCCCAATTAGTCGAAAAGGAAACACCATCCAGGATGCCATCACGTCGAGCACCGCGAAACTCTCCCCAATCCTTCGCCGACACTTCATTGGGCAATTCAAAATCATCGGGATTGATTGGGGAGAAATCTTTACCCGCGGATGCGTTCTGCAACGATTCTAGGAAATTGTCCTCGGCAGTCGGCTTCCAACGCGGAACCAAATCAAAGGCGAACTCTGCATCGGGGTCTTCCACTCGGACAAGCAGTCCACCAATCATGACGACTAAAAAGAACCCAAAACCAATCCACGCTTGTTTGCTGACGCTGATGAATCGCCCAACCAAAAATCCAAGGACCAGCAAAGTCATCGCGATCGGTAGTCCGTTGACCAGCATCGCGATCGTGACCGATCGGTCGATCGAAAACATCGTGATGGCGAAGATCGAAAAGATCAGACCCAACCCAAGCCAACGAGCGCTGCGCGGGATAACACGCGAGACCATCCACCAAATCGAAAGTCCAATTGTTCCAAAGACGGGCCCCATTTGCATCGAGTAAAAGTGCATTTTGGTTAGCGGGGCGATGATGGCTGGAACAATCAAGATTATCCACATTGCGGTAACAATCGCGATCGCGATCCAAACGCGAAATGATTTCACGGGCGATTGAGGATCGGTTTGGCTGGCCAGTTGATCGGTGGTCAATTCATCGGCGGCGACTGTTTCAGCTTCTTGCATCGGTAGTTTCGTTCTTTTTAGGTTTGTCAATGAATGCGGTCGTGAATCGGCGACCGTTTCGATTGGTTTGTGACTACGGAAAGTCTTGGCGGCGATCGTCAGTTTTGGGTTTGGATCGGTTTGTCGATTTCTACGATGATTCCTTTGGGACCAGCGTTAAGGATATCGGTTGGTCCCAATTTGACTTGCTTGCCCCAATCACTGTGGATATGGCCGCAGACGACCAATTGAGGTTTCTTGGATTCGATCGCATCTCGAATTGCTTGACTACCGCGGATCAGACCTTTGCTGTCGTGATCGACGGTGTCGATCGGTGGCGAGTGAACGACTAACACGCCGCCGGTTGGCGTGCTGGCCAGCATGGGGGCAGCTTCTTCTTCGCTAAAATCGAAGCTCCAGTCGCCAAAGGGAGTGACCGGGATGCCGCCGCCGACGCCCCAGAATGGGACTCCGCCAACGACGCATCCGTTTCCATGCAATACCTTTGCAGTGGTCCATGTCGCCGCAGCGACTTGAAGTTCTTTCACCGTTTCGCCATTGCCCGGTACCAAGACGGCTGGCAATTCGATCCCCGAAAGGATGTCTAGGGTATCGGTCGCACCTTCGTGGCGGTTGGCGAAGTCACCTGCACCAACGACGACGTCGACATCCTTCGCCATCGCGACTAGTCGTGTGGCCGCATCCCGGTCGCGGTGCAGGTCGCTAAAACAAAGAATCTTCATCGGTTCGTCTCGCAGTGGTGGATAATTGGATGCCAGTTGATTAAGTCAGCCGTGGGCCGATCACTTTTTTACTTTTGAGTGTTCCCCAATGTCGCTCGGCTCTCCGATCCGAGCCGAGCCGATCGCGCTGTCGGCTCGGAGAGCCGAGCGACATTGCCCAGCTTGAAAAACTGAGTCGCCCTGTTTCCCTGCCACACCGTTCGTTGGATCCTTTGTCGCACTTTGATTCCTTTGGCAACGCGCACATGGTGGACGTTTCCGCCAAGACGCCGACTGTTCGTGTTGCGGTCGCAACCGGTGAATTGACCATGTTGGCCAAAACGGCTGACACGATTCGCAAAGGGGGTGCCGCAAAAGGCGATGTGCTATCGATCGCTCGACTGGCTGCGATCTCGGGTGCCAAATGGACAAGCCACCTGATTCCACTCTGCCATTCAATCCCAATCGAAGCGGTGTCCATCGAATTTGCCTGGCCGACCATGGAACCGGGGTCGACATTTCAAAAGTTAGTCTGCCAAGCCACCGTTACGACCAGTGCCAAGACCGGCGTAGAGATGGAGGCGATGACAGCAGTCTCAGTAGCTGCTTTGACCGTTTATGACATGGTAAAGTCTGTCGATCGGGCCATTGAAATTGGGCCGGTCCGCCTGGAAGAGAAATCGGGCGGCAAATCAGGCCATTTTGTAAGACAAACGACCTAGCGATTACGTGACGGCATCATTCTGTTACGCTAGCGACCGAAAATCGGGTAAGGAACAGGCACGGCGAACCAGCCCTGCTCATGCGTTTTTGCCCATTTCCGAAACTTATGACGCCAATTGAGTTCCAAGTGGATTTGACTTCCATCACTCGAAACGACTCTACCGAATCATCGCCAAGCCAGCGGCGATCAACGTCGAACGGTTCTAGCAACGGCATGGGTGCCGGCAACGGATTAGGTGCCGGCAACAACTCAGGTGCGCGGGGGCACCGCCAAATGGGGAATTTTGCCAACTCTGATCTTCAAAATCCGTCCAAAGTTCGCAGCGCCGACATTCGCGGTGCGGCTGAACTGCTTAGCCGGATGTATGCTCCGATCGAAGCTCCCATGGCGGAGATTGAAAAACGAATCGCTGCGGAGCTTCAAAGTCCCTACGAGGCAATTGGTCACCTGCTGCGTCACGGTACCCAATTAGGCGGAAAACGGATGCGTCCGGCGCTGATCCTGCTATCGGGCCAGTGCATTGGCGAAACGAATGACGATCATACGATTCTTGGAACCATCATTGAAATGGTTCACACGGCGACTTTGATCCACGACGACGTGTTGGACGAAGCTGAAACGCGTCGGCACGTTCCCACGGTAAACGCAAAGTGGAGCAATCACACCAGCATCTTGCTTGGCGACTATTTGTTCGCCCAAAGTTTCCGCTTGGCTGCGTCAATGGCTTCGAACCAAGCTTGTCAGTGGATTGGCGAAGCGGCTCGATTGGTCTGCGAAGGCGAATTGCGTCAGGTGTTACAACGAGACTCGCTGGACATTGATGAAGCGACCTACTTTGATATCTTGCGTGGCAAGACAGCCGAGCTGTGCCGTGTCTCATGCGAGCTGGGGGCATTGCATTCCGGTGGCACCGAAGCCCAAGTAGCCGCATTGGGAAGATTTGGAAATGCGATTGGAATCGCTTTCCAAATCGCTGACGATTATCTAGACCTTTGGGGCAACGACGACACCGTTGGCAAGACACTTGGAACCGACATCGAACAAGGCAAAATGACACTGCCCCTGATCCGTATGCTGGAAACTTCCAACGAGAGAACCCGAAAACAAATTGTCTCAATTTTACGTGGACCATCAGAGGATCGGCTTCCCGCGATCCGACCGCTGTTAGAGGCCAGCGACGCCAAGGACTACACCGAAGCGATGGCTCAAAAGTTTCGCCGCGAAGCGATTTCAGCGCTCGTTGATTTGGAGCCCACGCAAGCGAAAGAGTCGTTGCTAACGCTGGCCGATTTTGCAGTCGACCGGCGGTTTTAAAGTGTAGGCGAGTTTTTCTAAAACTCGTTCGCCCAATCGTCTTCGTCAGAGATTAGGACAACCTCTGCAACGATTTCCTAGGGCGTTAGTGGCAACGGGCTTTCGCATAGCTGCGTCCACGTTTGCTGAAGAACTTCCTCGTCAGCGGTCTTGCCCAAGTCAAAGACGATCCACGGTCGAGCTTTGCGAATCACGCCTTTCTCTAAGAAGTCGCCGAACAACCGCAACCGCAAATTCATGTCAGTTGAATGATTTGTTGTGAACGGGTGATCGTGCGGCCCCAGCAGAACGCTTGTCGAACTCGTTGATCGTTTCGCAATCGAAATGGGAGCGACACCCACACCGCGGACAGCATCGTCGCCAAATTCGGAATGCGGAACCACCGAATCGATATCATCACAATCGACTTGGACATCCAATTTGGGGTGCAGGTCAAGCAGGTCGGTTTGAATCGACACGCAAACCTCAATTACCAAACAATCGTCTCTAGTCGTGATCGGCTCGAACGAAAGCCGTAGCGCGTAAGACGAATCGCCCTGTGAATAGTTGACGTGCCAACTGCTACCACGAACGTATTGCTCACACGCCTGGGGCAATTTGTCCTCGTCGATCGGACAAAAAGAAACAGGAGCCGAATCTGGCACACTTAACTTGATCCCATGGCCACCACCCCGCGCGTCGACTTCAATCGATTGGGATCCCACGTTCCAACTCGCAAGACCAAGTTCAGCTTCGTTTACGTTCCACATAGCTTCAACGACTCGAGAGAAAAACGAAAGGGACTGTACCGATAATACCAAACGCCAGAGAGAAGAAAGACCGGAACAGCGATGTGCTGATTCCGGCCTATGCCCATGCTTGATAAAGCATTGAATTAGCCCGCGTATTCAGCGTCGAAAAACTCTTTGCTCTTGTCGACGTCTGGGTTGATCGTGCGGCTTCCCTCTTGCCAATTGGCCGGGCAAACTTCACCGTGTTGTTCAAAGTGCTGCAAAGCCTTCACCATGCGAAGTGCTTCATCAACGCTGCGTCCCAGCGGTAAGTCATTAACGACTTGATGGCGAACCATGCCGGTCTTGTCGATCAAAAACAAGCCGCGAAGTGCAACGCCGCCGTCAAGCAGGACGTCGTAATCACGCGAGATTTGTTTGTTCAGGTCGGAAACCAACGGGTAAGCAGTCTTGCCGATGCCGCCTTTGTTACGGTCGGTTTGCGTCCAGGCCAAGTGGCTGAAGTGGCTGTCGACCGAAACCCCCAACACTTGAACGCCAAGCTTCGCAAAGTCCTCGGTGCGATCGCTGAACGCGATGATTTCGGTGGGGCAAACGAACGTGAAATCTAAAGGCCAGAAAAACAGCAACACGTATTGGTCGCGATAATCGCTGAGCGAAACTTCCTTAAACTGGCCATCGGGCATGACGGCTTGTGCTGTGAAATCGGGGGCTTGCTGGGTGACCAGAACACTCATGGCAATCTTCGTGCTTCGTGGGTTGGAAAGAGTCAGGAGAAAGCGACGCAGGTTTCGCATCGGACGTGCGGTACTATCGAATGCTGGCAAGATTCGGGCAAGCCGGGGGTAACGACATCTATTCCGACGCTTCGCGTGCCTGGACCGAGCCTCCGTAGATTTCATGGGCAAGCAACGCCGCCATCCCGAACAGCAAAGGAAGAAGATAATACAGTGTTCGGAAAATCAGCAGCGATGCTAACACGCCGTCGCCGACGGAATCTTTTAGCAATTTCAATAAAATCACCTCCAGCACGCCTAATCCGCCCGGAACCTGCGTGATCAAAGAGATAGCGATGCCCACCAAATAGGCAGATAAGACCATCGCAAAGGGCACTTCGGCTCCCGCAGGTAACACCAGGTACAACGCGGTTGCTGAAATCAGTAGATCGACCGCCGCGACCGAAGCTTGAACGGCCATCAATCCGGGCTCGGGTGGACGCAGGTGCAGTTTGCCAATCGGCCATGGCTTCCGCCATGCAAAGCAAACAATGAGGTACCCCACCGCTAGCGACAATAGAATAAACCCCAGGGTCCGCGTTCCAAACGGCAACGCCACTTGTTCGGGCAATTCAATGGGTGCCGCTACCAATACCAGACCACCTAAAAACCACAGGCCACTCCAGAACGTTAAACCGAGCACCGCAATCAGCACCACGATCTGGCTCGCCGACAGCCCCCAACGGGTGTAAAAACGAAATCGAATCGGTGTCGCGGCAATCAGCGTGCCCAGATTGTTTCCCAGGCTGTAACCCAAAAACGAGACCAACGCTACGCGTCGCAGTGGCAATGAGCGGCAGATGTAACGCAAAGCCAGCAGGTCGTAACTGATCAACAATCCGTAGTTCAGGGCGATTAGGAATGTCGCAAAGGCGAGATAAACCGGTGGAACGCCTAATAAGGCTGTCTTAAACTCGTCCCAGGAAATACTGCGAGCTTCCTGAAGCAGCAAATGGACTGCAAAGCAGAACAGAGCAGCAGCGAAAATCGGGCCGGCAAGCTTGCGAAGGTAATGAATCAAAAAAGTGCTCAACGGTAAGTCAGCGATGGATCAATTCAACGCGCTCCATGGCATAGCCAACGCTCGTTTCCAACTTGGATGGTAACAGCGTGCCATACAGTGCCATACAGTGGCATCTGACGCAGTTATCGAGATCCACCCAAAGTATCTTCCCCCGCACGTTCCAATCCAAGGGGTTCAATTCAATCTGATAGACCTTTTCGATGCTCAGAACATAAGCCACACTACGCGTCCCGATCACTCTAGCCT
>CAYVAN010000077.1:14102-19586 GCA_964449225.1 uncultured Rhodopirellula sp.
CAATAATCCAACCGTATGAACACAAAGCGTCACGAACTCGTTGTACTGGGCGGCGGTCCCGCCGGTTACGTCGCCGCCATCCGTGCAGCCCAATTGGGCATTGATGTCGCCTGCATCGACGAAAACGATCAATTCGGTGGAACCTGCCTGCGAGTCGGCTGCATTCCCAGCAAAGCCTTGTTGGAATCAAGCCATTTGTATCACGAAGCCAAGCATGGAATGGAATCGCACGGGATCAGTGTTGGCGACGTCAAATTCGACTTACAAAAGATGATGAAGCGGAAATCGCAAATCGTTAATACGCTGACCGGCGGCATCGATATGCTGTTCAAAAAGAAGGGCGTTACCGGATACCGGGGCCGCGGCAAGTTTCGCGATGTTGGGACTGTTTTAGTGGAAGGCAAAGATCAGGTTCAAATCGAAGCCGATCAGGTTCTGATTTGTTCAGGTAGCGTCCCTGCAAAATTGCGCAGCGTCGAAGAAGACGGGGATCGAATCGGTAATTCAACCACGGCGTTAGGATTTCCAGACATTCCCAAACGTTTGGTCGTGATCGGCGGCGGTTACATCGGCCTGGAACTTGGAAGCGTATGGAATCGACTTGGCAGCGAAGTGATCACGCTGGAAGCGATGGATCGAATTCTTCCCGGCATTGATGGTGAATTGGCAAACATGGCCCACCGAACGTTCAAAAAGCAGGGCATTGATTTTCGCACCAGTACCTTTGTCGAATCGGCAAAGCGAAAAGGCGATCAATGCATCGTCGCGATCAAGGGCGGCGACCCGATTGAGTGCGACCGTGTATTGCTGGCAACCGGGCGAACCCCGGCGACATCAAACCTTGGCTTGGAATCAATTGGGCTTGAAACGGATGCGCGAGGCTTCATTTCGGTCGGCGAAGAGTTTGAAACATCGGTCGAAAGCGTTTACGCGATCGGCGACTGCATCGGTGGAGCGATGTTGGCTCACAAGGCGATGGAAGAAGCGATTGTTTGCGTCGAACGCATGGCTGGAATTCAAAGCCACATCAATTACGACGTCATCCCCGCAGTCGTTTATACCCACCCAGAAATTGCATCGGTCGGAAAGACTGAAGAAGAACTAAAAGAAGACGGCGTTGAATACGTCAAAGGCGTCTGTCCATTTGGAGCCAACGGACGCGCCCGCACCTTGGGCGAAACCGAAGGGAAGGTCAAGATTTTGGCTGATGCGTCCAACGACCGCGTGCTAGGCGTTCACATCATCGGCGTACGGGCGGGCGATTTAATTGCCGAAGCCGCCTCTGCGATGGAGTTTGGTGCCAGCAGCGAAGATATCGCCCGTACCTGTCACGCCCACCCAACCCTCTCCGAAGCAATCCACGAAGCGGCATTGGATGTCGACACTCGAGCGATTCACACGGCCTGAGTAAGTTTAGCGAGACGAAAGGTCTGTTTGCGTGGTGGATCTTTTAACAGATTCTTTCAACACGGATCTCTGACAAGATCCACGACGCAAGACG
Organism: uncultured Rhodopirellula sp.; assembly: GCA_964449225.1. Classification (GTDB taxonomy): domain Bacteria; phylum Planctomycetota; class Planctomycetia; order Pirellulales; family Pirellulaceae; genus Rubripirellula. Next base: position 15,604 of record CAYVAN010000077.1, read on the forward strand.
TTCATTGGCGGTTACTTAAAACCTGCCAATCCTTCTTTTCGGACTTTCTTGCCGAATCGTCAAAGTTTGACATCCGGGTGTCCGATAAGTCCTGTGGGCGAGGTTTCCTCGTTTGATTTGTCGCGTTTGAGCTCACAGGCTCCGACACGAGCGGTGGGCTCTGACAAAACAAACGGGAAAATTCGTTGGGGGGCTTCCACACTCGACCCGTACGGTTTCACACCGATCATCAGCGCATGGTGCGTTTAACGATGGATGTGTTTCACGGCGGCACGACCCCGGAAGCCTAGAGCATGAACCGCTCGTTTACCAAAAAAATTGCTATTCTTCAGCTTGTCCTGGCCGTCTTTATGGCGACTGGTTGCACGCCGACGCAGCCTTTCTTTTTGAACGAATCGCCCGATCTTCAGTACTATCTGAATACTGCGACTCAAATCGAATATCCTGACGTCGAAGTCGAATCGTTACCCGAAACCACCGAAGCATATCAACCGCTGGCGATCGGTAACCACGAATACCAATTCTGGGATCTAACGGTCGAAGAGTGCGTTTCGATCGCATTGCAAAACGCAAAGTTCTTTGTCACCACCAGCGGCAACGCTGAGACTCGGCAAAACGTTGCCGCACAATTTACTAGTGCATCGGTCGAACAAGTCGGCAGTGTCTATGACATCGCAATTAGCCAATCGACCACTCAATCGGTTCCTTTGACCGTTGACGGAAACGGCAACCGAGTTCTGCCGCGTGGAGTTTTACGTGCCAACCAGATCGGTGGCGTCGAAGACGCTCTTTCTGAATTTGATGCACAAGCCAGCACCTTTATTAACTACACCAATACGGACCGCCCGGCCAACGCCCCCAATAGTGCTGTCACCCAAGCAATCAACGAAGCCGATAATGTCACCCAACAAGCTGCAATCAGCAAACGCATCGCTACCGGTGGCGTGGTAACGCTGCGGGAACAAATCATCTACGGCCGCAACAATTCGCCGACAACCGATACCGGCGGATTGCGATTCAACGCCAGTGATTACACCGCCGTGATTGAAGCACAAGTGCAACACCCGTTGATGCGAAATCGCGGAACCTTGGTCAATCGAATCCCCGTGGTTCTTGCCAGCTTGAACGAAGACTTGGCGATCACCGATTTTGAAATCCAGGTGCGAAACTTGGTCCGCGACGTCGAAAACAAATACTGGGATCTCTACGTCGCCTACCGAAACGTTTCCACGTCAATCATCGGTCGCAATAGTGCGATCGCGACGGCAAACTTTGCTCGGTTGAACTTGGACAATGGTACCGGCACAACGCAAGAAGTCGCACAAGCCGATGGCCAATACTACAGCTTTCGCGGTCGCCTAGAAGGAGCCCTGGCCGGTTCAAACTTGAACGGTGACGGTCGCGGTGTCTACGGCAATGAACGTGACCTTCGCGAACTGATGGGGCTTTCGGCAACTGACGGTCGGCTCATTCGCCCGATCGAAGAACCGTCGCTCGCCAGAGTCCAATTTGATTGGGACGAAGTCGTTTCGCAACTGCTGTACCTAAGCCCAGAACTTCGCCGCATTAAAACAACGGTCAAGCAACGTGAACTCGAACTGATCTCGGCAAAGAATCAAATTTTACCCGAAGTGAACCTGTCACTGCTTTACCGCTGGGTCGGTGTCGGTGACACCTTAGGCCCGCCCGGTGGTAGCGATGTCAGGTCGCCCGGCATTGGCAGTAGCGCATTGGGCGAACTGACCAGTGGTGACTATCAAGAAGGCGAAATTCGTTTGGAGATTACTCCCAACGCAATCGGCAGCCGCCGCGAACGTGCCCGTATTCGAGGATCGCAATTGCGTCTTCGCCAAATCGAAGGTTTCCTGCAAGAAACCGAACGGCTTCTGGTTAGCCAACTTTCCGACGCTTTTTCCCGTGCTGCAACTCACTACCAGCTCGTTCAAACCAATGCACAGGCATGGCAAGCAGCCGAAGTTGAAGTCGAAGCAAGGCTTGCCGAATTCAAAGGGGGTCGCAGTCCGGTCAACGTGGTGCTACAGAGCCAACAACGTCGTGCGGATGCACAAATCAACTACTACCGAGCACTATCGGAATACAACAAGTCGCTCAACTACGTTGATTACTTGAAGGGCACGATGCTGGCGAACAGCAACATCACGCTCCGCGAAGGCACCTGGAACAAGAAGGCGTATTGGGACGCCTTGGAACGAGCTCGTGAACGAAGTGCCGGCAAGAAAAAGCAATACGGTGTGACTCGTCCCGGCGTTGTTCGCCGCGGCCCCGTCGCCGATGCAACATCGGCCGCAAACTACATCAGCGACACGTCGCTATCGGCTGGACAAACAATGCCACCAAATGACATCGCACTGCCGACGCCTGCGATGGGATTAGAAACCGAAACCTTCCGCAGCCCAGTCGATATTCCTGCCGACATGCCGCTAAGCGAAATGGGTGATTCGACGATGCAACTGCAATCGCCTGCTCCGCAAATGAGAGACATCGAATCAATCTCGCCATCGGCACCGATGCAACCACAACCGATGCAATCACCAGGAATGCCGCCAATGGACAGCCTTCCCGATTCGATGGACAACTTTGGCAACCCCGGCACCATTATGCCGATCATCTACGAAAACGAGCCAACAGTCAGCGGTGCTCCCGCTCCTGTTCGCCGCAAAGCTATCCAAGCAAGCAGAGTCATCAAGGCTGAATAGGCTTTTCAAAAACACCGCTGGGTCTGGCTCACTGCCCCCCAGCACACCAAATCTCCTGGGCGGAGGCTTGGCAAGCGGTAGTCCGACACACGCGCGTCGGAGAAACACCCTTGCCCCGCGAACAGCTCGAGTCACGTCGAAAGACGGCTCGAGCTTTTTGCCGTTTCGAATCAAGTTTCATGAGACCCTTTCGCGTTTTCCCCGATATCTCATCTTGCCAGGACACGACCGAAGTTGTTACCCCCAAGCAATCAACAATCAATCTAATCCTTACCATGATGGCCGGAAATACGATGGTCCATTTTCACTTCAAAACTGCTGCAATCGCCTGTTTGACGATTGCAGCGGTGCTTTCGCACCCAGCGCCCGCAGCAGCACAAATAACGACTGGCCGAACACTTTCGGCCAGCGGCGATTCGTTTGCGACTCTTGAAGAGCAACTGGTCAATCGGCTCCGAGCGACGTCGCTGGATCAACGGGCTTATCTAAAGTTTGTGGTCAAACAAGTTCGCGAAGGCCGATTAGACATTCGGCTGGTGGTTGGAATCGAACGATATGCAATCAGACGCAATGCATCGCTGCCATTTCTTTACTTCGAACGAGCCCTTAGGTTCGAGGCGGGTAAGCGAGGCATCGTCTTACCTCCGGTGCAACAGTTCGCAACGTCCGTGGCTTTCCCTCCGTTCTAAAGACAGCTGTGCGATAAATGCTACTGCTCTAAACAATCATTTCGTTTATTGGAAATACCTACGAAATGCTTTCAGCGGACCAAGCTTAACGGGAAAGCAATTGCTGAGTCGGTACGTTCAGTGTCTCGTGACAGTTCAGGGTGAACCACTACGCGAGGCTTGGTCGATCGCTTACTAAAAACTTAATGTGAATCTGGTAATTCAGTGATCGATCGAAACGAAGCGAGTTGTAAGATTCCTCGATGTGCAATTCTGCCGCGTTCCCCAGTTTCGGGTCGAAACCGATCAAGCCAGACATTGATTTTTACTTGCGTCACCAGAAGCTAAGAAAGGCTTCTGCAAGATTTCCAGACATGCTTCGATTGGGCTACTGATCGCGGCCCAGGCACGCCCCAAAACCGAACCTCAATAGATAGAATAGATAGACTCGCTTGATTCGAATTGGCCATAGGGAACTTAGGTCAAACGAACTAGTTTTGCGGCCAAACCCAGTCACCTAAGTTTTCACCCAGGGCAAATCAGTTTTTCAAGCTGGGGTGCCCATTAGCGGAGCGGCGCGAGCCGCCCGGTGCCTGAT
>CAYVAN010000078.1:0-9317 GCA_964449225.1 uncultured Rhodopirellula sp.
CCCACCAAGACAATTTCACCAAGCTGAAAACGAATAACTTACCAAAGCTTGACGAAGGATTAAGCGGCTTGCTGACCGGATTACACCAGCGCGGCCTACTGGAATCGACTGCGGTTTACGTGACCGGCGAATTTGGACGCACCCCCAAAATCAATAGCCGCAGTTCCGAAGGCGGTCGGGATCACTACCCACGATGCATGTTCATGCTAATGGCCGGTGGCGGCGTTCGCGGCGGCCAAGTGATCGGCGAAAGCGACGATACCGCTTCCGGACCACGACACGAAGCCATCAAACCCGACGACGTTGCGGCAAGCTTCTACCACAACCTTGGGATCGATCCGGCGTTGGAGTTCGACAGTAACACCGGACGCCCGATCACCTTGGTGCGAGATGGGACAGTGATTGACCAGCTATTTGCGTAGTTTTCACCACGCCTGCCTTCCCCGAATCAGTTGCTTTATAACGCTGGTTGGTTCACGGCCCGCGAATTAGTGAAAGCGAATGAAACTCGAAAAATCACTCGACCAAATTCACCTCGGCGATTGTGTTGAGGAAATGCAGTCGCTGCCATCTGGGTCCGTCCAATTAGCTTTTGCTGATCCTCCCTTCAACATCGGCTACGCCTACGACGAATACGATGATCGCTTGGAAACGCAAAAGTACATCGATTGGTCAGCCAAGTGGATGTCTAAGGTTCATCACGTCCTAAGCGACTCTGGCGCATTCTGGTTGGCAATCGGCGATGAGTACGCCGCAGAGTTGAAAGTCGAAGCCCAAAAGATTGGCTTCCACACCCGCAGCTGGGTCGTTTGGTATTACACCTTTGGTGTTCATTGCAAACGCAAATTCACCCGATCCCATGCACACCTTTTTCACTTTGTCAAAGACGCCAAGCAATACACATTTAATCGCAACGATATTACGGTCCCATCGGCACGCCAATTAGTCTACGACGACAAACGCGCCAGTGCGACCGGGCGAACTCCCGACGACACATGGATCTTACGTCCGCAAGACTGCGTGGACGGATTCACCGCTGATGAAGACACCTGGTTCTTTCCTAGAGTCGCTGGAACTTTTAAAGAGCGAGCGGGATTCCATGGTTGCCAAATGCCTGAACAGTTGCTCGGACGCATCATCAAGACTTGTTCGTCCGAAGGCGACATCGTGATGGATCCCTTTAGCGGCAGCGGCACTACACTGACAGTCGCCAAAAAGCTTGGCCGACAATTCATTGGTTTCGAGATGTCCAAGGACTACGTCAAGCTCGCCGGGGATCGCATCGATTCAGTGTGCGTCGGTGATGATCTTGAGGGATCACCTGAACCCAAACCAGGCGGATCACGCAAGCGAAAAGACACACGTGCTGATCAAAGTGGATTCACAACAACACAGCTTGAATTTCCCCAGCTAAACAGCGAAGTCGATGGCATCGCAGAGGCATTTTCCAAAGCCAATCGTGGGTTCTCAGTGGACCGACTGGTCGCAGATCCGTTGCTAAATCAAGATTTTCAGCTGCAATGCGATCGAATGAGCATCCCTGGAAGCCACGCAGAACGAAACCGTTTTTTATTTCGCATCCGAAAATCAGGTGAGCTAAAACGAGCAGGCGTCTTCACCAGCAAGCGAACCTCGTTCTGCTGGGAATACATGGATACGTTTTTGTACGCTTCAGAAATCGCGTGGCGACGCGTCAGTGAACTGTATGCGGGAGCAAGTCTTGATGAAATCCTCTGTGATCCAAGACTGGCCGAAAAATTTGACTTCGTTGCAGATTCCTGCGCCGGTGGATTTTCCGCTCTGGAATATCGCTGGGCAGCAATCAAACTACGCAAAGAGGGATCAAATGGACGCAAACGGGCGGATCGTCTTAAGGCCAAAGGCCTGGGGCTTCGAAAATTCAAAGACTCTGATTTTGTCGTTTTTAAAAAACAGTTCGTAAAGGCACTTCCGACAACTCCGGGCGTCTACGCGATCCGCATGTCCGAAGAATCTTTTCTCTATGTTGGCGAAACATCCAACCTTCACGCACGACTGGAATTACAGCTCGCAAAGAAAGCACGCAGCCGATGGCCTGCCGATCAACAAAGTCCATCAAAGTTGATGATTGCTGTACGTCCCACCGAAACGATCGCCGATGCCAGATTGGCTCGACAAAGCCAGCTGCAAAAGTGGCATCGCCCGCGATGGAATTTCAACGATCTCATTGCAGTGTAGACACTTATAAAACCGCAGAGTTAACCGCAAAGAATGTTCAATGGATCTGAGTAACACGACACTTCAAATCGTCGAGGCCGACCTAGGCAACGACAATCATGCCGCAACGATTGTCGAATTGCTGGATACCTATGCGCGTGACCGCTTCGGCGGCTCTAAGCCGCTTAGTGAATCGACCAGGGAGCGGCTGATTCCGGCAATGCGTCAGCATCCAACCTCTTTAGTGCTGCTGACCTTCGATAACCAGACAGCAGTGGGCATGGCTACCTGCTTCATCGGGTTTTCAACCTTTCAAGCACAACCGCTGCTCAACATACACGACCTGGTCGTGGTCCCCAGTCATCGTGGTCGCGGCATTGGCCGAGCGTTGTTGGGGGCGGCCGAACAAGCAGCCATCAAACGCGGATGCTGCAAGCTGACCCTGGAGGTAGTCGATGATAACCTTTTAGCACGCGGACTCTATGAGAGCTATGGATTTGTCAATTATGAATTGGGCGAATCGAAGGTAACACGTTTCTTACAGAAACCGATTCGTCACCCATCCGAGTGATATATTTCCTGCGAGATGCTTGTGACTGCCCGTTGCCACCTCCACTGATCGCTTCGCCCACTCTCTGAACAAGTTTCAATCGTGACAGCTTTCCGAATCAACTTGGTAATCGCCTTTGCCTTTTGCGTCGCAAGTACGCATTCGACATTCGCCCAGAGCTTTCGTGTCATTCCCGAGCGATGCAACGATGTCGAAATATCGCGGCAAAACAATGTCTTGCAAATTCAAACAATCGGTAAAGATCCATTCTTAGTCGGTGACTTAGTCGGCGTTGGGCCAAAAGACTTGGTCTTGGAAATGCAGTGCTTTGCGACCGAGGGCGTTCGTGGGTTGGAAATGTTTCTAGGGCCTCCATTTTCAAAAGACTCTCGCGCTGAATTGCCCCCCATTCCATCTTCGGAGACTTGGAAAACCTACCAAGTCGAGATTGATCCAGAGCTCATCAAAAAGCTACGAAAGCCGCCCAAACAAATGCGGCTAGACCTTGGAAGACACGCAGGCATCCGGCTGCAAATTAGCGACATGCGACTACGTCCACCAACGGCAGCCGATCGAAGAGCAAGAAGCAAAGCAAAGCGTGCTGGGAAAGAACGCGAAAATCGAGCAACGCAAATCAGCCGGTATCTTAAAAAACGTTACCGTGACCGAATCGAATCCGTTGTGGTTTCGGCAGACAAGATTTCACTGTCCGGGAAGATACTCTCTAGCAACCTAGACCAAGCAACGACGCAAATCATGGAATGCCCGCCGTGGACAGACATTACCGATGAACCATCTGGATTTCCTGTCGACGCAACACTAACACTCAGTGCAAAAACCTGGAATGCGACGGTGCCGCGTTATGATGGAAAAAGAGACCGATTGCAGAGCAGCTGGCGACTCGCGGTCCAAGGTCGCTTTTTAACGTCGCGACGCTTCCCAACCACCATTAAAACGATGGGAAACAACTATGCGAAAGACCGACCCAAACCATCGAACCAAAAAGGACTTGGCGGAATCGATCGATCTGGCCCAATCGAGGAACTGGCGGAACTAGGAGTTTCGGCGATCACCGTAAACATCCTCCTAGGTGCCTTCTTGGTAGACGAACCTGGCCCTGACCGCGAATTGATTCAGCTGGAATCCATCAATAACATCGACACCCTCGGAGGTAACCCAACAGCGGGCGATGGTGCGCCGGTCTATTTCAATGCGGCTCCATTCCAACGGCTTGATTCGACGATGGCGTATGCGCGCAAGCACAACATTGTCGTCACGGGAATTCTTTTAGTTCCGGGGATCAAGAAACAACTTGCGCCTTCTCTACTGATCCACCCGGATAATGATGGTGGCGTCTATTCGATGCCTAATTTGACCAATGCCCGTTCAGCGAAAGTCTATGCATATGTTTTAGATCGTCTAGCACGTCGCTACAGCAATCCATCAAAGGCACCAGGAGGCATCACCAATTGGATCGCACAAAACGAAGTGGATCATCACCACACTTGGACCAACATGGGAAAACAACCGCGTGCCTTAGTAAAGGAAGCCTACTACCGGTCCATGCGGATGATCTACAACGCTGCTCGCCAATACAATCCTCATGCTCGAGTATTTGCATCGCTGACGCACAGTTGGATGGTAAGCGAGAACGAAGACAAAGACACGCGATTGTCACCACGTGAAGTGCTTGTCACCCTCCAACGATATTCGCTTGTCGAAGGCGATTTCGATTGGGGAGTCGCTTATCATCCTTATCCACAAAGCCTATTTGCAGCGACCGCCTGGAATGACACGAAGATAACGAATCAATTCGATACGCCGTTGATCACAATCCAAAACATCGAAGTTTTAGGAAATTTTTTATCACATCGTCTTATGCTTAACTCATCGAAAAAGCCGCGACCAATTTTGCTTAGCGAACAGGGTTTTCACACCGACACGTACAGCAATCAAGACCAAGCGAATCAAGCTGGCTCGCTTGCTTACGCCATGGAAAAGATTGCGAAGATTCCCACAATCGAATCATTTCACTATCACCGTTGGATCGATCACCCCACCGAAGGTGGGCTAAAAATGGGGCTACGAACATTGCCATCCCCTGGTAAACCGCATGGTGAAAAGAAAAAGTCATGGTATGTCTATCAAGCCATCGGGACACCCCAAGAAAAAGAAGCCACACAAGACTTACCGGGACCAAACAAATAATTGGGTCTTAAAGCTGCGGGTGCTTAACCACCCTTTAGTGGTTATGTTTTGGGGTAATTGATTCTAACTATTTTCTCCAGAACAAAATTGGGCGTCTTCATGGCCGTCGAGTTAATCGTGACCCATCCAGGCGGGGCCCACAAAGATGACTTTCTTGCCTGTAGCGTTCTGGCTCATTTACATCGGGTTCCCATCGCAAGGCGCGAACCTGGCAAGGAAGACTTGGCCAATCCGTCGGTCTGCGTCGTTGATGTCGGTGGCGAACACGATCCCGAAAGAAACAATTTTGATCATCACCAGTTTTCTCGTGATGCGCCGCCGCTTTGTGCGCTGTCACTTGTGCTGCAAAACATGGGGCTTTACGAAGACGCCCTGTCATTCTGTGCTTCGCCCAGCTGAATGGCTCGACACCTTGGGACCAAACGAAGCCGCCAAGTTAATGGGGATTTCGCGTGAAGCCTTGGGAGCACTCAATTCGCCGGTCGACATGACGTTGTTGAACCGATTTGCAAACCACACGCTGCTTGACTTAGAAAATCCTATTTACCAAGTCATGTGCATGGTAGGTGAAGACATTGTCAGCTACCTGCGAACACTAAGAGAACGGCTGAACTATTTGAAAAGCCACAGTCAATTCTGGACCATCGAAACCGACGGCGAATCGATAAACGCTATCTTCCTGGAAAAGAGTGACGTGATTTCTAAGGATCCTTCGTTTGGAATCAATGCCTTCATCGAGAGCGAAGGAAAGGAAAATGAGATCCAAGCGATGGTGTATCCCGACCGGCGAGGAAACGGATATGGGTTGTCACGTTACAACGACAGTCAGCGTCTGGATTTTTCACAAATCGAATCGCTTGAGGACGTGCATTTTGCACACAAGCGAGGCTTCGTCGCAAAGGTCACAGCGACGGACCCAAAGCGTCTAAAGGAATTACTCGGACTCGGTATCGTGAAAGGGTAGAGCGATAACGCAGAGGCTTGCTCTAGCCACCTTGGTGATCATTCGCCGCTTCGCAAACCGCAGCAGCGACCAAGGGAGCGACGGTTTTGTCCAAGGGATCTGGCAATACTTTTTCGGCGGTCGGCTCGGAAATGGTCGCCGCCAAAGCGCGAGCAGCGGCCAACTTCATTTCTTCGGAGATTGACTTAGATCCAGAATCCAACGCTCCTCGAAAGATCCCTGGAAACGCAAGCACATTGTTCACCTGGTTTGCAAAGTCGCTTCTGCCTGTCCCCACGATCGCCGCACCACCCCGTTTTGCTTCGTCGGGCATGATTTCAGGGATTGGATTGGCCATCGCTAAGACAATGGAGTCTTTGGCCATGGTGGAAACATCCTCAGCTGAAATCAGGTTTCCTTTACTGACGCCGATGAAGACATCAGCATCCACCAACATCTCGCGCAACGTTCCCGGTCGGTTTTCACGGTTTGTGTACTCAAGCATCTCTTGTTTGTACTCTGCCAAGTCATTTCGTCCGCGATGGATCGCTCCTTTGGAATCACAGACCACGACATCATGAACGGGAACACAAACATTGGGATCATGACCAACACAGCGGAGCAATCTGGCGATAGCGGTTCCGGCCGCACCGGCTCCGTTGATCACAACCTTCATATCGGAAAGCTCGCGTTTAAGAACCCTTGCAGAGTTAATGAGTGCCGCCAAAAGCACAATCGCTGTTCCGTGTTGGTCATCATGGAAAACCGGAATGCCAATGTCCTGCAACTGTTGCTCAACTGCAAAGCACCTTGGTGCCGAAATGTCTTCTAGGTTAACCCCGCCAAAAACAGGTGCGATCCGTTTCACCGTTTGAACGATCTCATCGATGTCTTGCGTATCGACGCAAATGGGCCAAGCATCAATGTTGGCGAATTCTTTAAACAGCGCTGCCTTGCCTTCCATGACAGGAATCGCGGCATAGGGGCCAATGTTCCCCAGACCAAGAACGGCCGACCCATCGCTGACAACTGCAACCGTGTTTCGCTTGATGGTTAGATCTCTCGCTTTGCTTGGATCCTTGGCAATCACTTCGCAGGGCCGTGCAACCCCAGGCGTGTAAGCGAGCGAGAGGTCGTCCTTGGTCTCGATTGGCATTTTCCCAACAATACCAATCTTTCCACGCAATTGTTCATGGACAATCAGACTTCGCTCAAACAGGTCTGCCATCATCGTTCCTTTTTTCCCAACATAAAACTTGCTACGGCTGCGATTGGACCAAAGTTCCGACGCAAAAACCACAGCGAGTCGCTCAACACTCAGACGGTGATGGTAGCTGATTTAGACGCAGTTCGCCCATTCTGCTGTTCCTGGAACGGCCATGGTGTGGTTGCCGAGTAAATGGTGTGGTTGCTGAACAACTTGACCGTGCGGACACCGATGCCGAACACTCATTAGTGAATAGTTCGTCAACTACTACAAAATAATGAGTCCTCGCACAACAATGAACGAACCCAAAGAAGCTTCCAAGAATTTGTCAGCAACGCCCTAAAGCTCAATCAAAGTGAATGCCGTGTAATGAACAATGACCAAGTCACGCCCTATCCGACATTCATTAACCGCCGCCGATGGATAAAGGCAGCAGGTCTTGCTACCAGTGCGGCTGCAACCGCAACCGCGTACCGTTTTTTTCATCCAGTCGACCATGGTGTTGTCTTGCCACCGCAGATCGACAACGTTGTGACTTCACCACTTGGCCACAGTGATTTGATCGACGCGGGCTTCGTGACTTCGGATTCCAAAAGTTCGATCTACGACATAACTCATCTAAACAATTTCCATGAATTCAGCTCGGACCAAAACGCGGTCGCTCGGGTTGCAAGTGATTTCAAAACAGACGACTGGTCGGTCGAAGTCGGTGGACTAGTGGATCGTCCAATGACTTGGACGATGGATGAAATCCGCTCCGAATTTGCTGTCGAGCAAAGGATCTACCGGATGCGATGCGTCGAAGGATGGTCGATGGTGATCCCTTGGATTGGATTTCCGTTAAGCCAACTTCTGGAAAAAGTCAAACCAACCTCGGACGCTCGGTTTGTCGCCTTTGAATCGCTCCATGACCCATCTCGCATGCCAAACCAAGTTCCTGGCGAGCTGAGTTGGCCGTACACCGAGGGCCTTCGACTCGATGAAGCACTGCACCCCTTAACAATTTTGGCGACCGGTTTGTACGGCCATCAGTTACCGCCGCAAAACGGAGCACCTTTAAGACTTGTCGTCCCGTGGAAATATGGATTCAAGAGCATTAAGTCGGTTGTCAAGATTCAGCTTACCGCCCAGCAACCCAAGACAGCATGGAACCAAGCTGCGCCTGCCGAAAATGGTTTCTATGCGAACGTGAATCCCAACGTCGATCATCCGCGATGGAGTCAAGCGACTGAACGGCGGGTGGGTGAACTCTTTCGCCGAAATACGCTGATGTTCAATGGTTATGAGCGACAAGTGGAACATCTCTACCGCGGAATGGACTTGAATGTCGAATTCTAAAATCCGCGACAAGAAGTCATACAATCGCCCTCCCATCACTTATCCCGAGTGGATGGTGGTTATCAACGGATGCATCCCGTTGGTCTTCTTAATGTTCGACGCTCGCCATCATCAACTCGGCGTCGACCCGATACGCAGTGCCTTAAAAATCACCGGTTCGCTTTCGCTCATCTTGTTATTCGCAACGCTGTCGATCACGCCAGCACGAAAGATAACGCGATGGAATTCTCTTCATCACTTCCGTCGCCCACTTGGTCTGATGACCTTCCTTTACGCTCTTAGCCACTTGGCAATTTACATCGGATTCGATCGCAACTGGGACTTGGCTGACGCATGGATCGAAATCAGCCAGCGGCGGTACCTGCAAATAGGTAGCCTATCACTGCTGGCAATGGTTCCGCTTGCGTTAACATCGACACCGCGAATGGTCCGTCTAATGACCATGCGTCGATGGAAGAGACTTCACCGACTCATCCATCTAGCGTTATTCGCAGCGGTCGTTCACTTCTGGATGCAATCCAAAGCTGATCTACGATGGCAAATCGCCAGTATCGCCATTGCCCTAACACTCATTGGACTTCGGATCAGCGCTGCAAGAAAATCAACCTAGCAGCAACTCATCGGCTGCCCGCCTATCTCATTTTGATAAACCCAGCAGCCAAATTTGGCTCGCCATGAAAAGTTCATTTCGGCAGTTTCGCCATTGGACCAGGCAACTATTTGCTCCGCAGCCAATCGGAAGCGTCGGTACAAGGTTTCGGCGTAGATCTCGACGACGCGGACACTCTCTTCAGGGCAAATCACTTTTTCACTTTGGAGCGTTCCCCGTTGTCGCTCGGCTCTCCGGGCCGATAACGCTGTCGGCTCGGAGAGCC
>CAYVAN010000078.1:9327-19489 GCA_964449225.1 uncultured Rhodopirellula sp.
CGGTTTGTGGCGGGGTCACGCGGCCTTTAATGGGGTGGGCTTTGGAGCGCCGAGCGACAATGCCCAGCTTGAAAAACTGACTTGCCCTGCAAGCTCACAGGAGAGTTTTGATTATTCAGAGGCGGGATACTAGAATCACACCCATCTGAACAAACAACCAAAAACCCGAATCCTGACTTTCGTTTATTCGGAATAAACAACATTCACCGGAATGCTCATTGCAATCTGAAAGACTTCGCCGAAACTTTAAATCCGAGTGCTGCTATGGATCAGATCGATTTGTCAATTTTAAACCACCTCCAAACCAACGCTCGCATGTCGAATGCTGAGCTGGCTAGAGCGGTGAATCTTTCGCCTCCCGCAGTCCACGCTCGCGTGAAACGGCTGGAGGATGAAGCGGTGATAAAAGGATACGCCGCGTTGCTCGACCAGCAAAAAGTTGGGTTTGATTTGGTTTCATTTATCGAAATTGGATTGGCTGGGCATCAGCCTGAACAGGTGCAGATTGTTCGTGATGAAATGCACAAGTTGCCGGAAGTGCTTGAATGCCACCACGTCACAGGAAACTTTGATTTCATGCTGAAAGTCCTCACTCAAAATCGACAAGGTCTTCATGAATTTATTGTCGACAGACTTGTCACGATTCCAGGTGTATCGAGGGTCAACACCAGCGTGGTTTTGAAGGAAGTCAAATCAACGACTCGATTACCAATCCAACCGTAGCAAGTTAACAGAAACTGAATTGATACTTTCCGCTACACGCGATCAACGATGGCCACGATTAATGGGACACGATCCTTGCGACACGATCCTTGCGATTTGGGCAACGACATCCTCAATTGATTCAGTTCAACGATCCCCTTCCCTTTTCAAAACTCATTGACGGAAATCAAACATGCCAAAGTACATCATCGAACGCGAAATCGAAGGTGCTGGAAATTTAACCAGCGATGAACTAGCGGGGATTTCAAAAAAGTCATGCAGCATTTTGAATTCGATGGGGCCAACGATTCAGTGGGTGCAAAGCTATGTAACCGACAACAAGGTCTATTGCGTCTACATCGCGCCCAACGAAGAAATGGTCCGTGATCACGCCAAGCAGGGAGAGTTTCCAGCTAACAAAATTTCAGAAATCAAAACTCTTATCGACCCAACGACTGGGGAATAAGCCCTCCAGACCGAATCCGTTTCTCTAGCTAATCAAACCCGTCAAATCAGAGCGAACATGTCGACTGCAACGCCCCCCAAAACAACAGCGCTTTCCGAAAAAGATTTTCGTGTCGCAAAGCATCTAAGCCCTCGGCGAAAGAGCTCTACCGCCACCGACATTGACGGTTTGGTTTCTGAACAACTTGCTCACTTTGGAATTGATGCGGATAGCGAGACGGGCAAGTCACTGGGTAACTTGGTGGGCTATTTGTTTAACGCCAACGTCGAAATGAATCGTCTTTGGGAGATGGTGCTCAGTGAAATTGAATCACTGGATCGATCGGACCGAATTGCTTACTTCAATGCGAAGAAATTTCTTTGCTTTCAGTTAGCGAAATTACTCGATACGCTCCAGAATCCCTTCCGCCATACCTACCAATCTTTAATCACGACTCAGTCTGGGAAAATGGCCAAGGGGCCGTATCCAATCTTTGATAATGTGACCGCAGTATTTTCCGCGACCCCCGTCATCACCAAGACGGCGACCTACATGTTCGCCTGCACGGAATGGATTGACGATGCTTTTCAAGGCAAGGAGATGCTGCTGGAAATTTATTCTCGGCTGCTTAACCCCACGTCGATCTCCCTTGCAAACCACATTGTCGATCTTGAGTGTGGTCCGTTGGCAAATGAGTATATGGCATGGAATTTCAATTCTGGCATGGCGGCAGTCGATGCGACCCTAAGCCACCTGTTGGGCTACCAGGACGTCGTGTTGTGCTCGCGAAACGTTTACGGCGGCGTTTTCCAATTGCTAGAAGATTGGTTTCACAAACCGAGCAACCTGGACATCGGCCTGCACTGGTTTGATGGCTACGCACTGGAAGACTACCAACGAGCATTTTCCGAAGCACGGGAAAAGTATTCCGATCGCTTAGCCGCTGGAAAGCAGATCTATGTCTATATCGAATCACCTTGTAATCCCCACGGGTATGTTCTGGACGTTCCAGCCATCTGCGCGGCGGCTCATGCGGAAGGCTTGACCGTCATTCTGGATTCAACGGTCGCGACGCCGTTCTTGTGCCAACCTCTTCAACAAGAAGATCCCGCCGAGCGGCCTGATTTCCTAATCCATAGTTACACCAAAGATATTTGCGGTTCGGGGACGGCAACTGCGGGTTGCTGTATCGCCCGAAACGAAAGAATGTTCATCCCCAAGGGTGACTCAGTTACCGCGAAGGATCTGAGTGGAAATGAGGTGACGTACCAATGGAATGAGTCGATGTTTTGGAATGTCTACTACATCAAGGGCGCGTTCCTGGATGCAGACAAGGCATTCGAGGTCATTACTGGATCTCATACCTTGGAAATGCGATTAATCCGCAAAGTCATCAGCACGATCGTTTTGGCCAAATTCTTCGACAGTCATCCACAGATCAACGTGCTCGGTAGCGTGCTTGATTCGAGTGAAAATGCCGCGATTCGCAAAAGAGTTATGAACAACGGCTTTGCCGCTCCTTTGTTCACCATCGATATGGAAGGTAGTCAGGTTGATCGTCAGGCATTCACCCAACTGTTCGATTGCCTCGAACCTGCCTTCGGCCACCAGGTTTCACTCGGACAATCAAACACAGTTGTGCTTTGTCCGGCTTTGACCAGCCACTCCGAGATGAACCTTCAGCAGCTTGAAGATGCGGGTATTTCACCAACCACTATCCGCGTTTCTGTTGGCAGCGAAGATCCACGCCAACTGATTGCTCACTTTGCACAAGCTTGTAAATTAACCATCGATCCACAGCTTCCCGGTTTTTCGGATCAGCTAATGTCAGCACAGGACGTCGACAAGCTCTACCGTGAAACGTACTTAGACGTTCATTCACGGTGGCTCGACTCGCAACCCTCAGTGATCGAAGATTAAATCACGAGCTATTGAACCGGATGGGTTCAGGTTACGACACGCTTGCCTGCATCCGTTAGCAGGCAAGCCCGAATCCCAGGTAAGATGCACTTCGATCAGCGCATAAAAGAAGGGCCATGGTGAAGCCCTCCCTGCCTCACCATGGCCCATCAAATGCGGAACGAAGGCACCGTTCGTTCCACCCTCCCAATCCATGGTACAAGTAGCATCGGCTAGCGATTCACGATCGCTGAAACCGTTTTGCTACCTAAACCAATTTTTTTTGGAATTAGCAGGTGATTGGCCTTGTGACGGCCACACCTGCTGCACCGATGACATCCAGGGTCATCAATTAAACTGAAGTCTGGACACCACTGCACTAGTGGCAGCAGCCGCTGTCGCAGGACGCGTCACAGCTATCGCAATCGTTACAAGCTTGCCGCGGTGGCAGGACTTCTCCGCAGGTTCCGCCGCAAAGACCCGACAAGCAACGGCATTTCTTTTTCGTTCCGCAGTCGCATGTCCCATGGACGTGCTTGTGGTTGGGGCTGCATTGTCGCGAATATCCATCCCAGATATTGGTGGAACAACGATCGCTGCGGAAGTATTGCCGCAGTGTTGACGATGGCAAATTAACCTCGGTCCGAGGCATGCAGACTTGCTGTTCGTCGTGGCAGTGCTTCTTCAGAAGTCCTAGACGACAACCTTGGTCGCATCCACAAGATGCGTCGATGATTTCACCGCAACCCGACCCGCAACCGGTTCTACAACCTAGCTTGGGCATTCGGAGCCGTTTTCTCGGAATCGGCATGGCGTCACATGCGTCGCATGCCCCACAATCACACCCCGAACCGACATGTCGATGACCACCCAACAAGTGTCCCACCGAACTTGCACGGACTGTGTTTGACTTTGCATTCATCTGTTCAATTGCTGAACGAGCCGATGTCATCGATTCCTTAGACCGCATCTGACGTGCCACGATCGGTGCCTGCAAGGATGCAGCATCGCGTGAGTTGTTAGTTTGCCTTGAAAGGTTACGTTCGGCGAGAAGTGACCGGAAATCGTTCGCGCATGTCTCCGTGAAACTGATCACAGAAAAAGCAATCGTGAGACCGATCGTGATGGCGAGTTTGAATTGATTCATAGCAATGTCATCCTTGAAAAGGGGAACGGCGTGTGTTCATCCAGTCAAGATTTGCTGCCATACTTACTGTTCCATGTCTGAAGCATTCAAAGGCGTGATGTGAAACAGTGCTTGTCGTTCACAACGCCATGGAATCACTTCTCGACAGCTCGCCAAAATGCCGGTGATCGAGTGCTCATCGCACTCGATCATCCGGTGGAAGGCGGCACCAGTGAGTCGGTGATCGCTTGGTAAACCCCTTTACTGTGCTAGGCGAGCATTTGATTGCCGGGCCTAGAAACTTGGGTGGCAGGTTTTGCCGCGCGATCGTGATCGTTGACCACACAACAGTGCCCGCGCCTGTCAAGAGCTGCAAACGATTTCGAGCAAAACAAACTCGGATCTAACGAAGTGCGAATGCGCAACCCAAACGAACAACAAAAGCTTCTTAAGCAAAGAGCTTTCACTAACCATCAAAGTTTACCGCATTCCCAACATTGTTGTGGCGCATCGTAGGCCTGGATAAAAGTTCACGAGCAAAGTCGTAATCGAGCATCGTTCATTTGCAGAATGATACGACTCTGAATTTTCACCCCTCACTCACCACCTCAAGCATGGCTTGCCGCACAGCTTCCTGCCGTTCCAAGTCAATCAGCTTTGAACCGTCTTGTTCACTCACGTAGAAAACATCTGCCACTTGATCCAAGTGCGTGTCAATTTTTGCAAACGCCAAATTAAGTTTTTGCTGAGACATCGCCAGCGCGATCCGAGACAACAATCCGACTTGATTGTAGGCAAACAGAGAAATAATGGTGTAGCGATCGATCGACTCATTATCGAAGACTACTTTCTTAGGAAGCACGTTCACGCTATCGGGTTCAGACAGCTCCTTTGTACTCCAAGTCTTCGGTGGCTTTGGCATGGGCTGCTGAGTTGCATCGATTAGGTCGCGAACGCGGTTACTGACTGCGTCAATCGTTCTCGCATCGAGATCAGGTTCTTCATCGCTGAGCCCCACATTGGAATCGACGACCCAGAAATAATCCCAGGCGAAATCACCGACCGTTTCAATTTGTGCTCGCTGGATGTCGAAACCATTTGCCGCAAGTGCCGCAGTCGCACGAGCGAAAGTACCCATCGTCAGGTGGTTTTCACGACGAATGATGACGAAACGCAAAGCTTGAACTGAATTGTCATAGCCAGCCAAACAGATCGTTCGACGATCTTCATCCCAATCAAATGATCCTACTTCCATGATCTCAGCGGCCAGTGAATCGGCTTCACAGCGACTAAGCAAAGACAACGGCATATCCGAAAGCAACGCCCGTGATTGCGGCAGCAGCTCTTCGCTGCAATGCTTCGTTAGCTGTTCATCAACTCGCTTGCGAGTAATTTCAATTTCAGGATCATCAGGACTACCTGGCAGATCACCCGAATCAAAATATCGACGAGTTCGGCGATAGAGGTCTTCGATCAGATTTAGCTTCCATTGAGTCGCGACACCTGGACCAACCGCAGTCAAATCGCAATACGTGTGAACGACCAACATTTCCAACCGCCTGATCGAGCCAACCTCAGCAGCAAACGATAAAACGATCTGCGGATCGCTTAAGTCGTGCCGAAAGGCGACTACGTTGACGATTAGATGTTTCAGCACCAACCACCGCAGCATTTCGCTGTCACTGGAACTTAGGTTCAAACGACTGGCGACCTTCTCTGCGATCCGCTCACCAACGATACAGTGATCTTCTTCGTAACCTTTTCCGATGTCATGAATTAGCAGAGCCAAATGCAACAGGCGTTTGTTCTCGATTCGTCGATAGCGACGCCCCATGCCAGATTCTTGGTCGTCTTGCAAATCAGTTGCCGCTTGGACGGCCAGAATACTGTGCGCATCGACGGTGTACTTGTGGTACGCATTGAACTGAAGCAGCCCACGCATTCGCTCGAATTCAGGAATCAGCTGTTCGATGATTCGCAATTCATGCAAGCGACGAAGCAGATCAGCCAGACGTCCAGGACGGCTTAGTAGCGACAAGAACGACTCGATCGAACGATCATCCGGCGGCGATAACCTGCGTTCTCGCATCGCGTTACGAATTGCTTGCCAAGTATGATGTGAAATCCAACGCGTATATTCATTTGCCAGACTCATCAAACCCAACACGTCGGGCAAGCTGTTGGAAAATTCTTTCAGAGCTTCTTGTCGAACCCAAACGCTTGTCGGACCCATTCGAATGTTATC
Organism: uncultured Rhodopirellula sp.; assembly: GCA_964449225.1. Taxonomy (GTDB): domain Bacteria; phylum Planctomycetota; class Planctomycetia; order Pirellulales; family Pirellulaceae; genus Rubripirellula. The sequence goes on from CAYVAN010000078.1 coordinate 15,745, forward strand.
GTCGACCTTCTTCGACAATACTGACTCCGTCAGTCTCGCAGGCAACGAACGCCTTTTGGCATCGTCAACAAAGTAAGCCGAACTATAAAGGACGTTACGTGTATTATCGAAATAGTCCTGCATGAACTGTTCAACCGGCAGCACACCCTCGGTACCTTGGTAACCCCATGCCTTCGCTATTTCCAATTGCGTTGGACGATCAAGAATGTCCTGGCTCTTACCACTGCGAAAGTGTAGTTCATGCCTAACTCGCAACATAAAACCATAAGCATTTCGCATCAGCCGGAAATCTTCTTCGGGCAACGCTCCCAGTTTTAACAGGCGTTCCAAGTCGGTCTCGCCAAACCGAGCAAACCCGATCCAGCGGATTAACTGAATGTCTCGCAACGCACCTCTTGATCGTTTGACGTTCGGACGAAGCAAGTAGTTGGTCTCGCCCCATTTGCTTCGTTCTTCACGCCTAGCTTCAACAATGCTTTTGATCAGACGATTGCTACGTCGTTTTGCACCGTGGCGATACGAGTCAAAGAATTTTCGGTAGAGCTGCAAACCGCCAGCCAGGAACCGGGACTCCGTCAAGGACGAGAAGACCACCGCATCGGTCCACGACAACGAACAGGCTTCGGCTGGCGAGCGAATCGACAATCCAGGATCGATACCGCAATCCGATAAATCACGGGTGAGGTTGCCAGCAAATTTGGCGGCCAGATCGGCTGAACCACGCGTCGACAACAGCATCAAATCTGCGTCGGAATACGGTGCGAGATCGCGACGGCCGAAACCACCGTGGGCCACCAAGGCCAAACCACTTAGCCGGTCATCGTCGCCGTGCTGGGCAACTGCCTCATGCCAAATTTCAAGAACGACATCGTCATAAAGATCCGCCAACAGGGTAGAGACTTGCATCCCTGGGCTGCCCAATCGGTGTTGGGCAAAGGCCTTTTCGCGGCCAACGTCCAGCATTTCACGACATCGATTTATAAAAGGCCGCATGCTGCAAATTATCTGAATGCCATTGGAGTCGAGGCACTAGCCGATTCCGCCGGACAAGAACCACGGAACGAGTCACGCACGCACTACAGCGCTTCTTCGCCACGTTCGCCGGTACGAATCCGAATGGCGTCCTCTAGATTGGTTACAAAAATCTTCCCGTCACCGATTTGACCGGTTTGAGCAGTTTGCAAAACAGTGTCGATCACTGTTTGCAGATTCTCGTCGGTACAGGTGACTTCGATTTTGACCTTGGGAACAAAATCGATTGCATACTCAGTCCCGCGATAGATTTCCGTATGTCCTTTTTGACGACCGAATCCGCGAACTTCGCTGACCGTCATCCCGTGGATGCCCTGGTCGGTGAGTGCATTTTTGACGTCCTCCAACTTAAAGTGGCGGACGATGGCTTCGACTTTTTTCACGGTGAGTAACCTCAGGCGGTTCAGGTGCCAGTGAGCGATGAATCTTTGCACCACTAGGGAATTGCCCAGCATTGTACACCACCCCGGAATGCTGCCCAGCGGGCTAATTGTTGGTGGATTTCCTTTGATTGACCCTATCAGCCACGGGAACAACTCTAGGTCGGACTGACCCATTTGACCTCTTCAATTCCAGCTTCATGATTAACAACCCGAGTCATCACGAAGAGCAGGTCGCTAAGCCGATTCAAGTAGATAATTAATTCTTCAGAGACTTGTGTCTCGTGATGACGAACCAGCGTCACCACTCGACGCTCCGCACGCCGACAAATTGAACGTGCCAAGTGTAACGTCGTGCATCCAAGGTGGCCTGCGGGCAAAATGAAATGCTTCAATTCAGGCAGTGCTTTTTCGTGCTGATCAATCCAAATCTCCAGCTGCTCGATATGCGTTTGCGAAATAATTCGCATCTGCTTCGCATCAGGATCAGGCGTTGCCAACTCGGCTCCGATCGAAAACAAGGCATGCTGAATCACGTCAAGCTGACCATCAATCGTCTCGGAAACACCGGCTGACCGCGCCATCCCGATGGCAGCATTTAATTCATCCACCGTCCCATAGGACTCAATTCGGTCATCATCCTTGGAAACTCGGGGGCCGCCGAAGAGTCCAGTGCTACCAGTATCGCCAGTGCGTGTATAAATTTTCATTGCTTAACAGGTTGATCCCATGGTCTGAGTTTTGAAAAGTAATTTTCTAAAAAGTTGATTTGATGCCCGAGTCGCCCAAGAAGTCTACAAAACCGCTCCCAGTCGTGCGTGCTGCGGGAGTGCTGTTGTACTGCCATGTCAACAGAAACCAATCTGAAAGGTCGTTCCTGTTGATGCGGCATGCTAATCGCTGGGATCTGCCAAAGGGACACTGCGATGGCGACGAAACATTTCTACAAACTGCGATTCGAGAAATGGAAGAAGAGACAGGCATTGCCCCAGAAATGGTCACTTGGGATCCAGACTTTCAATTCGACCTTCGCTACCAAGTCAACTATCGCCGACACGGCAACCAAGTTTTTGAAAAACATGTTCGGTATTTCCTAGGCCAAGTCCCCAAGAAAATGGACGTTAAAGTAACCGAACACGAGTCTTTCAAATGGTTGCCTTGGGATCCGCCGCACCAAATTCAGGCTGAAACAATCGATCCTTTGTTGGCCGCAATCGATGGTCATTGGGACCAGTAGAATGGTAGCTTTGCTGAACGCAACTTTCGTTGCGATTGTACTTGATTTTTATCGTTGCTATTGACTTTAAATGGGTGAAGGTCGGCGTGGCGATGGCATCGCTGACACTGTGCTGGAAATCAACAACGCGTCGTCAATCGGGTTTAAAACGGCAAGCCTGGGAACGAATCACAAAAGGTTTTCTTCAGTCACCAACTGGCAAAAAACTGACTAAACGCCAAGTGTCTGCCGCCAAGTCTTGGCCATCAACGCATGTCCAGCAAGCGTGGGATGGACGCCATCAGCTGCCCAATAATTTGGCGGTGCAATGTTGACCGCTTCATCAAACATTTCTTGAAATGCAACACGCTTGAGCGACAACTCGTCGGCAACGCGGCGTGCAGCCTCCAAACGGTTTGTAAATTCAGGGAACCAGTTTTCCGCGACCGCGCCGCATCGCAACACGAACGGTTCACAGATAACGATCCGGACACCCGGCAGTTTTTCTTGCGTTTGTTCTAACAGAGCTCTGTAGCCGGTTTCGTAGCTCTTCACGGTTCCATCATAGTTGCCATTTAGCTTATGCCAGATGTCATTGACACCGATCAAGATACTCAAAAGGTTGGGCTTTAGATCAATGCAATCAGCTTGCCAACGAGCAGCCAGATCGGGAACCTTGTCGCCGCTGATTCCGCGGTTCAAAACCCTCAAATTCTTACCGGCGTGGTCTCTCAGCAAACCGCCAGCAATCAACATGGGATAGCCGTCGCCGAGCGCACGAGGATCATTAGCAAGACCAAGTTTCCGATTGCGATGGACATCCGTGATCGAATCACCTTGAAACAACACCACCGCACCGTCCGGTAGATTCCCTTCATCGGAAACAGACTCAGCCGATTCGGGAGACGACGCTTGGGAAAGTTGCTGAGCGAAACTTGCCGCGGCGATCGCGGCTGCGGATGCACGGAATAGGTTTCGACGATCGATTGAACTGTTCACGATTACTTTCCCAATCTGGTGGTACAAGATTGATTCACGGCAAAACTCCATTAACAAAGTTTCGGCAGGGCTAATCACTTTTTCAAGCTGGGGTGCCCTTTAGCGGAGCGGCGCGAGC
>CAYVAN010000079.1:0-18456 GCA_964449225.1 uncultured Rhodopirellula sp.
TCTGCGTAGGTCTGCGATTGAACGGAAGTACTGCCTGATGCTAATTACCCGCATTTACCTGAATAGTACTACTGACCATCACTCAGCCAAAAAAGACACATCAAGTGACAGCAGCCTGAAAAAAATGAATGACGGTTGCCCCCAATTTACTTGAGTCAAAACATCGATTCTGGCGTGTCATTGGACGCATGTCACATTGCCTCACCACCAAAATCCTAGCGACGCGGGACTTTAATAACCTAGCAAGTCAGGAAAATGGCTTTCTGTTTTCGAGCAAATTTATGATGAAACTAAATTTTTTTTCGTTTGCAAAACTAGTTGCTTCAATCACCATTTTTGCGAATTGCTTCCCACTGTTGGCAGCCGCGGATGAACCTAAGAGTCGGCCCAATTTCCTATTCTTCATGACAGATGACCTGAACAAGGAATACTACGATTGCTACGGTGGTCAACTGGGTGCGACGCCAGCAGTATCTGCCTTGGCCAAAGAGGGCATGGTTTTTGAAAATGCATTCACTGGGCAAGCGATTTGCGCGCCATCTAGAAGCATGCTGTACACCGGCAAGTACCCGCTTCGTAACGGTGCGTTCAAAAATCATTCTGCTGTGTACAACGACACACGTTCCGTTTGTCATTACCTGCGTGACCTGGACTATGACGTCATTCTTTGCGGCAAGTCGCACGTCAAGCCGGACCGAGCCTTTCCATGGACGATTTCCATGCACAATGAAAAACCAGCCGGGTCACCCGAGCACTACACCAGGCCTGCGTTACCGGCTGACCAGCTTGAAAACTATTTTGCGAATACCAGGGACCGTTCGTTCTGCGTCATGGCGAACAGCTATTACCCACACGGCGAACATCCCAACAAAACCAAATTCTCCCCAGACTCCATTCCATTGACTCGGTTCAAAGAAAACAATTCTTTAAACCGGAAATCGGAGGCGAGCTTTGCACAAGCCATCAAAAATGGCGACGACGAATTTGCTGGCGTACTAAAGCTGTTGAAAAAGTACGATCTTGAAAACAACACGGTGGTCTTTTACGCCTCTGATCATGGAAGGTTTGGAAAGTTCACCCTCTATGATCGAGGCCTCAACGTTCCCTTTGTGATTCGCTGGCCTGGTGTCGTTAAACCGGGGACACGAACGGACGCCCTGGTTTCGTTTGCTGACGTCCTGCCCACAATGCTGGAGATCGCCGGTTCGAAACGTGTTGACGACTTCGATGGCAAGAGTTTTGCGCCGCTGTTGAAAGGAGAAACCAATTCACATCGAGACTACGTCCACGGCGTCATGACTAACCAAGGGATCATCCACGCCCATGTCTTCCCAGGCCGAATGATTCGTTCAAATCAATATAAGTACATTTGCAACTACAACGCGATGGAAGTGGTTGATCGGAAAAAGAATTTAAGCGACGCGATGGCCCAGTTCCTAAGAATGGGTGCGCAGCGGCACCCCGGTGTTCCCGAAGAAGAACTGTTTGATGTCATCGCTGACCCCAACGAGGAATCCAACCTCGCCAGCAACCCAAGTTTCCAAGAGATTAAAAAGAAACTTAGAAATGACTTACAGGAGTGGTTGGTTTCTCAGAATGACTTCTTGAAAGACGAAGGAAACATGCCGTTGCTGGCTACACCAAAACAATTCCGTCTCGATGTACTTAGCCACCCCAAGAACAAAGTGAATTTGCCTGCGGAACTTCGCAATTCACTCGAGAATCATCCCTTTTATGAACACGAAAACTAAGCCCGACCCCAAGTCGCTGGCAGCCTTTAATCCACCATGTCTTGCTAGTTGAAAAAAGCTGCAATGATCCGATTGCCAAACCAGAAACCTCTTATCAGCCTTTCTTTCTGTTTGGGTGTCGTCTGCCACAAAAGGCAAACAATTGCGAGGTGCGCCAGCGTCAATCCCTCGCCAAAGACCCAAACCTACGGTTGCGACGGAGATTTTCGCCCGAAGGCGTACCATTGAACCCGCAAAGCCATCGGGCTAAAGCCTAACTTGCTTGTTAACGGATCTTGATTGATGGCATTGTGAACATCAACTTCAACCACATTAGCCTTCTTCAAGAAATCAGTAACTTCGATCAAGTCGTTCGGGAATTCACTGAAGGTGCTTCTGTTGACTTGACCTGGTGCTTGATTCCCATCGTCGAACAAGGGTAATCCCTGCACTGAATTGCCGTTAACACGTACCGCACTAATTTCATCATCACCTAACAAACGACAAAAAACACGTGTCGTTTTTAGATCGTATCCAGCAAGATCAAAGTTGGTTCGGAAAGTGTAAACCGTATCTAGCTCCGAGTTCTTCCAGCCATTGATGGATACCCATTGAGAATTCGCCGGATCATTCCCTAAATAAAGTGCGTTAGGAGCACACACCTTTACGGGCCTAGGTTCCTTGTAAGATTCGCCACGGCTTGCCACGACGTGCCAATTCGTGTCCTGATCGCCTTCGCGAAGTCCCACGCCCGTACTAGGCATTGGAATCGTTTGAAAAGGTGACGTCGCACCAAATCCTAGATCACGAGGTACTTTCAATGAGACTTGGCGAAGCATCGTTCGTTGCCCCTGTTGGCTGACCGAAACACCCCGGCCCTGCGGGACTAGCATTGCCAAAGCGCCCTCGGATATTTTCTTAATCGGGTCCAACCGAACCATTCCCTTTTGAACGCTGGTTTCAGTAATTCCGCCAATGACGGAAACTGAAAAGGTGGTCCCCAGATCGACCACTTTCGTGGTGTTCGTGAGCACCGTAAACCCTTTGCCCCACTTTCCAACATCAACGAAAACTTTTCCTTCGCTTAGTTGAACCTGCCGCTTCGACACGAATGAGAGTCGGCAAGGCGCTTTCGCTAGAACTTCGGCGCCAAAGCCAAAGCTGATTAACGCTTGTCCCTGTTTGAGATAAAGACTCTCTCCCTGGTAAAGCACGTCACCAGCAAGCGGCTCTTTCCCAACCCAGCTCGGGTCACTGACCGAAGTCAACGTCGCAACCGGGGTGGGACGAATCGTAACCGGCGGCGGATCATCGACTGGATCATCCTGAAAAGGTGCCAGCACGACCGCATCCAAATTGAAATCGCCCTGGTTTTGAACTCCTTCGTCCACGTTCCGCATCAGCCTCGGTAAGCCAAATATCATCAACATTAGCGTAGCCGCGATTGCTAATGGCAAGCGGAACCGACCGAAGGTCGCTTTGTCATTCACCCTCGGCTGGTAACTGTCGCTTTTTCGCTGTCCGATCGAACGTCGATCTCGTAAACGAGATGGCACGACAGGAAACGGCTTCACCTCCAGTTGGGCCAATTCAATTTTCATCAGATCTTCCTCAGTCAATTCGCTTGCCGCGAAGACTGCTTTGATTGGCAGAGGCCATCGATTTTGCCACGCTAATACGGCGTGCGTATCGACAAGCTCCGTGTAGAGTTCACGGTTTTCTTCGCTGCTTGCCAAAGCGAGCTGCAAGACTTCCGCTTCTTGCGGTGAAAGCCGATCGTCGAAAAGCAAGTTAATCAAGCGATGCAATTCGTCGTGACTAACCGAAGGAACATCGCCTTCTTCCTGAAAAGACGGATCATGATGATTGGTCATCGGTTGGGTTCCTGATTCAGGGTTAAACCTCGTTCACGCCTAACACAATCCGTCAACTTCCGACGAATTTTAGTTAGCGATGAACTAATCGAACTGGCTGGGCGATCGAGCAATTCAGCCATGCTGGCAACACTCGCCTCGGGCTCGTATCGCAAATCCAAAAGCATCCGTTGATGCTCAGTCAACTTTTCATAACACTTGCCAATCAGACCTCGTCGCTCTTCCGAGTCTTGATTCTGCTTTGCAGAATGCTCAGCGATGGTTTCCACCAATTCGCTATCGAAAAATAATTTGTCGCGCCCCCGGTCGCGGACCATCGCCAGCACTCGGTAGCGAACGACACCGCAGGCCCAGGATAAAAAATCTCGCTCCGGGTCATACTGGTGTTCATTCTCCAGCATCACTCGGTTGGCCTCTTGAAGCACTTCATTTGCCGAGTCCAAATTCGGCACCAGCGCAAGCGTATAGCTGTACAGTCGTGGCTGGGCGGCGATCACTAGCTCAGTAAACTGCGACACTTCAGAACTCAAGTCCTTGCGATCAAAGCTTGATGGACACAAAACGGGGATGCCTGAGAGCCCCCATCAAAAAGGATTCCCCCAAACTCATTCTGCGAATTCTCGCAGCACCAAAATCTTGTGCAATCCCATACGCGGGCTCGAAAATACGGCAGCACAAGAGCGGCCCCTACGCGCTTCCCGCGAATTCAAGTTGGTGACGCAGAACGGTGTCGCCATGTTGAAAGAGCGGCACGCAATCCAATCACACCCCCTGTGCCCCTTAATGTCCGCCCGCCGCCGAATCTAACCCCACGAATTCAGGTTTCACTTTCAACAAATCAAGATTGTGAGCCTACTTCCAATGACGCACCCTTCCAATGACGCACCAGCGCATCACCGAAAGACTCCGCTTCGCGATGACAGGTCACCGTGATAACAAACCGCCATTTGGACCACCATTTGCACCGCCTGCTCGTTGCAGAAGATCATCGAAATTTCACACGAAATCTTCGCTAAGGACCACAAAAGCGGACGAAAACCGGAACTGGTTCGCTTCATCGAAAAATGCCCAACAGCATTGAATTTGCCGATAAACCGTGTTTTTAAAGGGTTGGATTTAGGTTAGTTTTGGACAACCATTGTATGGGGGATCAACTGGCCCCTGCGCATTACATTACGCCAATCTGCTGGCCCTTCCCCTCAAACTTCCTGCCATAGCTTGTCGACCATGAAAAAGCCCTTCGTTTCCTTCGTTTTTTATCCATTGGTCCTCGCTGTTTTGATCGGTTGCGGGAAAGAGTCGAACGAGAAGGTCGCCACCGAAGACGAGATCGCAGCCTTCGTCGAGGAAAATCGAGAAAACTTAAGCAAGCCAATCGATTACGAGGCAGAGACGTATGTGAGCCCTGCGGAGATGGAGCGACTCGGAGCCCAAGAATGAATCAACGTTTATCGAAGTATTTTTCGTCAAAGTTATCAGGAAACCCCTATGTCACGTTCTAAATCCTCAGTTCGATCGGCGTTTACGCTGGTAGAGCTACTCGTCGTCATTGCAATTATCGGTGTCTTAGTCGGATTGCTTTTACCTGCGGTTCAGGCGGCTCGCGAGGCGGCCCGCCGAATGAGCTGTAGCAATAACTTCAAACAGATTGGGCTGGGAATCCACAACTACCATTCTGCCTTCAGGCAGATGCCCGTTCAGGGAGCCGGCACCAGCTGGTCGGGGGTGGCTCCGCCAACTGCCTTTGGTACGGTTGCCAGCCCCGGCGGTAACACCGAGTTACGCCTAAGCTTCCTAGCAGGTCTAACTCCGTTTATTGAACAACAAGCTTTATGGGAGCAAATTAGCAATCCGTTCATGGTCAACAATGACCCGAACAGAGTGTGGCAGGCCATGGGACCGCAGCCTGCCGAAAGCGTCGCCGTGATCGGTGAATACGATCCAGTGCTAACCAATGTGGTTACCTTGCGTTGTCCAAGTGACCCCGGGCAAGGACTGCCCAGCCATGGACGCACCAACTACGCCGCATGTTTTGGTGATAGCCACCAGGGTCATCAATCCAACAATGACACTGCCAGCGAGCTTTTCTTGAACCGTCGCGGCGAATCGAATAACATTCGTGCCGAAATGGCCCGAGTCGCACAGCGTGGTGCATTCGTTCCTCGAAAAGTAATGAAATTCCGAGACTTCTTAGACGGGCTGTCCAACACCATTCATTGCGGCGAGATCATTACTGATCTCGGTGATAACGACATCCGATCAACCCCAGTTCGATTCTCCGGAAGAACGTTGGCAATGGTCAGTGCCGGAGGTGCGGTTTCCTGCAAGGGCGGAATTGACGAGCTGCGTCCTCGATTTTGGAAGGCAGCCGGTGAACCCGGGGCCTTGCCCATCTTTAATCAAGTGGAAGATCGACGCGGGTCGAAATGGATGTGCTCCTTTGCACTCTATACTGGATTCTTTACCATTTTGCCTCCCAATACTGAAACATGCTACTTTGGGAATCACCACCAAGAGTACATCGCGGGGGCTAGCAGTCGTCACCAGGGCGGCGTTCATGTCTTGATGGGTGACGGGGCCGTCAAGTTCATCACCGACTCGATTGAAGCAGGCAATTCCAACAGCGCCATGGTGACGACTCACTCCACGACGCTGCCCGCAGGCTCCGCCAGCCCATTTGGGCTCTGGGGAAGCCTCGGCACTCGAGCCAGCAAAGAGATTATTGATCAGGAGTTTTAATCAGGAGTTTTAATCAATCCGCCGCTGGTGCTTTCACCAGCGAATCACAGAAGAGCCTGTGATAAGGTTCCAGACTGTCGTCTAACAGCCGCCAGTCTGGAACTTTTTTCTTGAAATCCTAATTCACCTCGATCATCCAACTGCCTGCTGCCAGCTCAAAGCGGTTTTCATCGACCGGTTCTCCGTTGCGTTTGATCTGTTTTGCTTCTAACCACGGCAGGTCCACCATCGCCGACGACCCTGCGGGAATCTTGACCTCCCACAACACTCGTCCGGCCTCACGCTTCCAATAGCTGTAAATGAAGCCCTGCGGCGACTGATGCCCCGCCTTTGCCCACTGCAAGTCAGGCAGAAACGTGGGTCGCAAAAGAATGAGACGATACCCCGGTTCGGCTGGGTCCGGACGTATCCCACCGATGCTTTCGTGGAACGCGGCCGCGAATCCGCTGTGCATCGGGTGGTTATACGAGTTTCTGAGATAACGTCTTCCCTTGGGCCAATCAAACGGCACTTCCGGCCACGTCGTTAACCCATGCTTTTCCGTCATAAACCCAAGGCTTGGCCAATCGGTAATCCGCCACAGGTGCCGCGTGACCTCACCGTGACCATATTCATTAAGCTGCGTGTAAAGCGGCCGGTGACCAAAAATGCCCGTTGAGTAATGACCGCCTGAATTTTTCATGATCATGCTGGCAAGACCATCGGCGACCGCCTGCCGTTTTTCCTCAGGGACGATCCCCGTGTGCAGAGCAAACGCACTACCGGTTTGCGAACCGTAACCAGCAACGGTCTCGCGAAACAAAAACACTTGCTGGTTTTCTTCGATGACCTGTTCCTGCTTTTGCCCGTTGATCGTGTAGACCAGGTTTAGCTTTTTCTTCTTGCCGGGTGCAGGATCCTTTTTAGCGAAGTGAATCGACAACTTAAATTCAAACTGTCCATCGGCGACAAGCCTGGTGATTTTGTCCTTCAGATCCATTTGTTGCGACCCGACCCCGAAGTCAGCTTGCAGAATTTCAACGCGGTCTTCGTCGGATCCCGGTGCGGCTTCCACCGACGTGGTGGTGAAAAAACGATCGTTAAATGCGTCCTGGACAACGCTTGCCCGACGAGCGTAGAGACTTGCCTGTTCGTCGTGACCGATCGCTTTTGCCATGACTTCCATCACCGTTAGTGTCTGGTAGTACAACGCCGTCGAAGTCAACACCGCAGGCGTGTCCATTTTCGTATTGGAACCAGGTGGACACCAATCGCCGTAACCATCCTGAACGATACCGTCTTTTTGAGCGAACTCATTCAGATACTCCATCCAGCCTTCCATCATCGGCCAAGCTTCTTGCACCAAATCTAAATCGCCGTAGTGCAGATAAGCGAACCAGGGAACCAATACCGTCGCCGCGCCCCAATCGGGTCTAGCTTGTCCGCAGTTGCGATTTCCCACACTGATGTTGCATGGAGCGCGCGGGTCTTTGGGCAGCCCCGTTTTGGGGTTAGGACCACCGGCACCCAACATGGTTTCGATGTCTCGTGTCGTTTTTGGCCAGAACTTCCGCAGGTCATAGTTGTACGACGCGGCCTCACCGACGGCGTGAATGTCACCCATCCAAGCGCACCGTTCGCGGTGAGGACAATCACTGAGTAGACCTTGCAGATTAGTTTCGATGGTTTGCATGGAAACCTCATAAAACTTGTTGATCAACGGATCGGAGCATTCAAATCGTCCGATACGCTTGGCATCGGTTCGCACCAGCCAACCGGTCAAATCTTCCTCAGACGGCCTACGACTTAGTCCTTCAATTTGGACGTATCGAAATCCGTGATAAGTGAACCTGGGCTCCCATCGTTCTTTTCCGCCGCCACGACAAAGATAGACGTCGCGTTGTTCTCCACCGGTGGCGTGGATTCCGGTTGATGCCGTGTCAATGTTTTTGCGATCAGGCATGACGTGTTCGGCGAAGCGCATCGAAATGACCGTACCGGGTGATTCCTGGGCTGCAATCTCAAGCCAACCCGTCATATTTTGCCCCATGTCAACGATCCACCCGCGCTCTGCTTGAAAGACTGCGACGGGCTGAATCCTACGCACCTTTCGAATCGGTTCGATTTGCTGCTGGACCATCCGACCACCGGGCGACTGCATTGCCTCCGCACGTGCCCAACGCGAATCATCGAAACCCGCCTTTGACCAATGACTGGGCAGACGTCGTGCGTCGAAGGTTTCCCCCAAATAAACATTATCAAACAGCACCGGGCCGCCACTGGCACGCCAAGATTCGTCGGACCCAATATTCTCTTCGGTGCCGTTTTTGTATCGAACCTTCAATTGAAATATCGCACGTGGCGGGCCGTAAGAAAGATTTGGTCCGAAAGCAACATTCTGCCCATAGAATCCGTTGCCCAGCATCACACCGACTGCGTTCGCCCCAGGTCGAACCTGATCGGTGACATCGTAAACATTAAAATGCGTGCGCTTGTCGTAAGAGGTTTGCGCGGGTTGCAGAACCTCTTTGCCGACTTTATCTCCATTGAGCCAAAGCTCGTAAAGCCCGACCCCACTAACCGATACCGTCGCTGACTCGATCGACTTCTTCACCTTAAAGGTGGTCCGAAGCAACGGAGAAACGAACGATTTTCGAGGCGTCGATTTAAGATCGTTTGCGGTCGGTTTCCAAGATTGGATGTCGTGTGGTGGTTGGTTAAATGTGACACCACGTTCAGACCACTCTGTGGGACGATCGTCCTGCGTAAAGCCAATCCACTGGGCTTCGCCAAAGTCCGAGGCATCGATCGATGCCATCGTCAGAAACAGAAAAGAAACGCTTGCGACCCACTTCATCAATGTCATGTATCAAACTTTCACGTTGTTGTTTCAAGAGGAGTAAGCACTTCGGATGAGGCCTTTTTCATCGTGGGCCTTAGCAAAGATCCACTTCAACAGAGCCCCTGCAAAAGATCCCTATTCCCTATTCCCTATTCCCTGTCCCCTGTCCCCTGTCCCCTACTTCAGCAACGAACTGAAACGGTACTTTCCCGACCCGACTTCCATCAGCACTCGATCCCCCTCCGTTCCCAAGACACGAATCTCTTCGATCCCGGAGACCGGTTTTCCACTTTCGCTTACCCCGGCCACGTCTTTGGCGGGGACGTGCAACGTCGCCGTCGTATTGGGTGGAATGATCACATACCAGTTAAACTTGCCGTCTTCCTTCTTCCACGCACTTCCGATTCGACCCTGGATCGAATCATAATACCCCTTTGCCCACGCGACGCCCTGTTGCACCTGAGGTTCCATCTTAATGTTCTTAAAGCCACTACCTGCGGTGTCGATACCCAGCATGTCGTAGAACATCCATTCGCTGCACGCGCCGTAGGCATAGTGATTGAACGAGTTCATCTCTTGTCCATTGATTCCACCGCCGATCGTGTAACTGTTCCACCGTTCCCAGATCGTGGTGGCTCCCTGATCGACGGAATAGCCCCACGACGGATAGCTGGTGTTTTGCAACAAACGATAGGCCAAGTCACTGCGGCCAATGTCGGTCAACGTCGGCAATAAGATCTGCACCCCAAGAAAGCCGACCGAAAGGTGATAATCCTTGGCTTCAATTCGCCGAACCACGTGATCGGCGGCTTGTTGACGTTGCCTCTCTGTCAGCAAGTCGTACTGTAAAGCCATGCAGTAAGCGGTCTGGCTGTCACCTGCGATCTTGCCGTCGGCGGCGACAAACTTGTCTTGGAAATGTTCCCGGATCCGATTGAACAATTCCCGGTATTGCTTTGCATCGTCGGGTTTGTCCAGCACTTCGGCAATTTTCGCCATCAATTGCGTGCTGTAGGCATAGTAAGCGACGGAAATGAGTTCCTTGGGCGTCGCAGAACCAACGGCCAACCAATCACCAAAACCCGCGCCCAAACCATCCAGACCGTTGCGTCCGCAGGCTTTCAAGTAACGTGCCATCTCGTCGTAATGCTTGCGCAGGATCCGCGTGTCTCCGTAGACTTGGTAGAGCGTCCATGGACAAATGATTCCCGCGTCAGACCAACCAGGGCTGCCGTGGCCGTGAAAGACTGGTGCCTGATTACCGTAAACTCCTGACCCATCGACACTATCAGCCAAGTCAACCATCCACTTGGTAAAGAAGGCCGCGATGTCTTGATGGTAGGTTCCCGATCGGATGAACACTTGCGTGTCGCCGGTCCACCCCATGCGCTCGTCACGTTGCGGGCAGTCGGTGGGAACTTCCAAATAATTCGACAACTGTCCCCACAGAATGTTGCTGTGCAATTGGTTCAGCATCGGGTTGGAACATTCAAAGGAACTGGTGAGCGGCGAATCTGAATTCACCACGATCCCAGTCACCATCGAAGGATCCGGCTCACTTCTTAGTCCAGCAACTTCGACGTAGCGGAACCCGTGGAATGTAAAGTGCGGCTCCCAAGTCTCCTCGCCATCCCCTTTGCAGATATAAGTGTCGGTCGACCGTGCCGAACGCAAGTTTTGCGTGTGAACGGTGCCGTCGGGATTCAGCATCTCGCCAAAACGCATCACGATTCGGTCACCCGCCTGACCCTTGGCCTTCAACCTGACCCAGCCAGCGAAGTTCTGCCCCAAGTCAAAGACGTGACGCCCTTCCTGTGGCTGAGTAATGGCGACTGTCTTCAGCTCTCGCGTTGCTCGTACTGGAACACCCGGATAGGACTGAATCCGTGGCTTTAAATCGGAACCCGTGTCGACCGGTTTCCAATCGCGATCATTGAATCCGGCTTGGTCCCAACCTGGCATTTCCAAGCGAGCGTCATAGGTTTCCCCGCCTTGCATGTCCGATTCGCGGATTGGCCCAAATGACGCCTTCCAACTTGAATCGGTGGCAACGACGTCACTTTTACCGCCCGCGTAATCAAGATGCAATTGAGCTAACAATCGCAATTTATCGCCGTATTGGTTTTGACCCTTGATGCTGATATTGCCGCGGAACCAGCCATCACCAAGAATCCCGCCAATGACGTTTTCACCTTTGCGGAGAAGCTTCGTTACATCGTAGGCGCGGTAATAGATGCGCTTGCGATAGTCGGTCCAACCGGGCATCAAGTATTCGTCGCCAACCCGTTGACCATTGAGATGCATTTCAAAAACACCTTGGGCAGAAACATAAATCACCGCTCGGTTGACCTTGCCAGCGACACGAAAATCCTTGCGGAGGTGCGGCGACGGCAAGTAGCGTTTGGTGCCTAGGTTTCGCTGCGCAACGCCCGTGACCAAGTCAAACTCTGCATTTTCGGCCAATAGATGTGTTCTTTCCTGACCGTTTAGCGTGTATTTCAATTGCAGTTTTTTAGGAATTCCCGGTGCAGGATCGCGACCGGCCAGATCGTTGCTGATCCGAAATTTGTAGGTTCCTTGCTCCACCAGTTTCGTCAGCGTTTCGGATAGATCCAGCTGTCGCGATTCGTTCCGCGGCACACCGTAAATCGCCTTCTGAATTTTGATGACGAACTGATCCGACGACGCCGGCTCTTTATCCAGTCCCGGGATCGCGTCGTAGCCAATCCACCTCGCTTGCCAATCTGCGGCTTCCAGCAACCCCATCGACCAGCCAGCCGCTGAACTCCACGCGGATGCATTTCCATCCTGATCCCAATTTATCACCTTCCAGTAGCAACGTTGTCGAGACGTCAGCTTCTTTCCCTGGTAAGGAATTTGAACCGTCTGGTCCGATTCAACTTTTCCGCTGTCCCACAAATCGCCTCTGTTTTTAGCGAGCTGCTTTGAAGAACTCGCCACCAAGACTCGATAAGCCGATTGTTTCTGCGCTCGTTCATTCGATACCAATTTCCACTGCAACCGAGGTTGCTGAACCTCGATCCCCAGCGGGTTCTCCAGGTACTCCACCCTTGGCTCGACTACCTGGAACTGCGCCAATGCGGCGGTACCGGTCATCGCGATACTGGTCATCGCTAACGTCAGTGCCGGGATCAAAACTAGAAATTTCATTCTGGCAAGTTCTTTCATTTACTTTGGTCGGGTTAAGCAAACCGATATCGATTAGAGCTTTTGCAATGGTCCATCAGGATCAAGATTTTGGGTGGCCGTCGTGGATCTTGTTAAAGATCCCCATCAATCAGGATTTGTAAATCAGGATCTTTATCAAGATCCAATACCCGAAATTTTAATAGACGCACCGGCTGGGTCAGCACCGTTTCGAGTTTTGACCACTGCACTGGGAGGACACAGTTTTGGAAAGATTTTCTGAGCAAGAAAATCATGACGTCAGCCGTACACGATCGTCCGGTGACGGATTGAAGCAAGCCGCTGGACTCAACCACTTGAAAATGAACACTGAAAAAGCCACCTCGCTTTCTGCTGGAGCCATCTCAATCGAACATCAGTCATTCGGGCAATAACGCCAAACAAATGAGTGGTGCATCAAATTCAAAGTTTGGGTTAGTGGATCTTGTTAGAGATCCTAGCTTGCCGGGATCTTTAACAAGATCCACGACGGCCTCCCTAAATCTTGATCTTGTCGCACCACCAGGCCAACAAAAAAAACGCAGCCCAAACACCGTTTTCATCTCTTAAAAAACAGTGCGGGCTGCGAATTGAAAGACCAGTTGCTTTCGCCCCCTAGCTGACCGAGCGACGGCGACGAAGAATCGCACCGCAGCAGGTCACACCAAGCAACGCAAGCGAGCTTGGTTCAGGAATCGCAACAGCAGTCGCATTTGCGAAACCATACAAGTGGAAGGTACTAGAACCCTCAAGTGCGCTATAGGCAATTACTCGGGTCGTACCATCGGCGGTAAACGTGTAATCCAGCCGCAGACCGTTGTTGTCGCCAAACTCGTTCACATCTGCTGTAAACAGATCATCGCCGGAGCTAAAGGTGGATGACCGGAAGCTATCAACGTCAAAGCCCACCGAAAACAGGCTGGTCGTGTACTCCACTCCCGGAGTCAAACCTTCCAGCGTTAGTAAGGAGTCAGCACCGCTAAAGACAAACGAATTTGACAAATCGGACGAGACGCTGTTTGCATCCCCCCCACCACCAAAAGCTGCCACTGGTCCATTAAGCGAAAACGAGCCTGGTACTGCAGGACTGCCTTCACTGACACCGTTGAAAAGTTGACCATTGATCGTTGTGTCCGACGCTAAGCCCCCGGACCCCAAATTGACCGCATGAGTGTAGGTATTGGCTGCTATGTCAATACCTGAAGTCGCATCGCCATTCCATGCATTGATGGACCAGGGCGAAATCTTCTCAACGACTCGAACGTCATCGAGCAGTAATGTTTCATCATCGCCCCCGTTAATTTCTGCACGAATCGTGATTGGCGCTGATGTACCCGTCGCAACAAAACTTCGCGAGATTGTTCGATAAGGATTTGATGCACCCACCGGAAGCACATCTGCTCCGACAAGGTCGGTCCCGTTTACATTAAGAACTGTACTCGGATTATTACCAAGGCGAGCATTCACTCGATAGCTAATCTCGTACTCACGTCCCGCAGTCAGGCCGCCAATGTTGTTTGAGAAGCTGACCGATGAACCACCTGCGTTCGTTTGCAAGAAACCCACCGCATCACCCTCTGGCCTCGCCCCATTGTTGGCAAAGGCAGAAGAACTACCTTCTCGTTGCACTCCTGCCCTGGCATTATCACTAGTCGCCCATTCACCAAGGGTGTTACCCGGTTGATTGAGATAGCCTGGGAATGTGACGAACGCCGAATCCTCAAAACCCGAATTAATGATCGTTTGGGCCTGCCCCACGGTTGGATTAGACGCCAACAGCACAACCGCCAGTGCGACTGCAGCTCCCCTAAAAATCGCCTCACGTCCGGCGACGACTCCCTGCGACACGTCTGAGCATCGCTTACAAAAAACCGATCGATTCATGGTGTTTTCCAAATTTATTGATTGTGAAAATTAGGCGAGACAACTGAAAATCACCCCGAAACCAGCAAAACCCGCACCGAGGCCTCGCCACAATAGTCGCAAGGATGAAGCCAAAGCTCCCTCGCCACAGTTGTCCGGGGGAAACCTCGATCCAACCCTAAAAAACTTTTTTTTCCAGAAAAAACCTCAAGCTTCCCATCGAGTGCATCTAGTCGTTACAGATCTCGGCTCCGGCGCGATCTCGCCTTGATTCGACGAAGCGAACCCACCCATGCCCCCGGCGGGGCTGCACTTTGGCGTGACGGGTTTTGACTGATTTGTGTAATGCCTTCGCGGGCCTGCCCAACCGAAACATGGATGGTCGAGTCACCGCAATGAGTGAGCCGCATTGAGTGAGCAGCGAGTGAACCGAAAAGCAGAAACCTGATTGTTGGATTTGTATTTGTAAGCTTTCAAATTCATTGTAGAGTAATGCTTCTGACGATTCGACGATTTGTTTACATCGATTTATCTGCACTCGTTTTGAGAAAGTATTTTGAACTTCATCAAAAGCCTTTGCCCGTTACGCCGAAATACGCCGCGAACTCGAATGAGCTTCGCCAGCCGTGCCGCACTTTTAGCAGCAGTCTTACTGGTACCAGGCAACACGGCTTCTGCGATTGTGTGGCGAGACGATGTATCGGAGGATCAAGTGATCGCGCTTGCCCAACAAGGTCAATTTGCTGGCACGGGACTTTCGACTTCAAGACTTGGTAATGGAACGGGTGTTGCGATCGCGCCGGGGTGGATCCTGGCGGCTCGACACGTTGTTGGAAATGGAGAGGGCTCCGCATTCGTCCTAGGCGGCAACGTTTACTTTGGCCAAAGCATCAGTCAAGACGGAAGTGACGTGGCGCTAATCAAACTGAATGCGGACTCACAATTGCCCGCCAATACCCCATTCATCACACCCAACCTGCCTCAGCAAGCGGGGAATCACAACGCTGTCGGTAATCTGGTTTGGAAAGTTGGCCGAGGCGTAAGCGGTAGCGTCTCGCAAGATCCCAAGACACCGGCCGGTGGTACTCAAAGAGCTGGAACAAACATCATTAGTTCCAGAGATGACATTCCTTTGTTTTTTAACGACACCGGCAGCGCACTGCGGTTTGGCAATTCAAATACAACACCTGGATCAACGGACTTTGAAGTATCAACCGGCCCCGGAGACTCCGGCGGTCCCCTGTTCTTGCAGAGTAACAATCAGTGGTTTGTAGCTGGAACAACCATCGGCTTTACCGAAAACAATCCCAATCCATTTGTAGAAGCTGATGTTGCGGCGGTTCATGATTGGATCCTTTCGGAGATTCGCAAGGAGCAGCCCGGTTTTAATTTCACAACTCAGGCAGCCCCCACTAGCTTGACCTTTGACACGGACTTCACGACGCCCGGCGTGCAGGACACAACGCCAACGAACGCGCAGGGAGCACCGATTGCAGGCTTTGACCGTATCTGGAATTTGCAGCGTCCGATGTTTGAAGCGAATGGTTTCAATTACACCTGGGAAAACGACGCAAACTCGGTCGCGGTTTTTGGAACTTCCACAACCCTAGCGGGGCCAGTGGCAGTCGAAAGTGACATTGCTTTTGGCGGAATTCGCTTTGATCCAACCGCATCGTCAAACCCGTTTGAAATCATCGGGTTCGGTGGATCTCTTCGCGGCAGCAGTGACGCTGCCTTCATTGAAGCGAACACCCTTGGTGTCATCAGCGCACCGTTGACCGGCGGCAACGACATCACAAAAACGGGCGACGGCGAATTGATTCTGAGCGGTAACAATGCGTCTTTTGACGGTCAATTGGACATTGCCGAAGGAAAGGTAACCGTCACCGCGGCTAACAATCTTGGAACAGGCGGGTTCTTTGGACGCAATCGAACAACCGTTCGCAGCGGAGCGACCCTGGAACTCCGCGGCGCTGGCATGACGTCCGACGAACACATTCGGTTGACCGGCGACGGGCTCGACGGCCAAGGGGCGCTCCGTGTTCGGACCGGCAACCACACGCTGACCGAGCGGATCGCAGCACTCGATGACACCACGATCAGCGTTGATGCGGGAGCCTCCCTAACAATCGGAAGTGGCGACCCATCGGCCAACGGCGGGTTCTTCCAAGGGCCTGGTGGACCAAAGGCGGTAACCCAGGCGGGCGAGGGCATGGTGGTCTATGGAAACATCAATGAGATTTCTTCTTTGTCAGTGATCAACGGTGTCGCGGCCGGAAGCGGGGGAATCAACGGCACTTTTTCACTAACGACTGGCGCGGAGCTGCGACCGGGTGATTCCGCTTCGGCAATGGGCATCGGTGAATTCACCACCGGCGACTTCTTGATCGACGACCAAAGTCTTCTAACGCTTGATCTTGACCCAGAATCAATGCTGGCAGACTTGGTCAACGTCAACGGAACAATCAATCTCGATGGCAACCTTGCACTGAATCTCCTCAGCGCCCCATCGGACGGTGACCAATTTCAAATCCTGGAGAACGACGGAATCGATTCCGTCATCGGCCTCTTTGCCAACGGCAATCAGGTCTCAGCCGTGTTCGGTGGTCAGAGCTACGATTTTGCAATCAATTACGCCGCAGGCACCGGCAATGATGTGTTCCTGTCATTCACCACCGCCATCCCAGAACCATCAACCTTTGCCCTGCTAAGCCTGGCCGCCATTGGAACGGCATCACGTCGCCGCCGTCGGTAGAGCCGCTTGGAATCTCGTAGCGTTGTTCTGCCGGTCCGCTTGTGAATGGCCGGTGGGAACCGGTGATGCATCCCAAACCAGGCAACGCTATCACGTATTTTAAATCCGTTTGCTTGTGAGTGCGGGCGCGACACCTGCAATGCGACACCGTGAACTGCAACACCTTGCAATGCAATTGCCTGAACTGCGTTTCGCTTGTTCCGGCCTACACCTCTTACAAAGTTGAAAATGTCTGGATCGGCTTGTCCGATGGCGTTTGCCGCCGAAGCAATTGGACCTCGCCACGATTGCCTTTGGATCTTCGTTTGACGCCGACGGTTTCCTTGCCCGCGATTGCATTCCTCTCAATTGGCAAACCAGAACGACAGTGCAACAAGGCGTGGGAAACCCATGAACCAGGACTATCGTGCCCGGACCTAGCACAACATTGCCAAAACGTTCGACGCTACACATGGCAAACCCAAAAACTTTGGTTTGTAATTCGAAACGATTAGATTTTTACTAGCAGTGAAGTGCTCTGGCTGCGATAAACTGGATGATGGGTAACAACGATGATCGTCTAAATTTCTGCTTCTGCGTCTTCGTCGTTACCCACACGTTTTTGTAACTCATTCTTGTTTGGTGGATCCATGCGTTCTTTTGCACTGACCGTTTCGTTTTGTTTTTTGTTTCTTCCGACACTGGCGGGCTGCGAATCCGGAACTGGTGATGTCGGCGAAGTTACCCAGAAAAGCGAGCTAGAGCAGTATCTGGAAGACAACCCCGAATCAGCCAACGCAGAGATGGCCGAACTAGACGAGTAGTTACGTTTCGGCGTGGCATTCACCCGCCGTATTTTTCTTTATCTTTTACGAGGATTTTTTCAATGAATCACACTAAACATCGAGCCTTCACGCTCGTCGAGCTGTTGGTGGTCATCGCGATCATCGGCGTACTCGTTGGACTTCTTTTGCCGGCTGTCCAGGCGGCGCGCGAGGCAGCGCGGCGAATGAGTTGCAGCAACAACTTCAAGCAAATTGGCTTGGGGCTTCACAACTACCATTCAGCCTACAAGCAACTGCCTATGCATATGGGTGGTACGACCAATACGGCCAACTCTGGTGGAACAGGCACACTACTGAACCCTGGGCACAACCGACTGGAATTGAGTGCGTTGGTTGGCTTGACTCCTTTCGTCGAACAGCAGGCACTGTGGGAGCAGATTAGCAACCCATTCCGTCCCGAAGGAACAACATTCACCTATTCGCCGATGGGCCCGAACCCGCGAATGACATTGGCTAACCACTCACCCAACGCGTATGCCCCTTGGTTGACCAATGTTCCCTTTCTGCGTTGCCCCAGTGATCCCGGCGTAGGACTGCCAGCCCAAGGACGAACGAACTATGTAGTCTGCCTGGGTGACTCTGCTTCGCGATCACAAACTGGAAGCAGGAACGACGTAGGCAATGAATCGCAAACATTTACCGGAACAACCACGCTTGCTGAAGC
>CAYVAN010000079.1:18466-19317 GCA_964449225.1 uncultured Rhodopirellula sp.
CTGAGGCCGCACGGGCTGGGCAGCGAGGTTTTTTCGTGCCTCGATCGACCACAAGATTCCGCGACGTATTGGATGGCTTGTCCAACACCATTGCGATGGGCGAGATCATCACAGACCTTGGGGACAATGACGCGCGCAGTCGGGCTGTGGAGGGCCCAACAGATATCCTAACAGCGGGTAGCGCGCTCGCGTGCTCAACTCTGAAGGATCCCTTGCGCCCTCAGTTTTGGGATCTCAACACTGCGACGCCTCAAGGTGGCGGTGAGAATGCCAGGGGAATGAAGTGGGCTTATGGTCGGATCTTCTTTAGTGGAATGAACACGATTCTTCCACCGAACCGTGAAGTCTGCATGCAGGGCACTACCGGAAACATCGTTCACTTTGAAGGTGTTTGTCCGCCATCGAGTAGGCACCAAGGTGGCTGCCATGTCCTGATGGGCGACGGAGCGATTAAGTTCATCACCGATTCGATTGAGGCTGGCAACAGTGGCAGTGCCCAGGTACGAGTCCTTCCAGGAACCACCTTCCTACAACCTGGATCACTCAGTCCGTTTGGTCTTTGGGGAGCCCTTGGGACACGTGCGAGCAAGGAAGTGATTGAAGAAGAGTTCTGAGCGACCAAGCGACCAGGGCAAATCACTTTTCACTTTGAAGAGTTCTCACTTTGTCGCTCGGTTCTCCGAACCGATGGCGTCTTCGAGCCGACAGCGCTGTTGGCCCGAAGAGCCGAGCGACATTGGCCAGCTTGAAAAATTGATTTGCCATGACCGAGCGACTGACCTGCTAGCAGTGTTAGCAGGGCAACTCAGTTCTTGAAGATGGGCAACTTACAATCTAGCGGAATGGCGCGA
>CAYVAN010000080.1:0-19215 GCA_964449225.1 uncultured Rhodopirellula sp.
TGGCGCTCGGGGCTCCGAGCCGAAAGCGCTGTCGGCTCGGAGAGCCGAGCGACATTGTCCAGCTTGAAAAACTGATTTACCCTGCCCAAAGACGCGCGGGGGTTCGTTTGATCATCGTCGGGTGACATCGTTAGCCCCTACAACCCGAAATCGCCTATGTGCTTACCGGAACCGGTATCCTAGATGCCGATAGCCAATCCTATGAGCACGCAGTTCGACGACATTGGGCTTAAGAAAGCCGCCATTCTACTGATGAGTTTGCCGACCAAGGTTGCGGCAAGCATCCTGGGGCAATTGCCGCCTCGGTATATCGAGGCGATCAGTATCATGATCGCGCAAACCGAGTCCGTAGGTGGCTCGGACCAGGAAATCGTCATTGCGGAGTTTCTGACCAGCAAAGCCAGTGCGATCTATGCCAGCCCCGGCGGTTTGGAACGTGCAAAGGAATTGATCAAGGAAGCCCTTGGTCGCGATTCCTCGGAAATGATCGGCAACCTAACGCAAACGATCGAAGCGATGCCGTTTGGCTTCGTCAAGAAAGTCGATGCCCAGACGTTGCTGCAGTTCATTGGCGAAGAACATCCGCAGACCATCGCGTTGCTCCTCAGTCACGTTCCCGGTCCCTATGCTGCGGAGGTGCTAGCTGGCTTGGATCCAGAGAAACAGCTTGAAGTCATTCGCCGCATTGCATCGATCGGCCGAACCAGCCCCGAAGCCGTCGCTGAGTTGGAATTTGGTTTGGAAATGCGATTGTCCAGCATGGTCAATCAACAGCAAAGCAATAGCGGCGGTGCGGAAAGCGTCGCTGAAATCTTAAATGTCTGCGAGCGTGCAATCGAGCGAACAATCATGGATTCGCTTGGTCGCGATGATCCCGAATTGTCCGATGAAATTCGCCGCCTGATGTTCGTCTTTGAAGACATCAACAAACTTGGCGATCGCGACATCCAATCGCTGCTTAAGAACGTCGAAACCGCGCAGTGGGCGATGGCACTGAAGGGTGCGAGCACCAATCTGCAAGAGAAGGTGATGCGAAACATGAGCAGTCGCGCGGCCGAAAACTTGAAAGAGGAAATCGGCTATCTCGGAAGCGTTCGTGTCAGCGAAGTCGAAACGGTGCAACAGAAAATTGTCGACATCGTTCGCCACCTTGAAGACAGCGGCGAGATTTCGCGACCGTCCGGCGAAGAGGAAGAAGAGTACGTTACTTAGGCGCTGACTGTGCAGTGTAGGACAATTGGCTCAATGGTCTACACTCCCTAGATCCTACGCGCGAGCCTTGGCGGCGTACTGCTCGGCGTATTCGATCGACCATGCGTCGATTAATTGCTCAAACTCTTCCGAATCGACGTCCGCAATGGGCACGTAGAAATTGCGGTTGAACAGTTCGCGATTCATGACGGTCCCTTTGCCTTTGAGGTCAAGAACCTTTGATTTTCCAAGCGGGCGGATCATCATCTCCAGTCGGCTGTATTGGTTTTCGCGACGCCCGCCGGAAATCTTCAAATCGTCTCGATAACATGCCGCACCCCAGCCCACTTCCCCGAAGAGTGATTCTTCGCGAAAACCAGGGAAGTGATCGGAGACTTGATGAATCGCTTTTTCGATGCGTTCGGAAAGTGAAAGACGCAGCGACGTGTGCATGCGCCGAAGTTCGTCTTCACTTAGCTCGTTCGCTTTTTTCTTTTCGGCACCAGCTTCACCGCGGCGCTTCCCGCGTTCGATTGCAGATTCTAAGCGTGATTGAAAGTCGTCACTGCTCATGACTTCGATGAATCCTCATTGGCATCTTGCTCAGCTGGCGGGGCTGACTCGGCAACAGGCGACTCATTTGCGGCAGGTGGCTGCTTCGCTACCGATGCTTGATCATTCCCTGGCACCTGTTCATCCGCTGGCGGCTGCTGGGCAACTGACGAATCGGCAGGCTTTGATTCGCTGGAAGAAGCTTCCGTTTTGGTGGGTGCTGGCTTAGCCGCCGGCGGAGTCTTTTTCTTTGCGGGTTTCTTGGGCGCCGCTGGTTTCCCGGTTCCTAAGAACTGAGCTAAATCACCGAAGGAACGCATTGGCTCCTCGCCTTTTGCCATTTTCTCGGTGAGAGGTTTCTCTTCTTTTTTGCTGACGACACGGTATGACTCGACTCGTTTCTCGCGACCTCGGCCGCCGCGTGAATCACGTCCCTGACCGCCTCGGTTGCCACCACCGCCGGGTTTGCCCGAACGTCCAACACCACCGCGTCCGCCTGGGCCTCCACCACGGTTTGGGGCACTCCGGTTTTGAGAACCACGACTTTGGCTACCACGGTTTTGACCGCCACGATTTCCTCCGCCTTGTCCACGACCGCCGCTTCTTTGATTTCGCCGTGCTTGTTCCAGCTCGGCTTCTCGCTCTGGCGACAACGCGCTTAGTCCGACTCGGCGTTTCTTTTCATCAATGCCGGTCACCCATGCGGTAACGACATCACCGACTTGGACTGCTTCGTGAAGGTCTTCAACAAACGAGTCCGACACACGGCTAACGTGAACCAAGCCGCTGCAGTCGGGTGCAAGTTCCACGAAGACACCAAACGGCATCACGCCAACGACAACGCCAATGACTTGGTCGCCTTTTTTTAGATCCTTCATCGACGGGACTTTGGTCAGTACCGCTGGTGGAGTCCCCGAGACGTCGCTGTCACCGAACGGATCGCAGAGCCAATGAACGATCTGATAAGTTCGCTGTGCCCCGATCTGCCATTCTTTGATGCACTTATCAACAGCGGCCTTTTCCGGCAACGGATGCTTGATTGGATCGTGCGTCACTTCCGCGGCTGCTGGTGATGACTCGACTTGCGCATCAGCGGTTTCGGTCGCTGTTTCTTCAGACGCTGCTACTTCAGACGCAGGTTCGTCATTCGCAGGTTCGTCATTCGCAGGTTCGTCATTGACAGTTCCTTCGCTTGCTGCGGCTTGGCTTGCATCTGCATCTTTCGGTTCCGCGTCACCTGCTTCGGTTGGCGGTTCTTCCGCAACGGGTTCCGATGCGGGGGAATCAGCAGCATCGGCAACGGGTTCTTTCGCGTCCGATTTCGCGTCGTCATTGATCGAGAATTCAGGCGATTTTTCACCCGACGCAGTGAACTCCTCGACGACGGGCTTTTCATCCTTCTGGACAACTTCCATCGGTCGAACTTCGGCGGCGGCCGTGCTTGATGCCGACGAATAGTCCGGCGTTTCGTAACCGGGCGGCGATGCGGGCGGCAGATCAATCTTTAGCGTCGTCGCCAACTTGCGAGCGATTGCGTAATCGCCAGGATGGATCAACGTGCCATCAAGCGTCTCTTCGCTGCCGAACACTCTTAAGAACGGTAAGGCCTGACGACCTTCGGATTCGCTGGTCCAACCTTCCAATTCAAGAATCGCTTCTCTTGATTGGAAGAGCTCCTTTCGACGGGCGGTGTCGATCGCCGCTGCGGTGACGTCGGTCATGCCGGGTAAACGCGCGAGCCACGATTGGGGAGCCGAGTTGACATCGACGCCGCCGCGTGATGCACCACTGACCATGATGTTTTCAAGAACCGGTGCCAGGGCTTCTTCGGACAATTCACGCTGGAAAGAACTTAATCGTAGTTTCAGCGGATCGACCTTTGCCATCGCTTGGGCGGGTTGCAAGACCGACATTGCCAACCACGCAGCTGAACGGAATCGGCGAGGCGTCGATCGCATTTCTTGATCGGCCACACTACTGCTGCTGTAAGCATCCGCCCCACCGCGTTCGGCCAATGTCCAACGGACTGATTTTTCGGGCGACTGTTTGATCAAGTCACCAACGGCAACCATCATCGATCGCCTTGCCGGGCCGTTACTGATGACAATCAGGTCGACATGATGCGAGTGGATGAGTTCGCCCATCCGCGCAACCGCGGCGGATCGCTGAGCCGTGGATAGTTGGCATGGCAAATCTTCGCAGTGCAAGAGCCGGCCGTCCGCAGACACGATGGTCGTCGCGGCGGTACGGGGACCGACGGCGTCGATCGACAACACGACTTTCGCATCAACCGCTCCGCGATTGACATGCGACCGAAGCGTATCGGCGGTGACGGCGACCAAACGAGCCGAGGCGCGTTCTTGCAAATCGTCCCACCAAGCGGCTTCGGCAGCGTCGCGAATCAGAGCTTCGTTTTGAAGAACGACTTCCTTCAGTTTTTCTTCCGCAACACGATTAAATCCGACGGCTGTTCTTTGAAGTTCAGCCACCAATTTCGCAGCATCATACTCAAACTGGCAAATCGCAACTTGGCTGCGAAGAGCACGACCGAGCATCACGATTTGAAAAGCACTCAGCTTGTCGCCGCTAAACTTCTTGCCTTGCAAGGGTTTCAGGACGCTGACCAACCAGCGACGGCGACGTTGACGAGGCGAAACCTTCTTGGGGGCCTTTTTCACCTCGGACTTCTTCGCAGCCTTTTTCTCTTTCTTCGCCGCTGGCTTGGATTCAGCTGGCTTGGTTTCAGCCGGTTTGGTTTCGCCAGCAGATGGATCTGCCGCTGGTGTTTCGGCGGGAACCGCTGACGAATCGGCAGGCGAATCGCTTGATGAACCGGTCTCTGGTTTTACAGCTTCGGTTACGGCAGCATCCGGTGAATCCGCAGTCACTTTTTCCGCTGGTTCGGCAGACACGGCTTCAGGAGACACAGGTTCTACAGCGGTCGATTCCGTCGCCGCAGCTTCGGTCGCTTCTGCGGTAGGCTCGGTTGCTGTTTCAGATCCATCAACCGATGCTTCTTCTGCTGATGCGTTCAGAACACCCGGCGATGAATCAGCTGCTTTCGCGGAATCCGTCGCGATGGTTTCCGCGATGGTTTCCGCAGCGGTTGCGGTAGGCGATTCGGACTTAGCTGGTTCCGATTTACCGGGTTCCGATTTGACGAGTTCGGCGGCTTGCTTTTGATTCTTCTGTGAATTTGCTTCGAGATGTGGATCGTGGATCTTGGCAATCTTGATCTGGGCATGCTTTGCCAGCCAACGAACGGCGGCGGCAACAATACGCGGATCATCTGGTAGACGTTGAGCGAGCGAGTCGTCTAATCCAGCGACCGCCGCAGCGGCGTCTGAAATCGATTCGACTTTGCCAGCGATCTCGGCAAAGTCTTCGCCATCATCTTTTTTCGGATTCAATACACGAACCGCTAAGCGAACCGAGTCAGACGGTGCGGTCGAAGATTCACCCTTCAAACGCCTAGCCAGCCGGGCCAGTACGCGAACCGATCCGGCATTTTCGATCGCATGACCAATCGCGGGATCTACCAGTGGTGTTTGCTTCCAAGCCAGATGCAGCTTCTCTTTGCGAGTCGCAATGTCTTGCTCGTTGCGAATCGCAGCCGACAAAGCCCATAGGCTCGCCTCGTCGATGCCACCTAATTCATCGCGTCGGTAACGCGATAAGAATGGAGGACTATAACCCTGTTCAATCAAGGGCTGGGCAAGACGCAAGCTGGAAACTTCACAACGCCCGCGTTGGGCAATTGCATCAAAATCGACGCTCATAACGAGTCGGTCTCTTCAAAATTTACTAGGAGGCGAGGTAAAGCGAAACTCGCAAATGCCAAGCGAAAACCCGGCTCTCATGGATCGAGAAAGATAAGGCCCCCACCATGGCAGTGTCAAGCAAGCGGAAAGTAGGTGTCAGGTGTCAGGTGACAGGTGACAGGTGACAGGTGACAGGTGTCAGGTGTCAGGTGTCAGGAAGACTCAAGAGAATACACGGGTCCGCCTCTCCTGTGCCCTGTCACCTGTGCCCTGTCACCTGTTCCCTGTTCCCTGTTCCCTGTCACCTATTCCCTGCCACCTGCTCCCTGTCACCTACTTAGCCGTTTCCGTGAATCGGGCTTCGCGGACGACGGTGACTTTGATTTCACCGGGATAGGTCAATTCGGACTCGAAAGCCTTGGCAATGTCGTGGCAAATGGACGCCGCCTGTTCGTCGGACGTACGGTCGCTGGCGACAATTACCCGCAATTCGCGGCCCGCACTGATCGCAAAGGCCTGCCGAACGCCATCGAAACGTTTGGCAATTGATTCCAGTTCTTCCATTCGCTTGATGTAGCGTTCAAGCGATTCGCGGCGAGCCCCCGGACGCGAGGCACTGCACGCGTCCCCGATCGCGGTCGCCATGGTGTAAGGATATTCGGTGACAATTTCGTCGTGATGACCAAGAGCGGCGTGAACGACCTCGGCACCCTCGCCGTTTCGTCGCAGCAAATCAGCACCGATTTTTGGGTGACCACCTTCCAATTCATGGTCAGCGGCTTTGCCTATATCGTGCAAAAGCCCACATCGCCGGGCCAGATTCCCGTCCATCCCCAACATTTCAGCCACCAAACCCGCCAAAAACGCGACTTCGATGCTGTGACGCAGCACGTTCTGGCTGTACGACGTGCGGAAATGAAGCCTGCCCAACATTTGGATAATCTTATCCGAAAGCCCACTGACCCCGACCTCATCTGCGGCTTCATGCCCCTTTTGCATGATCAGTTCATCGATTTGCCCCGTTGTTTCACCAACAACCTCTTCGATTCGTGACGGGTGAATCCGTCCGTCGGCGATCAGGCTACCCAGTGACATGCGAGCGATTTCTCGCCGAACTGGATCAAAACCGCTAACGATCACAACGCCGGGTGTATCGTCGATGATCACATCGACTCCGGTCGCTTTTTCAAACGCGCGGATATTACGCCCTTCGCGGCCAATGATCCGCCCCTTCATGTCATCCGTCGGCACATCAACCGTACTGGTCGTGCTTTCGGCAGTGTGCGATGAGGCATATCGCTGAATCGCGGTCAGCAACATTTCACGGCCTTGGGCTTTGACAACTTGGTCGAGCGATTTCTTATGACGAATCAGAGCCGCGCCACGCTGTTGTTCCAGGTCCGTTTCGAGCGATTGCAGCAATTGCTGCTTGGCTTGTTCCCGCGAAAGACCGCTGGCTTGCTGTAGAATTTCCTGTTGCGCCGCGATGACTTTTTCAAGCTCGATTTTCTGGTTCGCAATGTCGCTTAGCTGCGTTGCCAACCGGTTCTGACTATTTTCGAGTCCACGCTGAGCTTTACGGAAATCCTCTTCTTGTTGTTGCAGCAGGTCATCGCGTCGATCTAGCTTCTGTTCGCGATTAGTCAGTGTTTGACGTATCGACGCAGCTTCCTGCTCGGCGGTCGCCTTGACCGACAAAGCGGCTTCTTTAGCTTGAACAAGAATGTGCCCCCGCTCGGTTTCCGCTTCGCGGCGAGTCGAACTGAGCAGTTGTTTGGCTTGGGATTGAACTCGGAGTTGTCGTTTATTTTCGGTTATTTTGAAGTAGGCAATCGTGCAGGCTGATCCAAGGATCACGCCCACCACTGCACACAATATGAACGTAGGTATCATCGTATCGTCCTCTCGGTCGAGGACACGAAAACCACAGGTCAGCTCGATTGCCTAAATGGCAAAATCCTAGCGATCTGGTACGCCAAGACATTGTCTGCAAAAGTTTGATGCAGCAAATATCAGCAAACTGGCTCAGTCGAAGCTGAAGCGTTGCAACGAGGTAAAGCAAAAAGCACATGGTGGCTTCACCGGGCGGCGGGTGATTTTGTTGTCCGGAGGAGTTGTTAGTCTTATTTAAGGAAAAGCAGCGTAACGCTCAGGAAACATGAGTCTTTGCTACTCATGTTCAGCGTAACAGCTGGACAATGCCTAAGAAACGATACACCCCGCCGAACCGGCTTCAGATTGCCAAAAAAGCCCTCCAGTGCAAGATCTCATCTCCGAAATCCGATCCGCTTGGCCACCAAGGCGATTCCAAGGCGTTGGCGTGGTCGTTGGAATCAGTGGCGGTGCCGATAGCACCGCATTGCTGGTTGCATTGTCGCAGATCATGCTTGAAGGCGTTTTCCCCGTCGTGGATCTTGTCCAAGATCCTGTCGCGAAAGGATCTTTAACAAGACCCACTGCCAACAGGAATCGACAGAACGGCTTCCTGATCGCGGCCCACTTCAATCATGCTTTACGAGGTCAAGAATCCGACGCGGACCAACAGTTCGTTTTTGACTTAGCCAAACAATTGGACGTGCAGTTCGTTTCGGCAAGATCGACGCAGCCGTGCCAAGACGAAGCAACGATGGGTGCGCAGCGAATGAAATTTTTGATCGACACAGCAAAAGAGCAAGGCGCTCGCTACATCGCTTTAGCTCATTCACTTGACGACAACGTCGAAACGGTGCTGCATCAGTTGATGCGTGGTACCGGACCGGCTGGCCTCTGCGGTATCGGCAACCCTCGCAACATTGATGAAGACCTAGTCCTGGTGCGACCGATGTTGGGGGTTTCACGTGATCGGATCCGAACCGCACTTCAAAAAGCCGGGCAAACGTGGCGGGAAGATTCGTCGAATGCCAACGTTCATTACAGCCGAAACTGGATTCGTCACGAATTAATCCCGCTGATTCAATCCCGCTATCCCGCCGCCGTGCCCGCAATCAATCGCGCCATCGAAGGACAGAAAACGTGGCGTTCAACGATCGATTCGCTTGCCGAACATTGGATCGACCAGCATCAATTAGCAACATCGCCTGCAACGTTCCGACGAAACACCGAAGCGGACGTGGCCATCGTGATTGCAGCAATGCAACAGCATTGGACTCGATCGGGCTGGCCGCGAGGTTCCATGACGCGAGACCACTGGCTCAGATTGGCGAAAGTGTTTTTGGGTTCAAATATGACCGATCATTTGGCAGAGAATCATTTGGTGGGAAAAACGGATTCCGAAACCTCTTCGTCCCGTTTCGATCTCCCCGCTGGCGTTCAAGTCCACGTGCTTGAAGACCGGATCATTCTGCTTGATTTGATCGACTGAAGGCTCAGCCGCATGAAAGAAAGCACCTTGTTGAAAAAAACTAGTTACAATGCGGATGCGGGTCGAAACACCGACGTGAAGGTAGATTCATGGAAGAGCAATTGACCAAACGAATGACGGCAACGCCGTTTCAGCCCTTTCTGATCAAGATGAGTGATGGCAAAGTCTACGAAGTTCGCCATCCTGAAAACCTAGCGATTGGCAAACATTTTCGGGTCTTGATCGAACCGGAAAGTGGTCGAACTGATGACCTGGATCTCCTTCATGTGACATCGTTTGAACGGACCCCATCAGTGCCAAATTAAGACTGAAAAACTTGAATCGGCAAAAATGCGAATCGTCGCAAATACGAATCGGCCTGGAGTTTGCTACCGCTGTTGTCAACTGCAAGGATCTGCCAAGTTGGCAATTCTTTAACAACGAACTTCCGACAACTACTCGCTGAAAATACTTCTGTGGCTGAAGACCTCTATCAAACCCTGGGCGTAGACCGATCGGCGTCGAAAGACGACATCAAGAAGGCTCATCGCAAGCTGGCGAACAAGCTGCACCCGGATAAGAACCCCGACGACAAAGCGTCGCATGATAAGTTCAAACGCGTCCAGGAAGCCTATGACGTTTTAAGTGACGAAGAAAAACGTGCGGCTTACGATCGCTACGGCTCCGATTTCGAGAAAATTCGCGGAGGGGGATACAACCCCGGTGCGGGCGGAGCCCCAGGGTTTGACGGCCTCGACTTAGAACAAATCTTCGGTGGTCGCGGCGGCGGCAACGCTCAATTCGATGGCTTTGGTGACTTCTTCGAGCAAATGATGGGTGGCGGTGCGGGCGGGCCATCCGCTGGTGGGCGACGTAGACGCCCCGCAGCACCACCGGCACGCGGTGGCAACATTCGACACGAGCTGGAAATCCCGCTAGAGATCGCAGTCCGTGGCGGAAAAACCGAATTCTATGTTCAAA
The DNA here is from genome assembly GCA_964449225.1 of uncultured Rhodopirellula sp. Lineage (GTDB taxonomy): Bacteria > Planctomycetota > Planctomycetia > Pirellulales > Pirellulaceae > Rubripirellula. The sequence goes on from CAYVAN010000080.1 coordinate 9,826, forward strand.
CCGGTTCTGCCAATGAAAAGATCGCGGTCAATATCCCCGCAGGCGTGAAAACCGGCTCGAAAATTCGGCTTCGCGAGCGTGGTGCCCCCTCGCCCAATGGAGGCCCCACCGGCGATTTGATCTTGTTGTTGAAAGTTTCCGAACATCCGCACTTCAAACGTTCCGGCGGAAATCTTCAGCTTGATTTACCCGTCACGATTGGCGAAGCAGTCTTGGGCGCCAAGGTTGATGTTCCCACCCCGGCCGGAACAGTCACCATGACGATCCCGCCGGGCACGAGCAGCGGTAAACGCCTACGGCTGAAAGGTCAGGGCGTCGGAAGCGCGGACGGGTCCGCAGGCGACCTGATCGTGATCGTGCAGATTCAAACCCCGGAAACGGTCGATGAAGAATCGAAGGAACTGATCCAAAAGTTTGCCGACAAATATCAGGAAGATGTGCGTCAAGGCATTACGTTTTAGCCGATCATGGCAGCATACGGATTCAGTAAAGCCGTCCGAGTCAAACGCGGTGCGGAGTTCACCTTCGCGCTGCGTCATGGCCAGTGCGCGGCCGACGGAGTGCTGGTGCTATTCGCGGTACCAAGCCAGCCCGATGCACCGGCAAGGCTGGGGATTACAATCCCCAAGAAAACAGGCAATGCCGTTGTTCGCAATCGATGGAAGCGTCTGTTCCGCTAATCGTTCCCAACAAAAATGCCACCAACCCCAACTGCCCACGAAAACATTACCCGCCCAAAAAAACCCGCGACCCTTCATTGGGTCGCGGTTCAAAAATCAGTGCCAAAGCTAGCCTGCAAAGCAGCGAAACGCACCTAAACGTTGTTGCGTAGGTTGTCCCAACCTCATCAGAGAAGTATCTGTGGGCCAATCGCTTTTTCACTTTGGAGTGTTCCACATTGTCGCTCGGCTTTCCGAGCCGATAGCGTTGTCCGCTCGGAGAGCCGAGCGACATTGCTCAGTTTGAAAAACTGACTTGCCCTGCGATACTTCTCTGCGAAGTATCTCTGCGAAGTATCTCTGGGAAAACTCGAGCTTGAAACAAGCTCGGCTACACTGGACTAAGCCGCAGCCCTGGCACTACTATTGAAAAAACTTTGCAGCGTCTCCACCACTCGGTTCTGTTCGTCTTCGCGAAGTCCGGGGAACACGGGCAGGTTTAAAATTTCTTCGCAAGCCAAACGTGTTTCGGGAAGCTTGGATGAATCGAACTTTAAATCGCGATAACATTCTTGTTCGTGAACCGGGATCGGATAGTAGATCTCGCTGCCGACACCGTGTTCTGACAAATGTGCTCGCAGCGCATCGCGGCGACCACCCTTGATGCGAACCGCGTACTGATTCCAAACGTGAAATGCTGCGGGGTCTTCATAGGGCAAAACCATTTGGTCGTCGCCAACCAAGCCTGCATCGCTGAGCATCCGATGATATCGACTTGCCACCAATTGGCGAGATTCCACCGCTTCGGGCAAGTGCTTGAATTTAACGCGAAGCACCGCAGCTTGGAACGTATCAAGACGACTGTTAATACCAACAACTTGGTGGTGATAACGAGGACGCATGCCGTGACCGGCGAACAAGCGAAGTCGATCAGCCATCGCTGGATCCAATGACGTAAGCATTCCGCCATCGCCCATACCGCCAAGATTCTTGGTCGGATAAAAGCTAAAACAACCGACCAACCCCCAACTGCCCGCAGGACGTGAATGATACGCAGCGCCGATTGCCTGGGCTGCGTCTTCAACAACGGTCAAGTCGTGAGTGCAAGCGATTTGGCAAATGCGATCGATTTCAGCACACTGACCAAACAAGTGAACCGGAATGATCGCCTTAGTCGCTGGCGTGATCGCTTCTTCGATCTTTTCAGCGTCAATGTTGAACGTGTCAGGTCGAATGTCGACAAAAACGGGCGTCGCACCCAGGCGAGTGATGCAACTGACCGAAGCAAAGAAGGTAAAGCTTGGCACGATGACTTCGTCACCTGGGCCAATACCAATCGCCATCAAAGCGAGCAGCAATGCGTCGCTACCCGACGCACATCCGACTGCGTTTTCAACTTGGCTATAACCGGCAACTTCGCGTTCCAATTCAACGACGTCTGGACCAAAAAGAAACCGGCCACTATCGACAACGCCGGTTAATGCTTCGATGAATTCATCACGATAAGGTTGGTTATCGCGGTTAATGTCCAACAGAGGGACGTTTTGTGTTGGCTGTGCCATCCTGGCGACCTTAAATTGGCTTTCAAATTCCGTTTGCGGAAACGACTGCAAACCGTACCTTGAAATAGCCCCACCACGACCCGGCAGTCAATATCATTCATGTTGAAAATAAAAAGCCTAAGCTTGACCAATGCGACAGCTATCGTCGCAGCCAGCATGATTGGCGTTGGCGTCTTCACGACCAGCGGCTTTGCTTTGGCCTCGTTGGGGACGCCCGAACGGGTGCTGGCCGCGTGGGGTGTGGGCAGCATCATTGCGATGTGCGGAGCGATCAGCTACGCCGCCTTGGCTGCGAAGTTCACCGAATCGGGTGGCGAGTATTTGTTCTTGGCCCGTGCGATTCATCCAGCCGCTGGGCTGACCGCCGGTATGGTTTCCATGCTGGCTGGGTTCACCGGACCGATCGCGGCAGCCGCAATCGGCTTGGAAGCCTACACGCGACCAATGATTGGGCCGCTAAACGCTTTGCCCGTCGGAACCATCGCTGTGACCGTGATTCTGATCGCTGCGGTCTTGCATGCTGCGAAAGTTTCCGTAGCAACACGCCTACAAGATGCGCTCGTCGCGTTCAAGCTGATTCTGATTCTGGGCTTCATCGTCTACGGTTTCTTTGCGCTGCCAGACTTAACTGTGAACCGCAGTCCCGGTTTTGAAGCAGCACCATTTTCGATTGCCAACTTTGCCAGCCAACTGGTTTGGATTTCATTTTCATTCGCGGGGTTCAACGCCGCGATCTACGTTGCCGGTGAAGTCCGCGATCCGGGTCGCAATGTTCCGCGTGCCCTGATCGGTGGCACAGCATTGATCAGCGTGATCTATCTGCTGCTCAACGCAGTCTTTGTTTTCGCCGCACCGCTGGAGGTAATCACTGCCAGCGAGAACATTGCCCAAGTTGCAGCGACCGCCGCTGTTTCGATCGGAGGACCGCCGCTTGAAACCTTGGTTCGAATTTTGATTGCAACAGCCCTGGCAACGTCGATCAGTGCGATGGTGATGACTGGCCCAAGGGTTTACGCAAAGATGGCGGACGACGGATTGATACCGAGTTTTTTCTGTAGCGGGAAACGATCACCATCAGTCGCGATTGGTTTTCAAGCTGCAATGGCGATCATGGTTGTGCTAATTTCGCATCTACAAGGTTTGCTCATCTACCTGGGCCTAACGCTGTCGCTGTGTTCGTCGCTAGCGATTGCCAGTCTGTTCGTATTGAAGTTTCGCGGGCACATTGATCGCTTGCCCGGCTGGGGAATCCCACCGGCAATCTTCATTATCGCCAGCGTTTCCCTTGGCGTGACCGCAGCCTGGAACCAGCCTTACCCCGCAATCGCAGCCATGACGACGCTGGCAATTGGTAGCGTCGTGTATTGGGTTACAAAGTTTCGCGACCCAAGAGAGCATTTTGAAAATTGATGTAGGCGGAACAAACGCACGACAAAACCAAAAAACGCTACTTCTCTTCCGTACGGATCGACGCACACACTAATTCGGTGTCACTGCGAACGTAAATCAAACCGTCTGCGATCGCTGGATGCGCCCAAGCAACACCGCCGCGACGACGAAGTTGTTGTCGCGTTGGCTTGATCAACGCCGCTCGGCTGTGTTCTTGATAACCATCGGGCGAAAGCGTCGCCAGGATTAAATGGCCTCGGTCATTCATCAACAGTTCACGGCTTCCTGATTCACCTTGCAGTTGGATCATATGAACCGTTGCCCATCTTGCCCGCGGGACAGCTTTGTCACTTTCCCAAACTCGATCGCCCGTCTTCAAATCCAAGCATCGCAATTCACCGTAACTGTCCACCCCATAGATATGTTCACCCTTGATGATCGGGCAGCTGATCATGCAATGCAGGGCATCAGTGTTCTTTTCGTCGACACCGGTGCGATGCCATAATTTCTTGGCTGATAGTTGATCCGCAGGAGCACGAATCAGCATTGTTCCATCGTAAAACGAAGACACCAATAAATGCTCGCCATCAAACACCGGCGTTGAAACTCCGATCGGCATATTGCGAGGCAACATTTCTACGCGCCAAAACAAGTCGCCCGTTTTTGGATCCAATCCAAAAATGCTTTCGCCAGTCCAGCAGACCACCACCTGTTGACCAGCCTGTTCGATCAAGATTGGCGAACTGTACCCCGCGCGTTCATCGATCGCACTCCATTTCCTGATCCCCGTTTCCAAATCAAATGCCATCACACAGTCTTCGTTTTTGCCAGCCGCGATCTGGATGACCAAATCGCCGACAACTAACGGCGCTGCCGCGATTCCCCAGAACGGCATTCGAATATCGTATTGGTCGACAAGATCGTGCTTCCAGAGGATGTCGCCTGTCGTTGCATCAAAGCAATGCATGTGTCCCATCGCCCCGACCGCGATTGCTTTGCCGTTATGAATCGTTACGGATGCACGCGGTCCTGCGCGATAATCAATTTCGTAAACCGATTCATATTGGTGTTTCCAAATCAAACTGCCATCGGCCGCATCAAAGCAAAGCACCCGCTCAACTTCCGCTGGGGTTAGTTCGTTGGGATCGGGGGTTGGCCCGCGGTCGGTGACGTAGACTCGTCCATCGGCGACCGTGGGGCCGCTGTAGCCGCCGCCCAATTCCACCGACCACTTTCGGGGCACGGTCCGCTGATTAAACGCGTCGATGATTCCTGTATCACGAATGGATGCGTCGCGATTGATTCCCCGCCACTGCGGCCACTCATCAGCCAAGCTAGCGGCAGATGAATACATCAATACGAAAATCACCAAGCTGCATCGAAAGGTGCTCATCAGACTGCTCCATCACTTTTGGAAGGTATCGCTAGGGGCGTTTGAATAAATCTTCATCGATTCATGACAGCTTTTCCGCAACACGATCGCTTGGTGATCCTGTGATTGATCCACTGGGACGTGTGAAAATCGAAACCACGATCAGGGTAAGGAACGCCAACGGAATCGTGACAATGCCGGGTTGGCTAAACGGCGCGATCGCATCAGCTGGATCCCAACCGTAAACCTTCGCGTAGGTATCCGACGACAGCAGGATCCATCCCAACGACGAAACTGCCCCCATCACAACGCTGGCGATGATACCTTCTTTTGTCGTCCGTTTCCAAAACAGCAACATCACCAGAGCCGGCAAATTAGCACTCGCGGCGATGCTAAAAGCCCAACCCACTAAGTAGCTGACATTCAGCTCCTTAAACAGAATTCCTAAGATGATCGCGATGACGCCAACAACGACCGCCGCCAATTTCGCGACCCGAACTTGCGTTTCACCGCTCAACTCGATCCCTAGAACGCCGCCGATCAAATCATGAGCGACAGCACCACTGCTAGCTAGAATCAAGCCACTGACTGTCCCAAGCACCGTGGTAAATGCGATTGCCGAAATGATTGCGAACAACAGTGGGCTGACACTGCGAGCCAACAACGGCGCAGCCATATTGTTGTCACTGAGTTCCATTGCCCCACTGGTCATCGCACCGAGTCCCAGGTACATCGTCAGCACATAAAAGAAACCAATCGTCGCGATGCCAACGATCGTGCTCTTACGCGCCGCCGCGCCGTCTTTGACGGTGTAGTAGCGAATCAAAATATGAGGCAGCGACGCCGTGCCGCAAAACAGTGCCAACATCAACGATAGGAAGTTAACTTTGTCGATCGTGTTATCACCCCGGATGCCCGCGAACTTTGGATGTTCGCCGGGACGCAGCACTCGCGTTCCATCGGTTGGTTTTTGAAAGTACACCGTTGATTTCGATCCGTCGTCATGAACGATCGTTTCATTACCCCAAAGTATCAATTCGCTGTCACGAATCGTATTGAAGAATTCAAGCGGCCCTAGCGATCCAGTTTCCGCTTGATCGCCGGGTAATTTTGAGATGTGCCCAACTGGTCGAAGTTGTTTCTGGTCTTCACCAATCCCAAGTGGCGAGCCATCGACGAATCGTTCGCCATCAATCGTTCGAATGACCTGCGCTTCGCGTAGCAAGACGTCTTGGCTGCCATCAACCGGGTCAACATGAAAGAGGTCAAAACCAACGGCCCCGTTTTCCTGCAAACGAACGTAGTCTTGATCTTGCCAGCCATCGTCAGCAACCATGACTTTGCGATCCTCGTTCACAAAATCAGCCAGCGTTTCGCGTGCGACGGGCCCCAGGGTTTCGAAAGCATCTGGAGTCGCACGGAAGCCTTTCCCCAGCACCATCACGACCAAGATTCCGCTAAACAAAACCAGCAACGAACCTTTTAGGAATTGAACCCAAGTTGTTGAAACCATGCCTGCGGTCACCACGATCATGATCACGACCACCCCAACCATCACAACGCCGACCCAGTGCGGGTAACCCAGCAAAGGCTGGATCAAAACACCCGCGCCGACCATTTGCGGGATCAGATAAAAGATACTGACCACCAAGGTACTAATTCCCGCCGCAGCTTTGATCCCTGGCGAATTGAACTTAGCATCCAAGGCATCGGCGAAGGTGAATTTCCCAAGCCGTTTCATCGGTTCGGCAATCACGAACAACGCAACGATCCAACCAGCCAGATAACCGATCGAATATAAGAAACCATCGTACCCATAGGTTGCAATCATTCCGCAAATGCCCAGGAACGAAGCTGCCGACAAATAGTCCCCGGCGAACGCGACTCCATTGACCGCCCAAGGTATTTGGCCATGAGCCGCAAAATACCCAGCGGACGACTTTGCTTTGCGGCCAAGAAAGAAACTTAGCCCAACGGTGAAGACAACAAACAGAATAAAGACAACGACTGCCAACGGTGCGGGATCATAAATCATTGGACGTCTTTCTGACGGGGAGCGGTTATTTCAGTTTTGCAAAGCAACCCGTAAGCCATCGCCAATGCAAAGGCTGCAAAGATCAACCCAAAGCCGTAGACAATCGCGAGATTCAATCCAGCGATCACCGTGATATCCATCAGGTCCGTTGCCAACGCACTGATTAGGACAAAACCCAAGTAAAGCAACGAATAAAAAGCAAACAGGATTAAACCTAATCGAGAGTTGAATCGCCGTTGGGGCGAAGCAGTTGAGAACTGCGAGTCATCGGTATTCATGAGCGTTGATCGAAATGTGCGGTTGGTAAATTATTGGCCGATGGGATTTCGGAAGGAATTTGAACGAATGATCGTTGGATCATCGTATCCAGATCCAACGTGCCCACCAAGGTTCCGGTTTTATTAGTGACTGGAATTTGACGATGATGTTTGCCTGCTTGAACTATCGCTTCGTGCAACGGCTGGGAATCGACAACCGGGCCAAAACTCTTTCGATGATCGACGAGTTGTCCGGCGGTCGTCAACGGATCGACCCCCAGTTCAATCTGATCAGCAAGATCTCGAAGCGACAAAACGCCCACGACAGTTCCAGCGATTGAAACAACGGGCACACTGGACAGAGGAATCGTTTGCCAGCGGCGTTGGACTTCTTTGATATTCAAATCCATCGAAAACGAAGGCGTCTCTCGCAACATCACTTGGCCAACAGTTAATCCGCTAACCGATTCCATCAAATCCACTTGCCGTGCTTCGCCAAGCCCGGAATAAGCAATGAACGCGGCGATAAAGAGCGGGAACAACAGCGGTGGATCACTTTGGATTGCGAAGAATCCCATCAACACGGCAATCACCACTCCGACACGCGATGCGATTCGAGTCGCTCTCTGGTAATTCATATTCATCGCCAGCACGGCGCGAAAGACCCGACCGCCGTCCATCGGGAAAGCAGGGATCAAGTTGAATGCCACTAAGACCAAATTGACGATCAGCAGCAGAACTCCGTAACCGGTCCACGACGGCTGATTGAATAGCTCAAGCAACATCTCACGAGTCTCATCGGTCATCGGTTCTTGCAAGACGAAAGCATACGTAACGATTGCACGCAGCAGCGCCGGGTCGACCATGACCGCCAAAGTAATCGCCAGCAGGATCGCAATCACAACATTGACGGCAGGACCGGCAATTGCAACGACGAATTCTTGCAAGGGAATCCGAGGCATTTTCTTCAGCCGAGCGACACCCCCAATCGGCAACAGCGTGATGTCCGCAGTCGATATCCCATACCGCCGCGCAGCCATCGCATGTCCGTATTCATGAAGCGTGACACACAGAAAAACGCCAATCAATTGAGCAATTGAAAACAGCATCTGTAAGAGTCCGGCATGCATGACTTGCAGCGAGACATAGATCACGGCCAACGAGAATGACCAATGGACGAACAATGGGATCCCCACATAGGTGCCCAGTTTCAATCGGTAATTCAGCAGGCTTTCAGGCAAATCAAACTCGGGAAAGTGGAAAGACAGGACTGTCCCTTAAAGGACCGGGACATTGACTCTTGCTGTGGTTTCGAGAGTCCACATTCTACCGTATCCGATTGATCGTCGGTGCCGAACCCAATGAATCGTTCGAGCGTTTAAGTCAATGCTGTCGCATGGTGAGATGACCTAATCCATAAAACCAGCCACGAACTCAAACACAAAAAAAGTCGCTGATGCTCAGCCTTGGCAACAGCGACTTAGAGATCGTTTCGCGGCTTTCAAACGCTACTTCATTTCACCGCAATCGACGATTTTAACTTCTGCCACGGGGCGATCGCTTCGGCCGGTGGGCTGCTTTTCGATCTTTTTAACAACGTCCATTCCGCCGATCACTCGGCCAAAGACAACGTGCTTGCCGTTGAGGTGTGGTGTGGGCACGGTGGTGATGAAAAACTGCGACCCGTTCGTGTTGCGACCAGCGTTGGCCATGCTCAACAAGCCAGCAGCGTCGTGGACGTAGAGGAATGATTCGTCATCAAACTTTTCACCGTAGATGCTCTCGCCACCCATTCCGTTGCCCATCGTAAAGTCGCCGCCTTGCAACATGAAGTTTGGAATGACACGGTGGAACACACTGTCCTTGTAGTGCAGCGGTTTTCCCGAATCGCCCTTACCTCGTTCGCCAGTACAAAGCGAGCGGAAGTTTTCGACCGTTTGTGGTACATCGTCTCCAAACAAGCCAATTTCAATGCGTCCAGCTGGCTTTCCACCAATGCTTATCTCAAAGAAAACCTTCTTCGTGATCTGGCCAGCGGCAGGCGACTTACGAGACTGTGCAGTCGAACGCGACTTTGACCCGGATTGAGCCTGGGCTGTGGTGGCGACCAGGCAGA